>NZWE01000020.1 GCA_002697535.1 Actinomycetota bacterium | reverse complement strand
TTGATTTTCCGCCTAGAGCAGCAATCATAAGAGGTGTAAATTTTTCTTTATTAGGTTTATTGATGTTCGCCCCAGCTTCTACTAATAATGAATCGAATGTATTTATATCACCATCTTCTTTTCGAATCTCATACACTAGTTTTATATATAATAATAGGTTTTTTATACAGTTAAATTGTATTTGCCTTTTATGTTTTTTTATTCCTTGAGGAGCCTCTGTAAATTTCGTGTTTAATGCTTTTTTAATGCCTTCAAGAGTTTGTATGGTTCCTTCTATCCGTTGGTAGTTACTGGGATCCTTTAGTTCTTTATACATTTCATCCTCGAGCTTAGCTAATTCTTGTTCGTAACTTTTGTTATGTCTATTAAAAGTTAAACCATGTTTCTGAAATACCTTTTTTAGTTCTGGGGTCGTATTCTTCGTACCATCTCCACCTTCTGATGGTGTTGTACTAGGTTTTCCAAAAAAGCTAATTCCTTTCATATCTATAACCTTGTTTATTTTATTTCAATTAATACATACCCATTTTTAGATGTTGTTAATCTAATTTTTTCCTATTTTTATTTTTTTAGTAACTAAATAATTAGTTCTATATAATTATCGTAAAAAAATATAAAAGAATTTACTTTTTTTTAAAAATGTCACTCTTAAATAAATTGCCTATCAAATGGTGATGGAAAATAATCAAACGGTAGGAGAAATTGCTAAGGCTTTAAATCTTAGCCGATCAACGATATATCGTTATATTGATAAGAAAAGAGAACTGGCTCTTGGATGAAACAAACGTCATAGATATTCCAAATGATTTGGAAGAATTTGATTCAGACGATATCTGGAAACAAATCATTGATATGAAAAAGAAACGAGGCTATGTGGATTATTCGGAGTTGGTGTTTTGAAGTCTAACATCCATCCAAAACGTTATTAATAGCGATTTGTTATTTAGAATCAATCTCAAGTGAATATTTTTCTTTAACAGTAATCCATGTCTGAATATAAGTACAATGAAAGGATTTATTGTCAGGTAACCATGACGCAGGATCTTTAGATCCTTTACTACGATTCGCTGACCGACTCATTTATCTAACATAATATAAGGCCTAATCTTAGTTAACATGCCTTTACCAATATATTTTACCTGTAGTAAATCATCATAGGATTTAAAAAAACCATGATCATATCGATACCGAATAATATGACTAGCAATTGTAACGCCAATCCCAGGAATTAATAACAAGTCATCCCGACTAGCACGATTAATATCAATTTTATCATATGATCGAACTACCCCTTGCTCTTTTTGTTTTAAAAAAGGCACAAAAATACGTTGCCCATGTCTAATCTCTTTTGCTAAATTTACTTTATCTAAATTAGCACCCGATGACACCCCCCCAACAAAATGAATCGCTTCCATCACCGACATCCCCACTGGTAATTCATAAACACCCGGATACATAATAGCACCTGCCATATGAACAACAACCATAGCTACCTCATCCTGATAATCAATCTGCAAATCAGAATTAATATCATGTACCAAATCAAAAGAATCACTATCTAAACGAAAATAATAAACCAAAGTTCCTAAAATAATTACCCCAACTATTAATCCAATTTTTTTAATTAAATCCAACATTATGGTATATTATTTTAAAAAAAATAAAATATGACAATATAAAAATAAAAAAAGATGATTCAACATGTCAGATGAATCATCTTGGTCCCCCCCTCCCTAGTTCGAGAGCACACTTATAATATACACTTCTTAAGTCTATTATAAACATTGAATTTCAGTATCAATTCTACTACTCTATAAACCCATTATGTCATACCTATATTTCTTTCATGGCCTTGAAACATTTTTAGTAGATGAAGCTGTTAATTCCATTAAATCAAAACACAGTGACGCTCAGATAAGTTTTTTTGAGGAAGACTGTAACATCAATACAATTATTGAAACTACTCAATCAAGCGGACTATTTGCATCAACAAACCTGATCATCTTAAAAAACCCAACATTTCTAACAAAAACACTAACAAAAGAAGAAACAACTCAATGGATAGAATTATTTAGCACAATAACCGAACCAAACACCATGATTATATATAACCATGGTAGTATCGACTTAAGAAAAAAACTTGCCTCGACACTATCTAAAAAGTATCAATCACAACGTTTTGAACCTTTTAAAGATTGGGAAGATGAAAAATTTATGCAATGGATCAAAACAAGAATAACGCAACATAACTATCAAATTTCTCCAGACGCCCTTAACATGCTATGCCAAATTAGTAATAAAAACCTACAACAATGTGCCAATGACATAAACAATATCATCACTTATATAGGCGATAAAAACGAAATAAATTTAGCTGATATTAAAGCTATGTGTACCATTGAACAAAGTAATATCTATAAACTAACAGAAAGCATAAAAAAAAGAGACTACCAAGATTGCTTCAAAATTTTTCAACAATTAAAACTAGCCGGAGAAGAACCCATTAAATTAATAGGCCTACTAACAGCCAACTTTAGATTTTTCATTCAATTATTATTATTACAAAAAGAACCCGAAACAAATATTGCAAAACAACTAGGGAAACATCCCTTTTTTATTAAACAAACATTAAATCAAATCAAAAAAACATATACCGTTGATCACATTAAAATCATCATAAACGCTCTAGCTAAACTAGATTACCAAATTAAATCAGGCACAACAAATGCCAAAATTATATTTTCATCAATGCCTAAAACAATTTGTCTAAGAACATAACGCTTCAATATCAAGCACCGATTTAGGACAATCTGAACTCAAATTATCACACCCATCACCGGTTACAACAACATTATCTTCAATACGTATCCCTAACTCTTCATCATACACATTGCCATCTATATCAATAGAAAAATGACCATAAATACCAGGCTCAATACTAATCACCATACCTGACTGCAAAGGTAACGACCGGTACACCCGAAACGGATCCCCATCATGCACCATATGTCCAATTAAATGACTCACATTATGAGGCTGTTTAACATAAGAGCGCTGACAAGATCCTCCTTTAGAAAAAAACCGCTTATCCAATTCAGCTTCAATATAAGACCAACATAATTCATTAAGTTCATCGATAGTAATCCCCTCTTTTACATGTTTTTCAACAGTAATCTGAGCTTCTAAAACAATCGTATATAATAATCGCTGTAAAGGATTAAACCTACCATTAACTGGCACTGTACGAGAAATATCAGCAGGCATTACTTCATACCGACACCCAAAATCAAGTAATAATAAAGCATCTTGATCTAAACGATGATTATGATGCTTATAATGTAAAATAGTTGCATTTTTACCAGAAGCAACAATAGCAGGAAAACTTTGACCCATCCACGAATATTTAAAAATATTACCCTTTAAAATCCCCGCAACTTCCGTTTCCCAAGAACATCCTGCTAATGCTTTACACACTGTCTTAAATACATCAGCAGTAAACTGATTAGCCTGCTTTAAATTAGCACGATCAACATCATCTAAAATCACACGATCCTCTAATAAATGAAAACAATTAACAAAATTAACATCCACTTCTTCCAAAGCCTCTTCCATCATCTTCTTAAATAAAACATAAAAATCAGCTATCTCCTCTGATTCATGATCATGCCAATATAAGGCTAATGTTAAATCCTTAGTATCATGTATCAATGAAACCACAGACTCCGCTATATCCTCATAAATTAAAACATCATCTACCAAAAACCTCTCACAAATCTCCTGATGATTTAATTCAGAAAGCCCTAAAAAATCCCCCTCCCAAAATACTTGATTATCATCTTTCTTGGGTAAACATAAACTAATTTTATCCTGAAATGGATCTAAAATAAGCCCAACATTTAATTGATTTAACCCTGTTAAATACAACATAACCGGATCTTGATATAACGCAACATCCGGCATTAACCATATATTATGATGTGACAACGGTGTTGCCACACCACTTAACAAGGTAATATGAGAACACTTAGCTAATAACTGCCGACGGCGCGTATCATAACGTTGAACAGCCTCCTCAAAAGCTAATCCATTCGTTATAAAAAAAGCCTGATAATCAAATTGTTTCATAAGGAATAACTCCTTGTCTTAGACAAATTGGCTCCTCAGAAGAAAGATCTACTATAGTAGAAGGTTGATGATATAACGATTTACAAGAATCTAAAACAAAATCCATTTGAGATACTATTGTATCAGGACAATCAGCAACAGTCATACATGAAGGTTCCCCCGTTATATTAACACTAGTAGATAAAACCGGTTTTTTTAAATACTCTAACAAAAAATTAACAGGTAAAAATTCTACCATTCTGATAGCAATAGTAGACTTGGAACAGGTAACATAATCAGGAACACGATCATGCTTTTTAAAAATAAAAGTAATCGGAGCAGGCCAATAATACTTTAAAATACGTTCTTGTTGAGTCGATAAAGGAGCTACCCAATCCGTTAACTGATCCCACTCAGGCAAAATCAAAATAAAAGGCTGATCCTGTCGATTTTTCATATATTGAATACGCTGAATCACCGATTCAGATACCACCCCCGTAATCCCTAACAAGGTATCAAAAGGAAAAATCCCAACCCCTTCCTGCACTAGCTGATCTCCTATAGATAAAATATCTGCCGGCTTAAACATCTTAAGCTAAGCATACCATAAAGACTACTTAAAATAATATCTATGTAAAAAAAACCAAAACATAAAACTATAAAAGAATTCTTGTCCCTAAATAGTCTTACCCGTTACACTAAGAAACATGATAGCGATTATCGATTATGAAGCAGGAAATATTCACAGTGTTCAACATGCTTGTAAGCAATGTGGCTATAAAAGTATTATCACACAATCACCAGAAATCATCGAAACAGCTAAAGCCATTATTATCCCAGGACAAGGTGCGTTTAAGCCCGCTATGGAAAAAATGAACCAATTAAATATTCTGCCATCACTTAAAAAAGCCATTNATAACAACACCCCAATACTTGGAATTTGTCTTGGGTTTCAAATCATGTTTGAATCTTCAGATGAACATGGCTACTGTAAAGGACTAAACTTATTTCCAGGAAAAGTAACTAAAATTATTAGCAAGACTAAAAAAGTACCTCATATGGGCTGGAACGAATGTACACATAGTAACCATCCTATGTTTAACAATATTAAATCTAACTCCCATTTTTATTTTGTCCATTCCTTTCATATTCAAGAAACAAATAGTCAGTACGTAACGGCAACCACTGATTATGAAACGACCTTTATTGCCGCTACAGCAAAAGGTAACCTATGGGGAACACAATTTCATCCTGAAAAAAGTAGTGATGTAGGTTTACAACTCTTAAAAAACTTTTTATCCCTTACCGTTTAAGATATTTATAAAGCGTTGGTCTAGATATCTTTAATCGTTCACAAATAGATTTAATAGGAATATCTTCTTTATATAATCGTTTAATTTCCTGAGTCTGACGATCCGTTATTTTTTCAGGACGGCCTCCCAACAAACCACGTACTTTAGCACCTTGTCTACCCGGAGCCGTACGCTCTTGATCAATACTAACTTTTCCTTGTTTCAAAACTTGAAAAATATCAGAAAAAGACATCATCATGGTCGTTTCAATCGACTCTTCAACAAAATAAAGATGAGCACCACGATCTTGAATAGCAACAACATGATCAACTAATTGTGATAGGGATGATCCTAATTTAGCAAAATTATAAACTACAACACGATCCCCCATTTCAAGACGATCCAACAACGTTACAAAACCTGACCGCAACTCTTTTGAGGAAGATACAATATCTTTAAAAATAATACTACAACCCGCTTTTTTTAATTCTCGCTTTTGAAAATCTATCGATTCATCTTGACGAAACCCTTTTAAATATCCTATGTTTTTCATAAAAAACCTTAAAATTATCATGCCATTAATATTAAAAAATCGCAAATCTTAGTAACCATCAGAAAAATGAAAGTTAAATCCTCACCAAATATATCTTTAAATCCTTCACCTCCATCCCCTCAAAAAAAGAAAAGACCCTACTATAAAATACCCGATGATGGATATACCGCGGATATTGACAATAATACAGAGTCATCCGACTCATCAGATGAGTTATCCGATTCATCACAACCACGTAAAAAGGTTAAACATAATAGTGATGACATCCCATATCCCCAAATCAACATTAAAAATCACTATAGATTAGCTGATTCATCAGCCAACTCTAGCACAAACACTAATAGTGATGACAATCAATCATACAACACTGAATCAACTCCAGAAACGCCAGCAACATCAACCCATATAAATCAAGCTGACCTTAGAACTGCAGCCATATTAATAAGAATGAATTCTTCAAATCAATAAAAAATAATTTACCAACAAGTCCCCCCTACTGAACAACCCTCCCATCATGTAAAATAGATATCATGTTAAACAAAATTATTGTTACAGGAGCTCGTGTCCATAATTTAAATAATATTTCGGTAACCATACCCCGTAATAGTCTTACTGTTATTACAGGGTTATCAGGATCTGGAAAATCATCCTTAGCCTTTGATACTATTTATGCCGAAGGACAACGCCGTTATATGGAATCCTTATCCGCCTATGCCAGACAATTTTTAGATCAACTCGATAAACCTGACGTTGATCAAATACAAGGGCTATCTCCCTCNATTTCAATTGANCAAAAACAAGGATCCAAAAANCCTCGTTCTACCATTGGTACCGTCACAGAAATATATGATTATTTTCGACTCCTATTTGCCGCTATCGGAAAAGCAACCTGCCCCACCTGTAAAACCCCCATTCAATCCATGAGTATCCAAGAAATGGTACAAGCACTCGATCACTACCAAGAAAATGATGTCCTAATGATACAATCTCCGCTCATCGATAATCGAAAAGGCGAATTTCAAGAACTCTTTAACACCTATCTTAAAAAAGGGTTTCGTCGTGTTTTAGTAAACGGCACGATCAAACGATTAGATGAACCCATTAAACTTAATAAACAAAAAAAACATACCATTAGTTTAATCATCGATCGTATTACCAAATGCCATGATAATGAATCTCGACTATTTCAATCTATCGAAACCGCCTGTGAAGAATCTAATGGCTTAGTTGAAATCAAAAATGAAACGACAAACACAGAACACTTATTTTCCGAAAAATTATCCTGTCCAACCTGTAATTTTAGTTTAAAAGAAATTAGCACTCGCTTATTTTCCTTTAATTCGCCCATGGGAGCCTGTGAAACCTGTCATGGATTAGGNGAATTTAAAGATTTTGATCCTGACCTAATTATTATTGATCATCATAAACCCCTTCAAAAATCATTCTGCAAATTAATTAGCAAACGTACCCGTTTTAAAGGACTCATCAATGAAGCATCTCTAACCTATAACATTGATCTTAATGAATCCTATAACAGTTTATCAGAAACCGATAAAAATATTTTATTTTACGGTACAGATACGATTGATTTTAAAACTTACAGTAGTACCAGTACCAAAATTGAAAACCCTTTATGGGATGGCATTATCCCCTTAATGCGCCAACAATTTAATCATACCTATTCCGAAGGACGTCGTTTTTACTTTCGATCCTTTATGTCTGCCAGACAATGTGCCCGCTGTAATGGAAACAGATTAAATGAAGCNGCTAGTCATATTCACGTTGCNAACTATGGTCTAGCCGATCTCATGAATGCTCAAATTAAAGATTTACTTCCCATCGTTGAGACCCTAANNATTTCTAAAAAAGAAGAAGCNATCATTAAACAAGTTAAAAAAGAAATTATCAATCGGCTCACATTTTTAAATAATGTTGGACTTGGCTATATCTCTCTCAATCGTAAATCAGCAACCTTATCAGGAGGAGAATTTCAACGTATTCGATTAGCCACACAAATTGGTTCTGCCCTCACCGGCGTATTGTATGTATTAGATGAACCATCAATCGGACTCCATCAACGAGACAATGAAAAATTATTAGAAACCCTAAAAAAATTACGTGATCTAGGTAACACCCTCTTAATCGTTGAACATGATGAAGCTACCATTAAAGAAGCCGATCACATTATTGAAATCGGTCCAGGAGCAGGCTTAAAAGGAGGCAACATCGAATTTTCAGGCCCCCAAAAAGACTTTCAAAAATCNANCTGCTTAACAGCCGACTATATCACTGAAAAAAAAGAAATCAGTATCCCAAAANATCGACGAAACCCCAAAAATAAAGGNAGTATCGANATCACAAATGTTACCGAAAATAATCTTAAAAATATTTCTGTTTCCTTTCCATTAGGAAAATTTATTTGTGTGACAGGCGTATCTGGNTCTGGTAAAAGCACCTTAATTTATGATGTTTTACACCGAGCCCTAATGAGACATTTTTATACCAGCAAAGAACGGCCCGGAGCCTATCAATCATTAACCGGCTTAGACAATATTGATACCATTATTACCATTGATCAAACCCCTATTGGCAGAACCCCTCGNTCAAACCCCGCAACCTATATCGGAGCNTTTTCAGCTATTCGCGACTTATTTTGTAAAACCAAAGAAGCCCGTATGCGTGGTTACAAACCAGGCAGATTTAGTTTTAATGTGAAAGGAGGCCGTTGTGAAACCTGNGAAGGTGATGGAGTCATAAAAATTGAAATGCATTTTTTATCTGATGTCTATGTCAGTTGTGATGTCTGTAAAGGAAAACGTTATAATCAAGAAACCCTAGAAGTTACCTACAAAGGNTACTCAATAGCCGATGTTTTGGCCATGTCTGTGAATCAAGCCTGNGACCTATTTGAAGCNATCCCCAGTATTTATAAAAAAATTAAAACCATTCAAGCTGTTGGTTTGGGTTATATTAAATTAGGACAAAACGCCACTACCTTAAGTGGCGGTGAAGCTCAACGTGTTAAATTAGCCAAAGAATTAAGTAAACGAAACACAGGCAAAACACTCTATTTACTAGATGAACCCACCACCGGACTCCATTTTGAAGATATAAAATGTTTATTAAATGTTCTTAATCAACTGGTTGATGCAGGAAATAGCCTCATTGTCATCGAACATAATCTAGACGTTATTAAAACAGCCGATCATATTATCGATATTGGCCCCGAAGGAGGCGATCTTGGAGGCAATATTATCGCAACAGGAACTCCAGAAGACATTACAAAAAACAAAAAAAGTTACACCGGAAAATGGTTAAAACCATTACTAAAACCTACCAAAAAAAAACCTAAAACCTAACCTTTTACTATCTGCAAAAACAGATCTATAAAAACCCCCTTAAAAAAACTTATCATTTTGTGTTTAAAAATGTTTAAAAACCCCCTAAAAAACCCATTATTAAAATGATTCATATGAAATATAAATATTTTATNGGCATAATAGGNCTATTAATAAGCTATTTTTGTATTCAAATTACAGCTGTAGANTTAACCATTACCACAGATAATGCAACGATAACCATTACAGGTGACAGCGACAAACGATTTGGTCATTCCATGGCCTTTCTTGGAACATTAGTTGCCGGAGAAGCTCCTTTTTATGCTATTTCAGAACCCTTTGATAGTGGTAATAATAACCAAGGAACCCTGTACTTATTTCAAGAATCACAGTTTACAGCCTCCCTTACCACTGGTGATGCTATAATCAGCTTACTAGGATCAGAAGATCAACATCGATACGGAATATTTCTAGCAAGTGGAGGAGACATTGATGGAGATGGACTTCATGACTTTATTATTCTGAGCCCGCAAGCACCTTCTGATCAAGTTATGATTTACTTTGGAAAAGACTATGGCAGTTGGAATGCTGGAAATATTATCTCCTATGACTCCCCTTTTTTAACAACAGATGATACAAATGACAACTATTTAGCAGCGTCTATGGCATCCATTGCTGGTGATTTAAATGGGGATGGATACGATGACATTGTTATAGGAGCAGCAAAAGAAGACAGTAGTACAAANGAAGAAGGTCGTGTTTATATTATTTTTGGAGGCCCTTCATTAACAGGTGGTACCCTAGAATCAGATGCCAATACAATCATTACAGGAACCAATAGTTCAGTCGATAATATCGGGTACAGTGTTAGTATCATCAATGATATCAATCAAGATGGTTACGATGAATTATTAATTGGAAACTATAACGAAGATGCTAATCTTGGTTATGCAGCTTATCTATTTTATGGAACCTATAACAATTTTTCAGGAATCTCTAGCATAGAAAACGCCGATGCCATCTTTTATTCAAAAGAAACAAACAATGATGGATTTTCTGAAACAGTAGCCAGTATTGGAGATATTAATGATGATGGTTATGGAGATTTTGCTATAGGAGCCCCTAATGCAAATTCAAATGAAGGTGCTATTTATCTCTATTTGGGNCAAGAAACAAAATTAAATCATACTCAAACCGGTCAAGATTCATACAAAAAAATTACGGTCCCTGGAAATACAAAACTAGGATTACATGGTATTTATGGAGGATACGATCTTACTGGCGATACCATCCATGATTTAATTATTAATGATCCTGAAGCAGATGAAACAACCATTGAATCAACCTACATACTAGCTGGAAAAACAACAGAATTTACAGACAATATTAATTTANATNACGATGCNTCCTTTAGAATTACACATACACATGCNAGCGACCATCATTTNTCCTTTTCTACAGNATTAGGCTCTGATCAAAACAAAGACGGAATTGCTGATATCTTAATTGGAGCNAACCAACTTGGAATANCCTATTTATTTGAATTAGTACCAANCAATGAAATAGCAACNGCNNATGTAAACGAGTTAGATACACTAGAATTATTTTCTGATGANACATATACAANCGTANCAACAAACTTTAAAGTAGGCGATTGGGTCTATATCCAAGCAATAGATACAGACGCTATTGGCGATCCTCAAACATCAACCCCCAACCTACTACCCTTACTAGTAACACATAATAATACAACAACCGCATCCTTATTAATTCATAGTATAGAAACAGGTGATAATACAGGCATCTACCAAGATAAATTTAAATTAGTAGGAACAAGAACCAACCGAGCGATATCACAAGTCCAAGCCAGTAAAGGCCAAACTATTACCGTAAAATCCCCTTACCTAGAAACCTTTAATACCGCCTTAACCGTTGAAAACTCAACCCCAACCTTATCGCAAGTAACAGCTGAACAAGTTGGCGTTGGCGCTATTAATACAAGTATCTACATAAGCTACTTTTTACAAGATATGGATAATGATACAGTAACCTTAATTCCAGAATATAGAATAAGTGAAGAAGACAGCTGGAATCCATTAACAAACTGGGATGGCTCAACTGTAGAAAATACTGATACAATCCAAGCCTATGATATTGGTGAATTACATACAACACAAAATATACCAATTATCTGGAGTAGCTTAGGACGAAAATCCATCGAAACAGTGTATATACGATTAAAAGCAGATGATGGAACAAGTAGCTCAAACTACATCGAATTAGACAGCATTACACTAGACAACACTNNNCCCGANCGACCAAANTTTGATCCTNTAACATCAGAAAGGATAACAAAAACAAAATATAGCCCTTACATCATTGTAACAGCCAATGCAGAAGCAAATTCAACTGTATCCTTATATACCAATAAAAATGAGGCGGCTGTTGCTTCAGCTACAACCAGCAGTGAAGGAATTGTAACATTTAATAGCGTATTTATCTCCGATAGCGAAAATACATCTCAAGAAATTCACTTAAAAGCAACCGATCAAATGGGATTTGAATCCACCTGGTCTAATACATTAATCATTAATCTAGGTCCTATTGATCTAAACATATCAGATCCCTTTCAAGCTACCGCAAATATACCATTCAATGTAACCCAAAATGAATTGCTAGAACTATCTCTATCACATACGTCACCACCAACAAATATTACAAACTATACCCATAAAGCAACCTTATCTCTATCAGCAAAAAATAAAACAATTGGTACATTTGATGCCAATATCCCCATCTCAATAACACTCCCAGAAGAATTAAGCATTACCGATAATGTGAAAATCTATTATTTNAATATCAACACAAACACATGGGAAGAACAAACAACCAANGTAATTACCGCCTTAACAACAACATCTATCAACTTTCTAGTAAATTCACTAGGAACATTTAGTGTNGTACAACACGATTTTCCAGNATCACCATCAAGCGATCATATATACATTAACAACGAAATTATTAAAGATAACGACTATTATCCTCCCTCATTTACAATAACAACAACCCTATCTGATGATGCCAATATTTCAATCTACAAACTATCCATCACCAACCAATCAACCCTAGCAAGCCAAGACATAGAAGAAATAAATATAAACGAACCTACAAAAGATATTAGTTTATCTGTCACTACACTCACAAATGGAACCTATACCATCGAATTATTAGTCACCGATGAACATGGAAACATAAAATTAAAATCCCATACCATCAAAGTTGATACATCTGTACTAATATTTACAAACTTAGCAGGACCAAACCCCTTTAATCCGTTAACAGGAACCTTAAGAATAGGTAGCACAATTTCTACCCCCGCTGACCAATTTTCAGTAATCATTATTGACCAAACAGGTAATACCATATGGGAACACCATCATGATAATCCGTTAGGAGGCTATTTTATCACCGAATGGAATGGTTACGATACTCACGGAAATATAGCAAAAAATGGCATTTACTATATCTATTGTCTAATAAAAAAAGATTCCACTATCAAAAAAGAACAATTAATAATCGCGATTTTAAAATAAAGAGTTTTTATTATGATCCCATTATCACCTAATCAACTACCCAAATTAACACTAACACGTTATATACTACTATCTATCGTAATAACATTATTATGTAACATCACACCTATAGAAGCTTCTATATCAAGCATATACGATGCTCATGGAACAAAATCAAATGGAATGGGCGGAACCTATACATCCATTGATGACAATAGTGAAGAAATTTATTATAACTGGGCCATTCCTACAAACAAAGATTATCTTGAATGGAAATTTGAACAATATACTAAACTATCAACAGAGTATCATAACCTAAGCATCAATAATCCATTATCATTAAAAAATACTAGAATAGCATTATTATATAGTAGTATTGCCAATATCACAGAAACAACCCTAAATGAAAGCAATCAACCTATAATAACTGGCAATTCCTTCAACCAATCATTATACACATTATTTACCAGTTATACGTTCCCAAACAAATGGATTAATCTTGGATTAAGGCACACCTTTTATTATGAGAAAATATATAATAAACATGGACGATCAAGTCAACTTGATCTAGCATTATTTAAACATATAAAACTATTTAATATCCCAATAAACTTAGGAACAACCATACAAAATATTACAAAATCAAATATTACTTGGAGTACAGGCTATAAAGATAATAGTAACCAAATATTTTCAGCCAACATTAGTAGCATACTGTATAAAAACAAACTATTACTTTCATTTAGCAAATATTATTCCAAATATTATCTTTATAACTCCAATCGATTAGGAATTAATTATTACATTTTTGGTACACCAAAAACAAACCCATATAGTTCCATTTATGCAGGCTATAATAATAATATTTTAACCTTCGGAACAAGCTTAAATGTAGAAGGATGGTTACTAGATTATACATGGGCCTACTATAACCCCTTTGCTAATTTTAGCAATGAAACAACGATCAATGAACATAGACTTTCTATTGGAAAAACACTAAAACCATTTATAGAAATACAAAACACCAAAGAAAAAAAAGATACCGTAGTTCAATCAAAAACAATGTTTGAAAAATCAACACTAGTATCCAATATCGATACCTCAATCATTGTAAATGGACAACTAACCTTACAATTAGAAACCAATACCTGTAGTTTCTTTTTATCCAACATCAATAAAGCAATGACCCATAAATTTAATGGAAAGTTTGTAATAGAAGAAGTTAATTATGAAATAAAACTACCTATATTTTGGACCATAACCCATCCCGATAGTAACGAAGCAATCATGATAACAATAGAAAAAACAGAATCAAATAAAATACATATTAGTGGCTTTATCTCCGATAAAATATCCCTCTTTGTCAACGAAACCCAAATACAAACCATTGAAAATGATAAATCATTCTATCATAAAATAAATACATCAAATGAAAAACTATACCGTTTAGAAATTGATATTTTATCTAAACTAAAATAATACCATTAAACATTAGCATCGATACTTTTTTTAAGTTTTGTAATTGATTTTTTATAGACACGAGATACCTGAGATTCAGACAAATTAATACGTTCCCCAATAACCTTAAACGTTAAATCTAACTTTACATGAGCATAAATAATAAACCGTTCCCTATCATCAAGTTCTTTCATAGCCTGCTTAATCTCATCTTGCATAGCAAAGGTAGTCGCATGATCAGTAGGGGTACGATGTTCAATATAATTCGAAGCCTGATCATTAACCCATTCATAAAGTCGAGACGGGTCCGCTTTAGATAAATAACGAATATGATCTCTCATAGCACCTAACATCCTCATTTGAGCTAAAGGCCAAACTTCATCATTATGAATAGGGTCCCAAGATTTAATCGATTCAATTAATTCCAATTGAGCAATACTAACTAAATCATCCCCTTCTGTATCAAGAACATGAATTGGCAAAGTACGACAATAACGCCGAATAATAATATTAAGACGCTCCGAGAAAAAACTATTTACCTCTTCTAAATGATTTTCAAGAACAAGAACTTTAACATAATTAACAACCGTTAACCCCATTTTATTCCAAAGTTTTGTAATTATTTTATTCATTTAATGCCTAATAATTTATATATTTTTTTAAATAACGTATCTGTTAAAACCTTAGAAACTGTCTCTTCAGGAACAATCTTCAATAAAAAACGTGAGATCTGATTGTGCATATGCTCTTTAAACCCATCATAATGTACCGCATCAAGAGAAATAGGCTTTAAATCAATATCTAAAAACTGAGAATCCTTGTCATGACGCGCTGTATACTTTGATCCTCTATACTCTGTCTGTGTAACTTTTTTTCGAAAAAATTCCTTACCTGACACCCACTATCTCCTTTAATATATATCCGTTTAAGTAATGTATAACCTACATACCCACTTTTAAAGAAATTCATTCATGAATCAATAACCCCGATCGATTGCACTTTAACCTGAGGAATAACCTCATTATAAGATAAAACTGATAAACTAGGATAATTACGTTCTGTAAATCGTTTAAAATGTGTTCTTAAACGAGGACTACATAATGAAACAGGCTGTTTATCCATCCGACTAAAACTAACCATAAATTCTTTAATCTGAGTCAAAACATCTTCTCCAAGTTGAGGCTCTAAAGCTAAAAAAGCTCCATATTCAGATTGATGAATAGAATTAATCATAGTTTCTTCTAAACGTGGATTAATCGTAAAAACCGTTAACACATCTTCTTTATCAGAAAATTGACGCGATAACTGCCGAGATAAAGATTGTCTAACATACTCTGATAACAACGTTGTATCTCGAGATACTTGCGAATAATCTGCAAGCTTTTCTAAAATCGTAGATAAATCTCGAATGGAAACCCTTTCTTTAACCAACATTTGCAAAACCTTATGAACTTGACCTAAAGAAAGCATATCAGGAACTAATTCCCGAACAATAGCAGCATTCGTATTTTTTACCAATTCAATTAAGGATTGAACATTCTGACGTGTCATAATTTCATCAGAATGATTTTTAATCGCGTCCGAAAAATGATCCGCGATAAAATCCGTAATAGTCGAAAAAGGAATAGCATTATCTTGTAACATAGGCACCTGATCATCAGATATCCACGCCCCTTGCTGATTAGAAACAGGATCCGTTGCTTCAACTACATCAAGCCCTAACTGAACTAAATCAGTAACCGGCCGACTCACAAACACATGTCCCAACAATGCTTCCCCAACAGCTACTCGAGATCCACGAATTTCAACCAAATATTGATTAGAAGGTAAGCTTAGTTCATCCATAACACGAACTCCTGGGATTACAAACCCTAGTTCTTGCCCAATATGATATCGAACCAAAGTAACACGCTCTAATAAAGGGCCATCACTATTTGGATCAATTAATGGAACTAAATTTCGTCCCGTTTTCAAACTAATAGGATCTAAACTTAACGTATTTAACAAATTTTCAGGCTTTTTTAATGCATCTTTAGCTGATTCTTGTGATGTATCCATAGCCAACTCTTCTTCTGATTGCTTGGTTGATAAAATATAAAAAGCTAAAGAACCTGCCAATGCAGACAAAACCATAAAAGGAAATGTTGGTAAACCAGGAACAATACTAATCAATAATAAAATAACAGATGTAACAGCAAAAGCCTTAGGTTGTGAAAAAATTTGTTCTTTTACATCTGATCCCAAACTTTCTTTAGACGCAGACTTAGTAACAACTAAACCCGTCGCAATAGCAATCAATAAAGCAGGTAACTGTGATACCAAACCATCCCCAACCGTAAAACGAGCAAACGTTAATAATGCATCCCCAAAACTCATCCCTTGCTGAAAACTCCCAATAATTAACCCACCAACAATATTAATTATCACGATAACAATACCAGCTATAGCATCCCCTTTAACAAACTTATTAGCACCATCCATAGATCCAAAAAAGTTAGATTCTTTTGATAACTTATCACGTCTTCCTTTCGCTTCTTCTGCATCAATTAAGCCTGCATTTAAATCAGCATCAATACTCATTTGTTTACCTGGCAAAGCATCCAATGTAAAGCGAGCAGCAACCTCAGCAACCCGCTCAGAACCTTTGGTAACTACCATAAATTGAACCAACGTAATAATGGCAAACGCAACCAATCCCACAACAAAATTTCCCCTAGTAACAAATTCAGCAAAAGCTTCAATAACTTGACCATTAAAATCAGATCCCAATGCTAAAATTAATTTTGTTGATGAGACATTAAGAGACAATCTAAATAAGGTAATTACTAAAAGCAAAGATGGAAAAGCTGCAAAATCAAGCGGTTCTGACAAATACATCGAAACTAATAAAACCATAACTGAAATAGCAATATTTAATGCCATCAAGATATCTAATAATCCAGCCGGAATAGGAACAACCATCAATGCTATAATCAAGATAATCAAAAACGCCAAAATTAAATCTGCAGCTGAAAACATCGATTTAAATTGGTTATAATTAATCATAAAAAAGCCATTCCAATTGTAAAATCACCTTTAAATTATACACATTTAAGCAACTTTCTTCTACGTTCATTTAATAAAAAAATCCAACCACTCCTCCAGTAACCTTAAAAAATCACTCAACCCAAAAGATAACTCACAAAAAAATAATTACCGAATAAGATTTTCCTTCTTTTTCTTTAACTTATAGACAAAAGCCAAAATCTGAGCAACTGCTTTATAAAACATAGGTGGCACATCGGAACCAGGTTCCGTACTATCATATAAATTTCGAGCTAAAGGAGGATTTTCAACAATAGGAATAAAATGCTCTTCAGCAATTTTACGAATATCATTAGCCACCAATCGTTTTCCCTTAGCAAGCACTTTAGGAGCAAGCATCTTGTTAGGTTTATATTGAATAGCAATCGCTATATGAACTGGATTTGTAACAACAACATCAGCTTCTGGAACAGCTCCCATCTGCCTTCCTTGAGACATTTGACGCTGTGTTTCACGTTGACGTTGCTTGATAAGAGGATCTCCCTCTAATCGTTTATACTCATCCTTAATTTCTTTTTTAGACATTTTATTTTGTTTCATAAATTGAGCCCGTTGATAAAACAAATCTAAAATAGCAATAATAAGATAAAAAATCGCAACACGAACCACAATTTTAAACATTAAACGACCCGCAATCACTAAGGTTTGAACAACCGTTAATTCTTGAGCTAATAAAACCAAAATAAAATCTTGAGATAAAACAGAAAAAATAATCCAAATAACAACACCCATTTTTAAAACAGATTTAAATAATTCAACCAATTGCTTCATAGAAAACATTTTTTTAAATCCTTCAATCGGATTTAATTTCCCTACATTAGGTATTAAGGGATCTATAGAAAAAATGGGACCCACTTGCAAAAATTCCACAATAATAGCAGTAACTAAATTAACAGCTAAAAGAGGAATCATAACATAAAGAAAAGTAACTAATACTTGTCCCAACAAATATAAAGCAACACTAAAAGTAAGATCTGTACCAATAAATTCCAAAGAAAGATACATAACACTTTCCATATGGTTATAAATTTGTGGAGCAAAAATTTTAAGCGATAAATACGCAACCGTTACAAGGGAAGCTGATGTAAAATCCTTACTCTTAGAAACTTGCCCTTTCTTACGTAATTCACTTAATTTATGAGGAGTTGGTTCCTCCGTCTTTTCACCTGAATCTTCACCCATACTATAATCCTATTATTAGTTAATCATGTCACAAAAAATCCTAATAAATTAACTAAATAATCCATCACAGTTTCAATAACTTCAACTAAAACAGCACCAAAATTAGGTGAAATCCCTAAAAATATAATAACAGCAACCGTAGGTTTAACCTGAAATCCTAATTGAAAAACATTAACCTGTTCAGCAACCTTATTAAGAATACCAAAACTAAAATCTACAATAAAAATTACTAAAATAATAGGAGCTGCAAGCTTAAGACCAATCATAAATAAAGCAGATCCTAAAGAAACTAAATATTGAGATCCTGCACTAAAATCTACGGGTTGTCCTAAAGGCATAATTGAAAAACTTTCAAAAATAGCAGACAACACCATATGATGGCCATTAATAATCAAAAATAACATAATAGAAAGATATTTCATCATTAACTCTAATAAAGCTGCATTTTTACCTGAAGTAGGATCTAAAACAGAAGCAGAGCTTAAACCAGCCTGTGTATCCATCAACATCCCACCAAATTCAATAGCCATCATAATTAAATTAGCAGTAAACCCAATAATTAACCCAATCGTAAGTTCTATTAATAAAGCAAACCCATAAACAAATAATGAATTTGGCATAGTTTGTGGTAAAGGAACAACAAACATAATTAAAATGGAAACCCAAAAAACCAACCCAACTTTAGCCAATGAAAATAAACTCTTCATTGAAAAAAAAGGAGAAATCAAAACCATCCCTGAAAACCGAGCAAAAATAAGAAAAAAAATACTAAGTTGATAATACGTTAATATCATCGTGCAAAAGAAGCAATGTCAGTCCAAAGCTTATAAGACAATTCCATAATAATACGAAACATCCAAGAAAATGTAATCGCTAAAACTAATAAAACAGCAACCAACTTAGGAGCAAATGTTAATGTTTGCTCTTGAATTTGTGTTGTAGCCTGAACAATCGCAACAATTAAACCAACAATAAGTCCTATTCCAACAGTAGGTAAAGACCCCAATAAAATAACCTGAACAGCTTCATAAATAATTGTAGAGACCATATCAACGGTCATAAAGAACCCTCCATAGCTCTAATAATAACATCAACCGGATAATAACACCCCGATTGAGGCAACGTAATAAACGTAATTTCTTTTTTTTCTTTTGACTTCAAAAAAACACTATAAAACTTTTGCATTGAAACCTCATTATCTTTATTAAATGAAACCCCCACCTCAGTAAGCTTGCCATTAATTAAAAAAACAGCTCGATCAACAGCATTATCTTTTTTAGGAGCTAAATAAAAATTAAATTGTGTCGGCTTTGATAACGAATTAGATAACTTAATATTAAATTGATGTAAAACCCCATAATTTCCTGTTAATTCATAATTTAAAGATGAATCTACTAAATAAGGTTTTCCTCCAACTTCAAGTGCCATAATCTGATCAACCGAATCAAAACGAACTATTTCTTCACGAAGAATATCTTGAAAATGAGCAACTCGATACTGATTAATACCAGATGCAATATCAGAAAAAGAAGATAAATGAGGATACCTATTATCTACAATTCCCATTTTAACTCTTAAATTATAATGATTCTCACGATATAACTGAACAATCCCTGATGATGTTTGATCCGGCTTAATAAGATGTGATAATACATAAGTAGAAGATAACGGCGGCAATGAAATAGACTTAACCCCATTAGGATTAGCATACTGTGCTAAAAAGGTTTGTGCAGCCTTATGCCCAGCAAATACAACATCCAATGTCGAACCCCCAAGTCCTGCACGGACAAAAATTGTTTCTTCTTTTAAAGACAAATTTTGCAAAGCAATAACAATAGATAACGAATCCGTCGATATATTGCGATGATGATACAAAATACGAAACCCCGCTTTATCAAATGGTTTATCAAAAATTAAACCAGGAACATAAACCCCTTCCGGATAATTACTAACCACATAATCAGATTCAAAAGAAGTAGCAAAAACTAACGACCCAAACAATAGTCCAGTAACATAAAATAAAAAAAAGAATGTTTTTAAATGTGACACAACATCATTACTGAAAACTTAATAATAAACCACGAGTAATTAAATTCCAGCCATCTGTTAATACAAATAACAAAATTTTAAATGGCAATGAAATCATCGCCGGAGATAACATAAACATACCTAAAGACAAAAGAATATTAGAAATAATCAAATCAATTACCAAAAAAGGAATAAATAATAAAAACCCTATCTGAAATGCAATTTTTAACTCTGATAAAATAAAAGCAGGAATAATAACAAAAATAGGAACTTCATCAAAATCATCAGTATACTGAACTTTTGAAAACTCCAAAAAAAGAGCTAAATCATTTTCTAAAGTATATTTCAACATAAACTCACGTAATGGTTTAACACCTATCTCCATCGCTTGCTTTTGTGAAATTTGCCCAGACTGAAATGGCGTAACGGCTGTATCAATAATCGTATTCATTGTCGGAGTCATAATAAAAACAGACATAAAAATAGCAAGTCCAATTAAAGCTACATTAGGAGGAGATTGCTGAGTGGCTAAAGCCATTCGTAACATACTAAAGACAATTACAATCCGCAAAAAAGAAGTCGTTGTAACCAAAAAAAAGGGAATCAACCCAATTAAAGACATCGCGACTAACAAAACGATACTATCACTAAACCCTTCACTAGCCATAGCTCCCAAATCAATACCAGATGTATTGGGGAACCCTTGTCCAAAAATAGGAAACTGAAATAAGAAGAAACTTCCTATTAAGAAAATTATAAACCTAAAAACCCATAAGCGATTAACGATAGAAAGCATATATACTATAGTATATTTTTTTGTCAATCAGTTGACAATGGAAACTGATTAATAATAGTAAAAGACTTATCAGATACCCCTAACAAATAGCGTGAACCTTGATACTCCAAAACAACCGCAGTAACCCCTTTATCAATAGAAACTCTATCAGAAATTTTTAAATCTCCCGTAAACAATGTTTTTCTATATCGCTGAGAAAGCAAATAAAAAACATACAAAACTCCAGCAATTAATAATAAAGAAATTAAAACCTTAAAATAATAATCAAAGGTCATCCGTTAGCTGTAACAGCCTCAGAAATAATAGATTTAATCCGTAACCCAAAATTATTATCAATAGCAACAACTTCACCTTTTGCAACAATCTGGCCATTTACAACTAAATCTAAAGGCTCTCCAACCAATCTATCCAACTCTACGATAGATCCTTCAGAAAATTCAAAAATTTCTTTTAAAGAAACGGTAGAACGCCCTAATTCAACCGATACATTAACCGGAATATTAGCAAACAAACCTGTTTCAACAGCATCTCCTTGAAAAGATTGCTGAACATTTGGAAACTCAATACCAGAAACATCAACACCTTTCTTTTCTGTAGAAATGTTATCCCGTTGAGATTGATTATCTAATGCGATATCACCATCAGATACTGAAAATGCATCATCCATAACAGGATCAATATCACTTAAAGGATCATTAAAATTATTGTTTTCATCTTCCATAAAGTAACTCCTCTGTTATTTTATAATAATCTTCAGCCGCAAATGAATCAGGATCAAATTCAAAAATTGTTTTATGTTTGCTAGGGGCTTCAGAGAGAGAAGTACATGTACGAACTGGAGTTGAAACCATATTTAAAAACACCCTTTTTAAACTTTCAATAATATCTTTTGATTTTTTATTGCGCCTATCAAAGAAAGTTGGAATTACATTTGTAATACTAACCTTCCTATTAAAAATTCTATTAATGATTTTTATATTTTTCAATAGCTGTTTTACACCAATAAGAGATAAGTACTCCATTGAAACAGGTAAAATAACCTCATCTGCAAACAAAAGAGCATTCTGATTTAACAAATTCATAGATGGCGCACAATCTAAAAAAACATAATCATATCCAGATAAAGTAGCTAATTGACTCTTCAAAACAAGTTCCCTTTCTTTCATAGAACCCATTTTTAATTCCGCAGGAAACAAACGTTCATTGGAACAAATAATATCTAAAAAATGTCGTACATTAACAACACAATCAGAAATAGATTCTTTTTCAATCAAAACATTGTACAACGTTTTTTGTGGAGAAAGACCAAAATAATACCCAGCCGAGCCCTGTGGATCTGTATCAATAATTAAAACCTTAAATCCTTTTAAGGTTAAAGCATGAGCAAGATTAACAACCGTCGTTGTTTTACCTGTACCTCCTTTATAATTAACTACTGCAAATCGTTTCATTAAGTTAACGATTATAACGTATTATCATCGTCTGATTCTAGAGGATCTCCATCACTATTACCATCCCCCTCACCACCATTATCTTGCTTCTGAACAGAATCATCATCATCCATACTATCAGAACTAAATAAAACAGACCTATCAAAAACACCATCTCGAACATCCTCAACCTCTTGCTCAGGAGAATCAAACAAAAAGTCCTCTTCCTCTATAGACTCAGTCTGTGTATCATCAAAATCTTCTTTTTTTTCGTGAAGATTTTCCAAATCTTCCAAATCAATATCCTCAACATCAGAAACCAAATCATGATCCTCCACATCACTACTCTGACTATCATCATCCTCTTCAAGCTGATTATCTAAAACATCATCCCCATCTACTAATTTTTCAGCCGAATCATCCAAATCAATATCCTCAGAATATGAGTCCGTATCTTCGGCTAACTCATCAGCTAAATCAGAGCCCTCCCCATCACTATCCTCATTTACATCATCTTCAGAAACAGGATTAGCTAAATCCCCCTCTTCCTTTACATCTTCATCTGAATCCGCCAAAGCAATATCCTCAGAATATGAATCTGTATCTTCTGCTAACTCATCCCCTAAATCAGTATCCTCACTCAGATCAGCCTCAAAAACAGGGCTATCTAAATCTCCATCTTCTTCTACATCTTCATCTAAATCTGCCAAAG
>NZWE01000019.1 GCA_002697535.1 Actinomycetota bacterium | reverse complement strand
TAATATGGAAGGTATGTTTTTTAAAGCTACTTCCTTTAATCAAGATATTAGTAGTTGGGATGTTTCTAATGTAACTAAAATAGGATATATGTTTTATAAAGCAGAGGCCTTTAATCAAGATATTAGTAGTTGGGATGTTTGTAATGTAACTAATAGTAATAATTTTGTTGACTCGGAATTAGAAACAGTATGGCGACCAGAGCATAGACCTGATTTTTCAAATACAGAGTGTGATTAATTTTTTTAGACTTTCCTCTTAATCTTTCTTAATAGAGGTGTAGTCTTTTTTCTTTCATTTACTTTTGTTACACTTACTTCTTTATAAGATTTAACTTACTTTATTATAGGAGTTTTTTATGAGTGATTCTCGACTTTATAAGTCTATACCTCGACCTTTTACTGTAACTAGAGTTAGGCCTAAGAGAGTTAGCCCTCAAAATCTTGAGGTACCAGACGGAAATACTAAGACGCCAACACCATTACCGCCTAGGCCTGATAGTGTAGGTAGACCAAAACAAAAGTTATAGGTATTACTGGTTTATTGCTGGATTTCTTATCGTTATTTTTTAAATAATTAGTTTAATTTATTTATATTTTTAATTTATGGTTTTTGTTATTTTTATATTTTATTAAGATTAATTTTATGTTTACGAGGTTTTGTATTGCTTCCTAGTTTTCTATTGATTTTGTAAGATTTTTAGCTAATTATTTCTTTTATCTAAGTGGCAAATTAGTTACTTTACAATAGTTTTTATCAGTATTTAAGTTTGTGGGTGACTTAAAAGAATAGGAGGGCAGTGAGCATATTTGTGTTATTTTTGATATGAATTTTTCAGATTAGTTAAATTAGTGATACAGTATAATTATGATTGATGATACATTGATTTTTTTATTTTTTAATTTATTGGCTATGAATGAAACTTGTTTTTTTAGTAACAATAAGTTTTTTTAAGTTTGTTTATAGTGTTATCTTCACAAATTATTCCACCTATTAATCTACCTAATTTTTCATCATCACCTTTATTTTCACCTTCACCTTCACCTTCACCTTCACCTTCACGTTCATCTTCACGTTTACCTTCACGTTCACCTTCACCTTCATTTTTAGTTCCAGCTTTAGATTTAGATCCTTCTTCACTTTCTTTTCTACCTTTAGTTTCAGATCACCCTTTACTTTCCCCTTTACCATCCGTGTCAGATTCACTATCACTCTCATTATTTAATGGGTTAAATTTTTTTAGAGAGTTATGTTTGTTAAATAATCAAACTATCAAATTTTTTATTTTGCCTCATAGTGATGAACAAAGTATGGATGTTAATCAGGAACTTAATAATATTTCTTTAGATGTTTTTTTAGGTAAGGATTCAAATAATAATATTTCTATTTTACCTAATACTAAGAAAAATATTCAGAGTTTAAAGCAGTCATTAGACACACTTATTTCTGAAAAAGCTATAAATTGTTTTTTTGTAGTTGAAGATACTAAGACTCATATTGCTTTTATTAATAAAAATATTAATAAATTTAATAAGGATTCTATTTTTGCTGAAACGTATGCTGATGCTAAAAGGAAACTTGAAACGTTAAAAATGCAGAGTGATTCTCTTACTGTTTGTGTTATTCTTGATATGAATTTTCCTTAAGATTAACGTTTTGTTGCTAGTGTCATTTCTCGTTTTCCAGGGGGGCCTGGTAAGGTTTGGACAGTTAATCCTAACTTACTTAACATTCTTTTAAATAAACCTTGTGAACAATATGTTATGAGGATGGCGTTTGGGTTCATGTGATTATATATTTTTTTGTAAATGTCTGTAGTCCAGCATTCTGGTTGTTTACGAGGACTAAACGCGTCTGCATATACTAAATCATAGGTTGTTGTTAATTTCATTGTTTGAAATAGTGATTTTTGTTTGTGTAAAGTGAAATTAGTGCTTATGTCATGATGTTTATCCCAGGGTGCTTTAATAATAGACTGATAGCTATTTTGTTCTTTTTTTGGCAATGTTTCTAAGTATTGATTATGTGTCGTATTTGGTAAGGGATATGCTTCGATACTAGTATAAAGGATCGTTTGATGTTTGGATTCTAGGTATGTTAGTAAACTATTTAGACCTGTACCAAAACCAAGTTCCAAGATAGATATTTCTTTGTAGTGATGGCATTTTTTTAAACCGTTTTTAATAAATACATATTCAGACTCTGTTCGTGCTCCATGTTTTGAATGGTAGAGTTCATCGTGATGACTAGAATATAGCGTATAGGAACCATCATTTGTTTTAGTTATTTTTATCATTTTTTGTTTTCTTTTATGCTTTATTGTGTATTTTTGAAATTATTTGTTTTCTTATTACGATAACTAAGTATAATGTAAGTTCATTGGAGATAGTATGAAAAGTAAAACATTAGATACCGTTACAGAAGAATCTATTCTTACATTAAGCATTGTTAAATGGATTATTTTAGCCAGTATTATTGGTGCTTTTGTGGGAGGCGCTATCACTTTATTTATTAAAACGATTCATTTAGCTATGGCTTTTGTTCATGTTATGCCATATTACTATTGTTTACTTCCTTTTGTGCTAGTTATGACAGCTGGAGTTACGCAGTCGTTATCGCCTGATGCTCAAGGTCATGGTACAGAAAAGGTAATTCGCTCAATTCATAAAGATCAGGGAAAGATTCGGTTACGTGTTGTACCGGTTAAGTTGTTTACAACGATTTCTACGATTGTGTTTGGTGGATCGGTTGGTCAAGAAGGGCCTTGTGCTCAAATTGGTGCTGCGATGGCCTCTGGTATATCCCGTTTATTTAAATTTAATACTGAAGATAGAAAGAAGTTGGTGATTTGTGGAGTAAGTGCTGGTTTTTCAGCTGTTTTTGGAACACCGATTGCTGGCGCTATTTTTAGTGTTGAAGTTCTTTTTATGGGCAAATTACTTTATAGTGTCTTACTACCTGCTTTAGTATCAGCAATGGTAAGCTTTCAGATTGCACAAGCGATGGGGTTGGATTACCATAATTATTTAATGAGTGTTTCTCAGGTATTTGATATTAAATTGTTATTATTAACGGTTTTATCAGGCTTATTTTTTGGTTTAGTATCGGTTTTATTTATTGAAGTTATGAGTTTGGTTCATAAACAGATTAAATCTATTTCTATTTTGCCATCTCTTAAAACGTTTGTTTCGGGGGTGATTATCATTTTAATAGGTTATGTATTTTCAACTGATTATTTAGGGTTAGGTATTGATGTTATTGATCGGTCTTTATCAGGTCAAACGATTGTTTGGTATGCTTTTTTAATTAAAATTTTTGTTACATCGTTAACTTTAGGGGCGGGTGGTAGTGGAGGTGTGTTAACCCCACTATTTTTTATTGGATCTACAGCAGGTGTTTTGTTTGCTGATTTTTTTGCAATGGATCGATCTATGTTTGCTGCGTTTGGTTTTGTTAGTGTTTTAGCAGGAGCTGCTAATACACCCTTAGCAGCTTGTGTTTTAGCGATTGAATTATTTGGAGCGACAATAGCGCCTTATGCAACGATTGCTTGTGTGATTAGTTTTTTTATGTCGGGGTATCGAAGTATTTTTCCTTCTCAGGTATTATCCAGTGATAAAACAGCTAGTATTGTAATGCGCCAAGGTGAGGAAGTAGAGGGGTTTACGACACATTATAATTATAAAACAAGACGGCTTATGGCTAGAGGTCGTATGTCTGCTAAGCGATTAATAAAGCGTCAAAAATCAACTTTAAAAAGCTTTTTTATTTAGCAAATGATTTTGTGTTTAACATCATTAAGGATTCTTCACTTAATTTTTTAGCTTCTTTTAAACGTCTAATAATCGGAAATGAATCATGTTTATACTCTGATGGTGTTTTTAAAGGGCCGTCAGAATAAAAATTTTCTATTTCGTATATCATTGCATCAATTTGATTGGTGATGTTTTCTAGCGTTGATTTATATTCATCTTGGATAGTTTCCATACTTGTATTATAAATAAAAATGGAGTTAATAGGAATGGGGTGATTAGTTTGACGGTGTTTTATTTAGATTTAAGGATTCTAGACTTTTATTAAATTTAATTCTAAATTTAATTTCTTTAGCTAAGATAGATATACCTACTTTTAATATACCAGCTATAGGAACAGCTAAAATTAATCCCCATACACCAGCTACCATACCGCCAATGAGTAAAAATATAAAAATAGCTAGCGGGTGGATATCAACACTTTGTGAATAAATAATGGGTTTTAATACGATATTATCAATCATTTGAATAAGACCAAATCCAATGATGATATATAAAACTATATTTAAGGATTTAAATTGTAGATATAAAACAATAATAGCAGGAATTGCACCAAAGACAGGCCCTAAATATGGGATTAAGTTCATAATACCGGCTAAGGTTCCTAGTAATACAGAGTAATTAGCCCCTAGTGTTAACAGTATGATAAATGATAAAGAGCCTACAATTAGTGTTTCGATAAAAATTCCTCTTAGATAATTTCCGATTTTATTTCCTATACTATAAAATAAGTAAATTAGCACTTCGAAATATTTGTTAGGGATAATTCTGAAAAATGACATTTTTATATCAGGACCTTGAAATAAAAAGAAAAATAAAATAACGGGTATTAAGAGTAGGTAAGATATCGTTGAGAATGTTGAGAAAAATAGTTTTGGAATTCGTTGTGCTAAATCAAAGATGATTGTTTGTATTTGTTTTTGAATGTTATCTAATATATTTAATTGTTGTATGATTGGAAAATTTGTTTCTACGTTGTTTTTTAGGTTAATTGACCATTCTTTGATAAATGATCCGTAAAAAGGAAGATTAGATGTTAATTCGTTAAACTCATTTACTAATGGGGGAATTATATAATTAAATAAGAAAATGATACCAATGGCAATTCCAATATAGAGGGCGATAACAGCTAAAATTCTTTTTTGAAAAATAAATTCTAAACGATCTACTAATGGACTTAGTAAATAGGAAAAAATGAATGCAAATAAAAAGGGTGGGATTAGTTCTGCTAAGTAATTAAAGATAGCAATTAAAATGATTGCTAAAATGCTAAATAATATTATTTTTTGTATTTTAGTAAAGTAGGGGAACGTTGAATTCATAAATTTATGTTTCAGTTTGTAATCGTAACCGCTTACCAATTACTGTTGATAATTGGTATAAGATGAAACATGCTAGGCGTGGATTTCTATCAATTAAATTCATTAAATCTGCTCTAAAAAATCCAAGTACTTCACTATCTGTTATGGCTTTTGCATTTGCGGATCGAACGTCTTCATCAACTAACGATACTTCTCCAAAAAAACTTCCTTCTGTTAAGTTTGAAATAACGGTTTCTTTTTGATTTTTATTTTTTGTAATTAATATTTCTCCTGATTTTATAATGTACATACTTTCACCAGGTTCTTTTTCATGAAAAATATATTCATCTTTTTTATAAGAACGTAAATGTAACATTTTTGCTACTTTATTAAGTTCAAAACGTGACAAACCTTTAAAGACGGGTATGTCTTCTAAAATTTGTATATCAGATTTTTTTTTGGAGTATTTAAAAATGTCATCCCAAAATGCATTTGTCATAATTCTATTTTATTCTAGTTTTATAACTTAATACAAGATATTTTATTTATTAAATTTATTGTTAAGCCTATCTGAGTTGTTTATAATCTTTATTATATGAAATGTATTGTTTGTTTAGGTAATCCTGGAAAATCATATGAAAAAACTCGCCATAATATGGGGTTTTTGGTTGCTGATGCTTTAATTTCTTCTTGGGATTTAGAGGGAGAAAAACAAAAATATAATTCTTTATATGTTTCTACAAAACGATATAATCAAGATATACATATTTTAAAACCACAAACTTATATGAATCATTCGGGACATGCTGTTCGTGAATTTGTTACATTTTATAAATGTGATGTGAGTGATTTAATTATTATTTATGATGATATTGATTTGGATTACGGAATGATTCGTTATCGAGCTGAGGGAAGTGCGGGAACTCATAATGGATTGAAGTCTATTATTCAAGAACTGGGGTCTTCTAATATTGCTCGTTTACGTGTTGGTATTGGTCCTGTTGCAACACCTTATAGTTTAAAGGACTTTGTGTTGCAATCTTTTACTAAAGATGAATGGTGTTCTGTTTCATCGATTACAGCTGCCTGTGTTAATTTTTTTGATACATTTTTTGTGAATGGGGATCGTGATGCTATGAATCAGTTTAATAATAAATCGTTTTTATAGGATTTATTGTCTATTATAATCATCTTCAAGTCTTATAATGTCATCTTCTCCAAAGTAGCTACCTGTCTGAACCTCAATAAATATCAATGGGATCTCTGTGGTGTTTCCAATTCTATGTGGAGTTTGTTTTGGGATGAAAATACTTTCACCGACCGTTAATAGATGTTTTTTATCATTTAAAATGATAGTGGCGGTTCCTTGAACGATAGTCCATTGTTCTTGTCGTTTTTGATGTGTTTGATAACTCAGGCGATGGTTGGGATTTACAGTAATTTTTTTGACTTTACAATACTTTGTTTCTAATAAAACATCCCATTTTCCCCATACTGTTGTGTGTTGATTATTTGATTTGGATGTCATACGTTTTATTGTAACTTTTGTGTTATGGTTGTTAATGATTCGGCCAATGATGTGAGTCTTTTTTGAATGGTTTCATCGATTATTGTATTATCCTCATTAAATGCATCTGATGTGGCATAAACATAACGTGGAACGATGATACAACGATAATCAATTAATAATGAGTTGATAAAACTTAGGGGGGCCATATAACTTTTTTGACCACCGGCTGTTACGGCGAGCCCTATTACTTTGTCCTGAAAGCCTTGTCCGCATAATTCAATTAAGTTTTTAGCAATGGCATTTAAATCATAATTATAAATAGGGGAGCAAATAATAAAGCTATTGGCTTCATTGACTTCTTTTTGAAGCTTGATGACGGTTTCGTTTTTATAACATTCATAGCCATCGCACATTGGTAAATTTAGATCACCTACATTAATATATTGGTTTTTAATATTGAGGGTTTCTAATTGGTTAGCTAAAAATTTTGCGATTGTGTCTGGTTTACTTTGTTTGTGATGTGTCGTAGAAAAAATTAAGGTTTTCATAGATGTTACAGTAAAATATTATAACTTGTTTATCAATGGAAAAAAATATTTATTACTCTAGGCTTTATTTATTCTCATGTAAGAAATTCTTTAATAGTGTTATGTTTATCAATTTGTTATGGATAATAATAGTTATTTAAATGATTTGTTTATTAATACTTTTTCAGTAGATTTTAGTTCTTATTTTGTTAATCAGGATATTTTTAATAGTATAACTAGTAAAATTTTATCTCATGTTGATAATAACGCTACGAAGAAATTTTATGATCAGTTACAAGTATGTGACGTATCAGATGGTGTTTTATCTTTATCTGAGAATGGGGTTGTTTGTTCTCAGTTTAAAGCTGGTATTTCTCAACAAGCTATTGATGATCTTGCTTATTATTTAAGACCTTGGCGAAAAGGGCCTTTTCAGTTGGGTGATTTGTTGATTGATTCAGAATGGCAATCTCAACTTAAATGGGATCGAATTGCTGCTGATATTAATTTTTTTGATAAAACGGTGTTGGATGTTGGTTGTGGAAATGGGTATTATTTATATCGTTTAGCTGAACAAAAAGCTAAGTTTTCTTTTGGCTTGGATCCTCATTTATTGTATGTTTATCAATTTTTATTTATTAATTCTTTTATGCCGAAGCATAATATTGCTCTTTTACCGCTTGGTTGGCAAGACTGCCATGAGTTAAAACCCGTTTTTGATCATGTGTTATGTTTGGGTGTGTTATATCATCAAAAAGATCCTTTAGTTTTGTTAGCTAGTTTGAAACGTGTTTTAAATGAAGCTGGAACTCTTGTGATTGAAACATTGGTTTTGGATAGTGATGACGATAGCGTTTTAGAGCCTGTGGATCGCTATGCTTGTATGAGAAATGTTTATTGTATTCCAACTGTTTCTATTTTAAAACAATGGTTGTTATCGGTTGGGTTTGGACGTGTTGATGTGTTAGATATTTCGAAAACAACTGTTGATGAGCAGCGTTCTACATTATGGTCGTCAACTCATTCTTTGGTTAATTTTTTGGATTCTACTGATGATTCAAAAACGATTGAAGGGTATCCAGCTCCTGTCAGAGCGGTTGTTAAGGCTTCTTTATGATCTTGCCTAGACAAAAAGAGTTGAATTGTTTACTATTTTGACTCTAAAAAATGTCTAGCCGGCATAGCTCAGTTGGTAGAGCAACTGATTTGTAATCAGTAGGTCGTTGGTTCAAATCCGACTGTCGGCTCCATTTTTTGCCGAGATAGCTCAGTCGGTAGAGCAGAGGACTGAAAATCCTTGTGTCGGTGGTTCGATTCCGCCTCTCGGCACCATCTATGAGGGTGATATGTTTATTAATAGGTTTATATTTCATTTTGCTTTTGTAGTTCTTTTTCAAGGCTTTATTTTTGGGTTAGGCGATACTCAGAATATTGAATTTGAATCAAATATAGCTGTTATTTCTAACTCTTCTCAAATTGCTTTTAATTATACGGATAATGATCCATTATTGGATCAATCAAAGTCTACTATTGTTTCAGAAGATCTTATTAGAGCTTATAGTTTTTCAGAATCTTTGACCGGTACTAATATTCCGGTTGAGTATCAACAGTATTTATATGTAGATTTTGTTGATTTAGCTGCGAGTACCCTTAGTGACCGAATTATTATCAAAGGATTTAATAAACTAAAAGGACGTGTTTATGTTAATGATCATCAGGTTCCTTGTGATCAAAATGGTTTTTTCTCTTATAATTATGAGCTTACTAATTTAGGTAAGCAGGTTATCTATGTTACGTTTACAACGTTAGATAATAAGTTTATTACTCTTGAAAAGAAATTGAATTATTTATATGAGCCTGAATTTTTATTGAAAAATGTAGAGTTAAAGCGTGATGTTACTTATTTTTATAATTCGAATTTATTCTATTCTATTAAGGATAAATCGACAGATGATGTTGTTACTCGAGCTGATTTGGCTTATTTTTTAATGATTCTTTCTAACTCTAGTTATGATATTCAGACAGTCTTGTATGTTGTAAATGATGTTTTAGAAGATGATTGGTATTATGATGCTGTTAATTATGTTTTACATAATCAGTTAATGGGAGAATTTTTAGATGGTAATTTTTATCCAGAACGCGTTATTTCAAAATTAGAATTATTGGTTACATTAGCTCGATTTCTAAATAAAGATCTTCTAGATAATCGTGATTTGGGGTTTCATGATTTTTCAAGTAATCATTGGTCCTCAAAGTTTATTGCTGCTAGTTTAAAGTCAGGTTTAATTGAACAATCGTCTTATTTGAATCCGGATCAAAAAATTACGTTGTTAGATTTTGTTGATATAGTTAGTAATATGCAAGCTGTTAAGGATGTATTTTTAGTGTTTGATGATTTAGATCAAGGGTATAGTGAAGATACGGATGGCTTATTGCAGTTTTTAAAGCCAGTTGTTTCTTTTTTAGAAGATTCAAAAGATGTTCAATCGTTTCAATTAGATATTTTATCTCATAGGCCCAATGACGTTGTCTATCAAGATACGGTGGTACTAGAAGGTCTTGTTTTTCCTAGTTTACCTTTTTCTATTGATTCTTTTTTAGTTACGCCAAATGTTTTAGGAAAGTTTTCTCATACATTGAAACTTGAACCAGGTGCTAATTCAATTAGGATTACTCGAGATGAGTTATCTAATACGTTTACTATTCTTTATTTGCATGGTTATGATGATTTATCGGGACACTGGCTTGAAGATTTAGCGGCTAAGTTAAATTATCTAGATTTGTTAATGGGTGCTAATGATTTTCAGCCCAAGATGCGTATTTCTCGCTATGAGTTTATAGTAAATTCTTATCCATTTTTTTATCCGTTAATTTCAGAAAAGCTTGCTAATTATGATTCTACACATGATTTAGGTGTAACAGAATCAATTACAATTACTGAATCTAATGATGCTTTAAGTGTAACAGAATCAATTACAATTACTGAATCTAATGATGATTTAAGTGTAACAGAATCTATTACAATTACAGATTTAGAGGATGATTCTGTTGATAAGGATTACTTATATTTCTTGATTGAGAATGATGTGTTTTCTTTGTTTGAAGATAATCAATTTTATCCGGATCGTACTATGACACGTATTGAGGCTATTGCTGCAATTGTTAAGTTTATGACACTTGTTGATGAGGGTTATTTGAATTCTAACGTTAGTAAGAAGTTTCCTTTTTGGGATGTATCATCATCTCATTGGGGTAGACCGTATTTGGAAGCTGCTTATAATAATAATTTGATTTCTAAAAATAATAATTTTTATCCTGATAAATATTTAACAAAGGATCAGTTGATTGCTTTGTTATCTAAAACAACTTATGCAAAAAAACAACTTGCTTTAGTATTTTCTAATGATTAAACAACAGTTAAGAGATTTGTTAGGTGTTTATTTGAAAAAGCACTTAACTTGTGATTTTGATATTAATTGGATTGAAATAGAAATTCCTAAACATGCTGATCATGGTCATTTTTCAACGCCTATTTCTTTTCGTTTAGCATCATTATTAAGGCAGTCACCGGCTCAAATTGCGGATGATTTGGTTGCTTATTTGAATGATATTGCTGAGGTTCGTAAGGTTTGTTTTTGTGAAGCTCTTAATGGGTTTGTTAATGTTAGGTTGGCGGATGACTATCTTTATTCTTATGTCATATCGATTCGATCTAAAAAACCTTCTTTTGCTACGCTTTCTGAGTCTATTTTAGTTGAATATGTATCGGCTAATCCAACGGGGCCACTTCATATTGGTCATGGTCGTTGGGCTGTTTTGGGAGATGTTATGTGTCGTTTGTTGGCTTATACAGGGCAATCATTTTCGTCAGAATTTTATGTTAATGATGCAGGTAAGCAAATTCAGTTATTTTATGATAGTGTTGCTGCTGTAAAAGATAATAAGTCTATTCCAGAAAATGGTTATCAGGGTGATTATATTCATGATTTAGCAAAATCTTCAGAGGATCCTGTCGCGGTTGTTATTCAACAACAAAAGGATGTTTTGGCATCGATGGGGGTTAGTTTGGATTCTTGGTTTTCAGAAAAATCCTTATATCAGGATTCTTTAATTGATGATGTATTGGCATTATTAGAAAAACAGTCATTTTTGGNNTATAAAGATGAGGCTACTTGGTTTAANACAACATTGTTTGGTGATGATAANGATCGTGTTTTAGTAAAATCAGATGGATCTTATACCTACTTTTTAGTGGATATTGCTTATCATTTTACTAAGATTCAACGTGGTTATTCTCAGTTAGTTAATATTCTAGGAGCAGATCATCATGGGTATGTAAAACGTTTAGAAGCTTGTGTAAAAGCTTTGTCGCAGGATAAGCCTGCTGTTGAGTTGACCATTATTATTGGGCAATTGGTTAATTTGTTTCGAGCGGGTGAACCTGTTCGAATGTCCAAACGAACAGGTGATATGATTGCGTTAGCAGATGTGATTGACGAAATTGGTAGTGATGCAGTTCGCTTTTTTTTNATCCAAAATAGTGCGGATACTCATATTGATTTTGATTTAGATCTTGCTAAAAAACAAAGTAGTGAAAACCCTGTTTTTTATGTTCAATATGCACATGCTCGTATGCATTCGTTACTAACTAAATTAGATTATAATGAGGCACATAAAGAGGATTATGAATTTACAGATGCTGAAAAACAGTTATTACATACATGTTCTTTGTTTTATGATGTTGTTTGGGATGCAACGCGTCTTTATTTGCCTTATAAGTTAGCTCAATATGCCTATCAGTTAGCACGATCTTTTCATTTGTTTTATGAGGCCTGTCCAATGAAAACAGCCTCTGATGGTGATCGACAACGTCGTTTATCATTGGTTTTTCATACGAAGCAGTTATTAGCAGATGTCTTAGCATTATTAGGGGTTAAAGCACCTGATCAGATGTAATGGGCTCTTTTAAGAATAAAGTTCAGGAAACGATTGTAAAAGAATCGTTATTTTGTCGAGATGATAGACTTTTAGTCTCGTTTTCGGGTGGAGCTGATAGTGTTTCTTTGGTTTATGCTTTAGTGTCTTTGGGTTATAAAAAATTGATATTATTGTATTTTGATCATGGATTACGCTCTGATAAAGAGCGTGACTTTGAAAAACGTTTTGTCAAAGATTTTGCTAATAAGCTTAAGGTTTCGTATCGGATTATGTCATTACCTATTCAGTTTATTGCTGATCAGTATGGGTATAGTTTAGAGTCTGCGGGTCATGAAGCTCGTTATTATTGCTTAGAACGTTTTGCTGGTATTTATGGTATTAAAACGGTATTGATGGCACATCATAAAGATGATTTATTAGAAACGTTATTGTTACAGCTAGGGCGTGGGTCTGTTTTTCATATGGGTTTGCCGCTTAAACATGTTATTCATGATATTATGTTTGCTAGACCGTTACTTNCTCAATCAAAGCAGGATATTGTAGCGTATTGTGAGGAGGAAAAGGTTTCTTATTGTGAGGATTCATCTAATACAGATCTTTCATTTCAACGTAACCATATTAGGCATGAATTAATTCCTGTTTTATCTCAATATACTTCTTCATTTGATGATCATTTAAATATTTTGTTTCAGCGTGTTCAGGCTAGTTATGAAACCTTAGAATTTCAGCAACTTGTATCCTCATGTAATGTGCTTGAACACCCTTGTTATTTTGAATGTGTTATTTCAGATGCTGCTAAAGAATCGGATTTTTATTTAGGTACGATTATCTATCAGTTATTAAAGCAATGTTATGACATAGGTTTAGGTAAACGATTAAAAGATCGTTTAACATCACATTTTGATTGTAATATGGCACAGTTAACTTCTCTTAAAGATGCGGTTATTAATCAACAATCNGGTGAAATTATTCATTTATCAAAAGGGGTTTCTGTTTATTGTTATCAGCAGAATCTTTATATTAAGAAGTCACCTTTTAAAGGTTCTTCGTCACAGGTTTTGTCGTTAAATCAAGCTATAGAGTGGCAAGGATATTCTATTCGATTAGANCGGTGTGATTATCTTCCAGAATCTTGTTTATCATCTAAAAATCAGTGTTATGTTTCATTGCCATCGTCATCTTNAGTAGTAACGGTTGCCTTTCTTCACGGTGATGATTCTTATATGCCGTATCAAAAAAATGAATTTGTTAATGTAAACAAGGTGTTGGCTAAACAAGGTGTTAATGCTTTTTTTCGACAATTTTGTTTAGGATTTAAATCTAATGATGAGATTATTTGGATTCCAGAATTAGGGGTTGATAAACGATATTTGGTATCCTCTAGTGATACGGTTTGTTATCGGATTATGTTACATTAGGGTATATTTTTTTGTTTTTAATAATTATGAGCTAAATTAGTCGGTGTGGATGAATAAGATAGTTTGCGACATAGCCTTGATATGATATCTTATTAACATATGTTTCTAAAAATATGTTTGTTTTTAGTTTTAGCTGCAACGTCAGTGTTTGGTGAGGCTATTTTTCAGCCACAAAAGCCAGGTTTATTTATTGTTGATGATTTCGAGGATGCGGATTTATCTCAATTTCCGCGTTGGTGGGGTTTTGATAATATTGATTTATCAGTTGAACCTAATAATATGAAAGAGTTTGCTTATTTAGGAAAACGATCTTTGCAATTAACAGGGTTACAAAAAAATTGGTATGTCGGTGGTTGTGGGACTTACTTTGCTATCGATGTAGCTGATTATAACTCTATTAAACTTTTAGTTAGAGGTTATGGAAAAAAAAGTGCTGTTTTAATTGTTGAATTATTTGATGATGATAATAATAATTTTGAAATTGAACCTCATCCAGATTCTGATGATGAAACTTTAGCTGATGATAAATTTATTCATACCCTTAAAGTAGATTGGACGGGTTGGAAGGTCGTTATTATTCCGTTTAATAATTTTGTAGATGCAAATTTAGGGATAGGGGATGATTTATGGAATCCGTACCAAAGTGATTCTTCTGGAGGTCTTTTACAAATGCAATTAGTATTGTTAGCGGGTGATAAAGAGGTGAAACCACGGATTCGTATTGATGAAATTAAAATTTATAATCAAGGTCCTATGCCGATTAAACGTGTTATTGATGATGAGGATGCGGCTTCAGATGATGATGATTTCTTTTAAGGTTCATTTCTGTTATATCTAGCTTTATTTTTATTTTTCAGTATTATTAGAGTACTTTTATAAGATTTAAGGAGAAGATAATGGGTAGTTTTGGGTCTGAAAATGTTATTTGGGATTTGTCGGATTTATTTGATTCTGTTGATGATTCTCGTATTCAGTTAGTTATTGATGAGGTTTTAAAGCGCTCAGCTGACTTTGCAAATACTTATAAGACAAGGTTACGTTCTTTATCAATAGCTGAGTTGTATGATGCTTTTAAAGAATCTGAAGATTTATTGATTCCTCTTTATAAATTAAGTCAGTATGCTAGTTTAAGTAATGCGATTGATACCCAAGATGAAGCTATTAAATCATTAGTAGCTCGTGTTGATGATGTAGAGTCTGATGTAGCTAATCATTTGGTGTTTTTTGATTTAGAGTTAAGTCAATTTGATAAAGATTATTTGGATACGTTATTACAAGATTCTGTAATAAAAAATTATGCTTATAGTATCTTAAGATCATATCAAACGGCTCAGTATAACTTGAATGAATCAGAAGAAAAGATGATTAATGTTAAAGATGTTACTGGATCTCAAGGGTATAAGAAATTGTATTCGGAATTAACGTCATCGTTTTCATTTAAGATTGAATTAGATGGAAAGGAACAGGTATTAACAGGTCCTGAGATACGTAATTTGCGTCTTCACAAGGATCAAGCTGTGAGACAAAAAGCTATGAAATTATTTTTTCAAGCTTATCAGGATAATCACATTACATTAACTCATATTTTTAATAATTTATTAAAAGACTTTAATACAGAACGAAAAATTAGAGGATATCAATCGCCTATTCATGTTCGTAACATATCTAATGATTTATCAGAGCAGGCCATTGATACGTTACATCGTGTTACAACGCGTTCTAATACATTGGTACAACGTTATTATCGACTCAAAAAAGAGTTGTTAGGTTTGGATAAAATGACTTTATCTGATATTTATGCTCCTTTTCCAAATCTTGATGAAACGTTTTCTTATTCTGAGGCTAAACAATTGGTGTTGGATGGGTTTTATGAATTTGATTCTGAGTTTGGTGATATTGCCAAAGCTATGTTTGATCGGAATCGTATTCATGCTCCTGTTGTTAGACATAAGAGGGGAGGTGCTTTTTGTTCGGGTTCAACACCTGATTGTTATCCGTATGTTATGCTTAATTACCTGGGTAAACCACGTGATGTATCAACTATGGCACATGAACTAGGTCATGCGATTCATGATGTTTTAGCATCCAAACAAACATTAACAAATTATCATCCGATTTTACCTTTGGCAGAGACAGCGTCTGTTTTTTCTGAAATGTTAGTGACGGATATTTTAAAAAAACGATTAACGGATAAACAAAGTAAAATTGTGATGTTAAGTGAGAAATTAGAAGATATTTTTGCAACGTCACATCGTCAAAATATGTTTTCTGAATTTGAAAAACAGTCTCATTTAGCAATATCTGATAAATTATTATCTTCCCAAGAATTATGTTCATTTTATAAACAACGGTTAGAATCTATGTTTGGTGATAGTGTGGCTATTACAGATGAGTATCATTGGGAATGGGCTAGTATACCTCATTTCTTAGATTATCCGTTTTATGTTTATGCTTATAATTTTGGTAATTTATTGGTGTTTGCTTTGTATCAAATGTATTTAGAAGAAGGGCAATCCTTTATTCCTAAGTTAAAAACGTTGTTAGCGGGAGGGAGTTCGTTATCACCTTTGGATATGACTCGTTCTATTGGTATTGATATTGAATCAGAAGCGTTTTGGCAAAAAAGTATTGTTTATATCGAGGATATGGTTAATGAATTGGAAGCTGTGGTTCGTTCTTAGTTGTTTCATTGTACCGTGTCAGGTTTGTTTTGCTAATTCGGATTTTGTTATTCGTTCTGTTCAAACAGCTGAGCCGGTGGTTGCTTTAACGTTTGATGATGGCCCAACACGTTATACAGATGATATTTTAGCTGTTCTAGAAGAATATCAAGTCACAGCAACGTTTTTTTTGATTGGTTCTCAATTAAAACGATATTCCGATTATGTTACACGGTTAATTCCTGAAGGGCACTCTGTTGGGAATCATAGTTATGATCATCGTCATATTTCTGTTCAATCTGAGGCTGATTTGTTAAAAAATATTGCTAAGACACAATTACTTTTTCATGATCTTCTAGGTATTTTACCCATATATTATCGGCCTCCTTATGGCGATGTTAATTCGAAGCAAGAACTTTTATTGCAAAAACATTTTTCATATTTGGTTCGCTGGAGTATTGATCCCAAGGATTGGGATCGAAAACAATCGAACAATGATATTATTGATCATATTACAACACGTTTAAAACCAGGGGCGATCATTGTGTTACATGAACGTAAGCGAACGGTTCGTTTGTTGGCAGAGTTAATTGAGGTTATTCACTTGCAAGGGTATCAAGTGGTTAGCTTAGATGAATTAATTAATTTTTAGTATTAAGTGTTGTATTTTCTTCAGTGATTTTTGTGTTTTCTTCTTGTTGTATTTTTGTCAGTGAGTCATGTATTTTCTTCAGTACTTCTCTCTGATAGTCTTTTAATGCATAACTTGATGTATCTGGTTGTTTTATATTTGCTCCCATACATCCTATTTGTTTATTTCTTTGCGGAGGAGTTAGTTGGACGTTTTTTTGTTTTAATTTTTCTACAAAGTTTTTTGTATCTTCAAATGTTTTTAAGTATAAAGTTTCAGGTTTTAATTTATCAGGGAGTGTAGCTACTAATATACCTATAGTTTGGCGCAAGTAAGATAAATGATTGATTGATTGATCTTTTTGTCTCATTTGTTTAGAAATTTTGTCTACTTTCTTTTGAGTGTTTATTGATAGTGTTCGCGTTGGTATTCTTTTAGGAAGTGTGAATGCTAATGTTCTTAACATGGTTGTTTTGCTCCTGTTTGTGCTTTTTTAAGTAGAATTTACTCTTTTTTTTTGGTTAATTCAAGGTTTTTTATTTAAAATTTTCAAATGTCATAGCACAATCGATTGTACTATTTTTTAGTTCTTGGATAATGGTTTGTAGATCATCGATTTTTTTACCTGTTACTCGTAGTGAGTCACCGGTTATTTGTGCTTGTGTTTTGGTGTTTAGGGTTTTAATAAATTTTACAATTTCTTTTGATTTTTCCTGAGGGATACCTTGTTGTACGGTTGCTTTTTGACGGATACGGCTACCGGATGCTTTTTCAGGTTCCGTAAAGATAAATGCTTTTATAGAAATTTTTCGTTTTATTAGGTGGTTATTAAATATGTCTTTGGATGCTGTTAATTTATAATCATTTTCCGATTCAAGGGTTAAGATATTGTCGGCATTATTAAATTCTATAGTTGTTTTTGAGTCTTTTAGGTCATAGCGATTTCCTATTTCCCTTAATGCTTGATTAATCGCATCATCAAGTTGTTGTAGATTAATTTTTGATACAATATTAAACGAATGTTTATCAGCCATGGTTTTGTCCTTTTAATTTACTTTCTGGTATTGTTTTGTTACGGTATACCTAGTACTAATTATATAGAAAGGTGACTATTATGCAAATTAATGCAACACAAATTAGAGAAGGTATGGTTTTGATTGTTGATGGAGAACTGTATCGAGTGACCTGGAAAATGCATCGTACACCGGGTAAAGGTAATGCATGTATGCAAACAAAACTAAAACATATTCAGAATGGTCGTAATTTAGAAAAACGTTATCTATCTAATGAACGTGTTGAAAAAGCTTCCTTAGATTCACGTTCGATGCAGTATTTATATAAAGATTCTGCTGGTTTTGTGTTTATGGATAATGAAACATTTGATCAAGTTACGATTTTAGCAGAAACTATTGGTGATGCTGAAACGTTTTTAACGGAAGAAGTTGATTATTCTATTACATTTTATGAGAGTCAAGTAGTGGGTATTGAGTTACCTAAAACGATGGATTTAGAGGTAACATATGCACCTCCTGAAATTCGTAAAGCGACAGCTGCATCTAGTTTGAGGCCGGTTGAGTTGGTTAATGGCTTAACGGTTAATGCCCCTGCCTTTATTAAACAAGGTGATATTATTAAAATTAATACAGAAACATTAGAATATATGGAGCGTGTAAAGCTATGAGTGAGGATCAAAATCAACAAGATGCTAAGCCGTCTAATGATAAAAATAAAATTAATGTTACGATTCCTGCCGATGTTTTAAATGGTCGTTATGCTAATTTAATGATTAATAATTTTTCGAAAGAAGAATTTATTTTAGATTTTGCTTTAGTACAACCTCATGCTGCAGCTGCTACAGTTAATTCTCGAGTTATTTTGTCACCTCGTAATGCTAAAAAATTAGTAGAATTGTTATCAAAGCATGTGGCTGAATATGAGAAACAGTGTGGTCCTATTACGGATGATTCTTCTTCGGGACCCGTTTCATTTAGTTTTAATTAATGGCTTTTCAATTATTATTTTTTGATGAAGCTTTAAAAGAAGCTCGTTTAGCTTATGCTGATGATGAGGTTCCTGTTGGTGCTGTGGTTGTTTCTGATGAACAGATTATAGCGCGTGCACATAATCAAAAAGAACGTGATAAGGATTGTTTGTCTCATGCTGAACTGTTAGCTATTGCAGAAGCTCAGCGTGTTTGTGGTGATTGGCGGTTAACTGAGTGTGATTTATATGTGACTCTTGAACCATGTGTGATGTGTATGGGTGCAATTTTTCATGCTCGCTTTCGATCGGTTTATTATGGAGCTAGGGATTTTAAATGGGGTGGTGAATCGTTATTTAAGATGGTGTCAGAACCGCGGCTTAATCATCGACTTGATTGTCATTACATAGACTCTGATGAGGCGGCTGGTTTATTAACATCGTTTTTTAAACAGAAACGATTACGGTCTAAGCATGGGTAGTTTTTGTTATCCTAGTATAAGGGGTTTTTGATGATTTTATTTCAGTTTTGTTTTTTATTTTTGATTAGTTATTGTTTATATGTTTTTCCTATTCAGATGGGTTTGAAATGGGGGATTGGTATGTCACTATCTTTTTTTGTGTTAAGTATGATGGTTGTTGTAGTGGCTGCGTTGTTATTTTATTATTTTAAAACTAAAACAAAACTATTTATCTTAAAATTTTTTGCAAGTATTGGTTTAGGAGTATGTTTTTTTGCTTCGTTAATTACATTTATGATTTTTTTATTAACAACATATATAGACGTTGATGATTTTAATAAATTTATTAGTATGATTTTATTAACGAGTATTTGTGCTATTTATGCACGTTATCAAGGTTCTATTATTCGCTTAAAAACAATTACGATTGATTCTTCAAAATTAACAGAATCAAAAAAAATAGTTTTTATTAGTGATGTTCATATTGGTACTCGTTCTTCTGATTATCTTGAGTTATTAGTGAAACAGATTCAATCACTTAACCCGGATTATGTTTTAATTGGGGGTGATTTAATTGATAGTAGTGCAACAACGATAGAAGATTTAAGTGTTTTGACAGAGTTATCAATGCCTATTTATTTTGTGACAGGTAATCATGAATATTATCTTGAGTGTTCGGATGTTATTTTATCTCAATTGAAGGATGTGTCTATTCATTGGCTTGATGATAAGGAAATTCATTTATCTGGATTTCAATTAATTGGTGTTAATGATAATCAATCAACAGAATCTCAATGTCGTGTTATTAGCCGATGTTTAGATTTAGAACAATTTTCAATTGCTATGGTTCATAAACCATCTTGTTTTGATGAGTTAGATCAGAAACCAGATTTAATGTTGTCTGGACATACTCATAATGGTCAAATTTTTCCTTTTGGGCTATTTGTTAGGTTACGTTTTCCTAAGATTTATGGTTTGTATGAAGATAACTGCTCTAAGTTGTATGTAAGTTCAGGTGTAGGTACCTGGGGGAATAGTATGCGTTTAGGTAGTGTTAATGAAATTGTGTGTTTTCAGTTAAATTCATCTTAATAAGAGTTGCGTTTATGTCATTTTTTTGATGATGTGGTACAATTCACGCATGAAAAGAGTTTGTTTTGTTACACAAGGGTGTCGTTTAAACCAATCTGAAACAGCTTCACTTGAGAATGCCTTTCGGTATGAAGGCTATGATTTGGTTCATCATTATCAGGATGCTGATATAGCTATTATTAATACATGTACCGTAACCGAAAATGGTGATAAGGATACAAAGCGACTAGTTAATCAATTGGTAAACGCTAATTCAAGTATTAAAATTGCCTTAATTGGGTGTCAGTCTCAAGTACATAAAGATGCTTTGTTAAACTTAAAGAATGTTGCTTGGGTGATTGGTAATGCAGAGAAAATGAATACGCATCATATTATTGCTCAAACGGATCATTTACAGGATCCTGTTATTCGAACTAAAAAAATGAAACGAGATGCTTTTGTCATTGAACGTTCTAGTGTCGATTCTCACCATACACGCGCTAACATTAAAATTCAGGATGGTTGTGATTTTTATTGTTCATTTTGCGTGATTCCTTTTGCTAGAGGGCCAGCACGTAGTCGGGTTTATGAAGATATTATTCGTGAATGTATTGATTTAGGAGAGGCGGGGCATCAAGAAATTGTTATTACAGGTATTAATGTTGGAACATATGAGTATGAAGGGAAAACTATTTTAGATGTTATTGAAGGGATTTCTGCTATTGATACGATTCAGCGTATTCGTATTTCTTCTATTGAACCAACGACTATTCCCAGAGAATTGATTTTAATGATGAATTCAAATTCTAAATTGTGTCGTTATTTACATATTCCATTACAAAGTGGGAGTGAGGCTATGTTGCACGCGATGGCTCGTAAATATAGTGTTGCTGAGTTTCGTTCGTTTATTGAGTGGGCTTATGAAACAGTGCCTGATATATGTATTGGGACCGATGTTATTGTTGGATTTCCTGGTGAAACAAAGGCTCTTTTTGATGAAACGGTTGCTAATTTGATGACGATGCCTATTCATTACATGCATGTTTTTAGTTATTCTGAACGTAAGTTTGCAAGAAGTTCGCGTAAAGAGGATAAGGTTGATTCGGCTGAGATTGCTAGACGTAGTAAGGTTTTACGTGATATTAGTGAGAAGAAAAAACAATTATTTTATGATCGCTTTAGAGGTAATAGATTATCTGTTTTATTTGAGTCTCAAAAGAATCAGGTTTGGTCTGGTTTAACGGATAATTATATTCGTGTTTTACATTCCTCGAATAAGAATTTGCGGAATCAATTTTTAACGTTAACCTATAGTTCATAATATGTTTTTATAGAGTAATATTTATCGTGTTATTCTTACTCTTTAAAAAATAAGTAAATTTGACTATAATTAGCGCCTGTCTTGTGCAGTGTGGAGGATTTTATGGAAAAAGCAACATTAAAAGTTAAACATAGAGATCAATTAAAGAAAAACAAAGTTAAAGTTTTGCGTCAACAAGGGTTAGTTCCTGCTATTATTTATGGTGGAGAATCTAATACGAACAATATTAATGTTTTTGTTCATCATGTTGATTTTGATAAGTCTTTACGAACAGAGTTTGGCAAAAATACAGTTTTAAAACTAGAATTTGAGCTTGATGGTAAAGCTACTCATGAAAATGTTGTTACTTATGATGTGCAACGAGATGTTATTACTAAAGAAATTACTCATATTGATTTTTTTCGAGTCGCAAAAGGTAAAAAAATACATGTTAATGTTCCTTTAAAATTTGAAGGGGTTGCTCCGGGTTCTAAAAGGGGTGGTGTTTTAGTTAAAAAAATTGATTCTGTTGTTGTTTCTGCAGAACCTGATCAGTTACCTCCTTATATTACGATTGATTTATCAACTTTAGAAATTCATGATTTTATTACAGTTGGTACGCTTGATCAGTCGAAATATGATATTTTAACTCATGAAGAAACATCGATTGTGCGTGTTGCTGCGCCACGATTATTGGTTGAAGAAGAAGAAGAAGCTGTTGCAGCAGAAGGTGAAGAAGGTGAAGAAGGTGAAGAATCTTCGGAAGGATCTTCTGATGCTAAGGCTGAAGGTGGCGATGATGCTTCACAAGGTGATGCCGATAAGGCTGAGGGTAAGTCAGCAGACGCTGGTTAGATTAATTCTATAACGTTTTAATATCACTGTAACGAGGATTTCCGTTTTTTGTAAAGCTATGTATTTGGATATCTTTTGGGATACATAATGATGAAAAATAGGTTTTTATGGTTTGCTTAATTATACTTTTGTACTTAGGTTGCTGTTGTTTAAGGTCTACAAATCCGTATAAGAATATTGTTTCATTTTCTGTGATTGGTAGTAGATAAAATTGATTAATATTATTTAAGCGTTTTACAACTGTTTCAATGGTTTCTAAAAAAATATTTTCACCATTGATAATAATCATTCTGTTGGAACGGCCTTTAATGCTTAATTGATTTTCTTTACTTAGTTTTCCATAATCAAGGGTGTTATAAAATTCATTTTTGTTTAAGTTTGTTATATTTTTGGGACTTGTTTCAAAGCCTAAACAACGAGATGATCCTTTTACATGAATAAGATTATTTATAATCTGTATGTTTATATGGGGTAATGCTTGTCCTGAAAAGGGTAGGGTATCTTTTGTTAGTTTACTTAGGGTGCAGGCGGACCCTGTTTCGGTAAGGCCATAAGATTGGTAGATAGGAAGTTTTTTTTCTATAGCTTTTGTTAATAGACTTTTTTTAATAGCAGATCCTCCAACTAAAATACATTTTAAGTTATGGTGTGGTGGTACTTTAATTAGGGATTCTAACTGTTTTTCTACACAGGATATATGGGTGTAGTTTGGTTGTGTTGTTAGTAATTGTATGGTTGCACCAGCTAATAAGGTTCTCCATAAAATAGCAAGGCCGGATACATGATAAAAGGGAAGTTGGCAGTGCCATATGTCGTTATGCTGATAGTTTACTGCTTTATTAATTTCTTTTGCACTGGCCATTAATGTATTAATGGAATGAATAATACATTTTGGTATCGCGGTTGTTCCGGAGGTGAAAATACGAATAGATGATTCCTGTGTTTTATTGATAGATGATGCATGTATTGATGGAGCTGTTTTTGGACAAGCTGTTAAGATGCTTTTAAGATTATAGTGGTTTATGATGTCTGTGGTATAGGTATTGTAGCGATGATTGAGGAGATAGATGGTTTTTCCTGCTCGTAATGTTCCCCAGATACAATAGATACTTTCAAGTGGATCGGTAATATTAATTCCAATGCGTTTTTCAGATATATTTTTGTGGATATAGTGTGCAATTATTTGGATGGTTTGGTTTAAGTCTTTATATGAAATTTGCTTGTCTTTATATTGTATAGCGATGCTATGTGGATATTTTTTTGCTTGTTGGTTAATGATATCCATTATTTATCCAGTTAATACTTTCTTGTAATGTTAATGTTGTTAAAGTAGATAATTGTTTGTTTGAGGATCCAGAAAAAATATGATTGGTATTTAAACCATGGTATTCTTGAGGGCTAATAATGGAGCTTAGATATGCAATTCCTGATAAACCAATAATAGATTCATATGAAGCTGAAAAAATAAGGGTTTTTTCTTGTTGAAGATAACCTAGATAGTTGGCTATGCTTCCCATAATGGTTGGTTTGATAATAATGTTTTTTGAGTATGAGGGAATGTTAAAATCTTTTTTTGGGCTATCTTGGGCGATAGGTAGTTGAGTTTCTAGATATAATTGCTTTTCTTCATCGATTGTTTTACAAGGTGCTTCGATATAATCTATATTTTTTTTGGGGATTTGGTTAAAAAAAGTTAAGGCTTCTTCTAAAGAAAATTTATTATTGGCATCAAAGCGACATTTTATATTTGGAAATTGAGTGATGATATTATTTATGATATTTACTTCTTGATTTGTTTCTAATCGTCCAATTTTACATTTTACGATTGATTGATTTTTGAGATCAGGTAAGTTTATAAGATTGCTAGCAAATGTATGGCATTGACAGGTTACTGTAGTTGATAGACTCATAAGTATGGCTGTTTCAATTCCAAATTGAATAGATGGTGTGGTACTTATTATCGGAAATTTAGGGATTGGGTTATTAAGATGTGATGAATCAATATGGATATGGGGTAGTTGATCAAGTTCTTTTTTAATTGATTGAATAGATTCGGTACTTAGGCCTGGTAGGGGCGCTATTTCGCCAATACCTATTATTGTTTGGTTATTACTTAATATTGCGTAAAACCCTTCTCGGTTTGTGATTGTTATCGTTTCAATGGTAATGGGGGTTTTTAACGAATGCTTAAAATATTTATAGGTAATAGTATATTTTTTTTTCATGTTAATGGACTATGGTATCAAAGATAGTCAGTATGTTTAATGATTTGTAAAACTGTGTAATCACTAACTATATGGACAGTAAACAAAAAATTAGTTGTTGTAAGTTAGGTGCTATTAGTGCCATTTTAGCAGGTTTTTTTTATCTTATTATTGCAATATTAACGTTTAAGTTACCTTCTTCTCTTATTACCTATCAGGCTTCTGAAGAATATTTTAGACATTTTAGTAATTTTTCTTTGACTTTTATGAACCTTAAGATTATGGTTATTTTTGCAAGTATTGCTATGATTGGTGTTGTTTGTTCTTTTTTAGCACTCTGTCGACCTGAAAATATTGCTGTTGTTTTATGGTCTTCTATTTTGGCTTTTTTGGGTTATGGATTTGGCATTTATCAGGCTATTATGGATATTTCTGTTATTCCTGAGCTTACAAAGACTTATTTGATTGAACCGGGAATTATTCAAGATGTTATTGTTGCTTTTGGGGTATCAAATCCTAAAATGTTTATTTTAACAGCTGGGTTACCTGGCATTTGGTTTTTAGTGGTTAGTTATTTAGCTATGTCTAATAAACATATTCCTAAGTTTTTAATTATTTTAGGTTTTATTTGGGGATTTGGTAATATTTTTTCTGCTATAGGATATGCGTTTTCTATTGTTCAGGTTTTATATGTTGTGTCTATTTGTATTATTCTTGTTGCACCTATTTGGGGATTATCAGAAGGATTTTATTTATTATCGCTGATAAAAAATCTAACTAAAGAAGTAAAAAAAGAATCTTATGTCGCAGAGTCTAATACCAATGATTCTGATATTTCTAGTCATACTCAGTAAAGTATTATTGGTATCGTTTCGCTTTTTGACCAATATCTGTTCGGTATATCATATTTTCAAATGAAATATTGGTTGTTGTTTCGTAGGCTTGTGTAATAGCTGAATCTAATTGACTTGCTTTACTTACAACACCTAATACTCTACCACCTGAGGTAACGATGTTTCCGTTATCTTGTTTGGTGCCAGCGTGAATAATAGCTGTATTTTCTTTTTTTTGAGTTAGCCCTGAAATAGGTTTTCCTTTTTGATAGGCATTTGGATAACCTCCTGATGCTAAGACAACACAAACAGCACTTTCTGTGCTCCATTCTAACGATATATTTGCTAATGTTTCTGTTTCTATTGCTTCAAATATGGTTAATAAATCGGTTTTTAGTAAAGGTAATACGACTTGTGTTTCAGGATCTCCAAATCGTACATTAAATTCCACAATGGAAATATCACCTGTTTTTGTGATCATTAATCCTGCATACACAATGCCTTTATAGGTAATGCCTTCTTTTTGAAAGGCTTGTAGTAAGGGTTCAAAAATAGTTTCTGTTACTTTTTTATACATTTCAGGAGTAACTAAAGGTGTTGGGCAATAGGCTCCCATACCTCCTGTATTAGGGCCTGTATCACCATCTCCTATAGCTTTATGATCTTGTGCTGCTAACATTGGTAATATCACTTTAGAATCTGTAAAAGCAAAGATTGAGGCTTCATCACCTTCTAAAAAATCTTCAATAATAATTTCTGTTCCAGCGTCGTTAAATTTTTTGTTTAATAAGCATTCTTCTATTGCATTGTTTGCTTCGTTTTGTGAGGTTGCAATGGTTACTCCTTTTCCTGCTGCGAGTCCATCAGCTTTAATGACTATAGGGTATTGATTATTAGCTTTAATATAATCTTTTGCTTTTTCGTAATCTGTAAAGGCATGATAGTTTGCGGTTGGAATATTGTAGTTTTTCATCAGTTGCTTAGCCCATTTTTTGGACCCTTCTAATTGAGCTGCTAGTTTGTTGGGGCCAAATATCGTTAGGTTTTCTTTTTGAAATGTATCGACGATTCCCATGACGAGTGGATCTTCTGGTCCTACAATGGTCATATCAATATTGCTTTCTTTTGCAAAGGATAATAACCCATTAATATCAGTTGCATTAATAGCGATATTGCTTCCTAATAATGCTGTTCCTGCATTACCTGGTGCAAAATATAAAGTTGTATTTTTATTAGATTGTTTTAATGCAATTCCGATGGCATGTTCTCTTCCACCTGAACCAATAATGAGTAGTTTTGTCATGTATGAAAATTAGCATTTGCTTTTGTTTGAGTCAATAATTATGTGGTGGTTATGAATAGGGTGTTGATTATCATTTAAAACACTTTATACTTTAGTTATGGAATGGTCTGATTTTTTATCTTTAATGCGAGATGGTGATGGTATTGATACTAAATTTTTTGGTTCTTTTATTTCTGAAGATAAATTAGGACCTATTTTAGTGGCTATGGCCAATACTAGGGGTGGTAATGTTGTTATTGGGTTTGATAAACGTAACTATCATCTATTAGGTACTTATGTTGATGAATCATTTATTAAAACCTTAGTTGATACGTATTGTTATCCTAAGCCTGAGTTTTCCTTTGATATTTGTACTAAAAATGATAAACGTATTGTGATTATTCATGTTAAAGCATCACCGTTAAAGCCATATTATTATAATAATAAATGTTATGTTTTAAACCCAGAACGTTCATCTTTATCTATTTTAGAAAAAGATGTGTTACAAGATGATCGTACCTACTCTTTTAACCGTGTACCAGATTCTCGAGATATGGCTAATAATCAAGGATCACGTGACGACAGAGTTTCTGTAGATGATGAACATTCTATTCAGCAGTTACAAGATTTACATGAGCTTACAGATGAGTTAGTTCAATTACATGATGTAGATACAAAACCTGTGTCTGACAAGCATGCTATAACGAGTACGGAACAGGTTGATAGTGATGATACTCAGCCAGAGGTTATTGAGAGCGATTTATCTGAAGATATTGTTGTTACACGACCTGTTGAACAGTTATCTATGAATCAGGTTGAAGTAAGAGCCCTTACAAAGCGACAGGAAGATGCATTAGAGTATTTAGCTAAGAATGCGTTTATTAAGAATAAACTGTATCGAAGTTTGTATTCTGTTTCTCATAAAACAGCTCATTTGGAGTTAGTTGATTTGGTTCAGCGTAATTTGATTGTTAGTCAGGGGTCTGGGCGTAGTACGTGTTATGTTATTGATGAGACGTGTAAACGTTTAGCTGATTTAGTGAGGCATTAAACTCATATCCCAATCTTTAGTGACTGGATCTAAGTTCTTATTTTTTAACATGCTTATGATTGATTTCAAAGATCGAGTATCATTAATTTGAAATTGTTCTTCATAATGCCCATCAGTATATCCGGCAGGTGATGTATTGGATTCAGCAGACATTGTTGTGATACCTAATGTTACAATATTATCACGTAATTCTTTTGGTTCTCTGGTTGATAAGGTAATTCCTAAATCAGGATATACGAGTCGAAAAGCGGTTATTAGTTGGGTTAAATGTTTGTCGCTAATGGGGTAGGGTTCATGGAAGGTTCCAATCATATCTTGAATTCGTGGAAATGAAATAGCATATTTAACTCTCCAAAATGTTTTCATAAGATAATCTAGATGATTAGCCATTGCAAAGGCTTCGTATCGCCAATCATATAATCCTAATAATGCACCAATATTAATTTGATAAAATCCTGCTTTTGCTCCTTTTTCTACGGCATCAAGTCTGTTATTAAAATTTCTTTTCAAGCCAAAGGTATGATACTTTAAATAGGATTCTTTATGGTAGGTTTCTTGATATAACGTTAGTTTATCAGCACCTGCTTTGATTAATGTTTGATAATCGTGTTGTTCTAGGGGTTGGACTTCGATTCCTACGGATGAGAATAGCGGGGTGATGATTTGGATAGCTTCTTCAAGGTAAGGTGTGGAGACATGTTTGGGGGATTCTCCTGTTAGTAATAAAATATGTTTAAAGCCTTTTTGAGCTAATAGTTCGGCTTCTTGTTTTATTTCGTCTTTATTTAATGTTTTTCGTTTATACTTGTATTCCAAACTAAACCCACAATAAGTGCAGGTATTAAAACATTCGTTGGATAAGTACATTGGAATAAATAATTGCATGGTATTACCAAATCGTTGTCTTGTTATGGAAACACTTTTTTGAGCCAGTGTTTCTAGCTGTTTTTCTGCGTTAGGTGATAATAATATACTTAGATCTTGTGATGAAAACTGTGTTTTATTTAAACATTTGTTAACGTCTGTTTCGGATGTTAATAAGGATTGGCTAACAGTGTTTTTAATCAGGTTATGATTAAATTGCTGTGAAAACATTATTCTAAGAAGCCAGTTAAGGGTGATGATGCCTCTGCTGATATTTTTTCAGGAGCTAGGCCAGATAAAAAGGCTTTTCTGCCTGCTATCGTAGCTAATTTAAATGCGGTTGCCATCTCTTCTGGCTGGGTTGCTGTTGCAATAGCTGTATTGACTAATACGGCATCGGCTCCTAATTCCATAGCTTTACTAGCGTGGGATGGTGCGCCTAACCCTGCATCAATGATGACAGGGATACTTGCTTGTTCAATGATGATTTTAATAAATGTTTCGGTTTGGATTCCTTGATTGCTTCCAATAGGGGATCCTAAAGGCATAACAGCCGCACACCCTATATCTTCTAACATTTTTGCTAAAATGGGATCAGCATGAATATAAGGAAGAACATGAAATCCTAATTTTACGAGTTGTTTAGCAGCTTCTAATGTTTCAATAGGATCTGGCATTAAATGGTTTTGTTCAGGTGTTACTTCTAGTTTTACAAAATCATTACCTGATAATGATCGGGCAATTTCAGCACAACGTATTGCTTCTATAGCTGTTCTTGCCCCTGATGTATTAGGAAGGAAGCTGTATTTGTCGGGGGTGATGATTTGTGTAAAAGGATCCTTTTCTTGTTTGAAATCGACTCTTCTAACCGCTACGGTGATGATTTCAGATTCAGATGCAATGATTGCTTTTTCCATGGTTTCTGGTGATGAAAATTTACCAGTTCCTAATAGTAATCGACTTGAAAAGTTTTGATTTCCAAGAGTTAAATGATCCATAGTTGATTTATAATAAACAAAAGGGTTCTCTTCGACAATGTTGCTTTTTAATTTGTTAGTATTTATTTACTCATTTTAAGAAGGGCATGTTTATATATTTTCTTGTTATTTAATATGTTTTAAAGTATTTTAAACTTATTGATTTTTATCTATTTGGAGTATTTATGTTTGATAAAGAAATCTTAAAAAAGTCTTTTAAAAATTTTTCTAAACAACGTCCTTTTTCTTATTGTTATATTGATAATTTTTTTCCAGAATCATTAGCACAAGCACTTTCAGCTGAATTTCCAAGTTTTGAAGATCCTAAATGGCATGAATATAAAAATCAGATTGAAATTAAAAAAGTATCGAACAATTGGAATGTTTTTCCTAAAACGACTTATGATACTTTTCGGTTTTTAAATTCTACCGACTTTACTTCTTTATTATCTGAATTAACAGGGATTGAGACGTTGATATCGGATCCAGGATTAAATGGCGGGGGATGGCATATTCATTCTAATGGTGGAAAATTAAATCCTCATTTGGATTATTCTATGCATCCAAAAATGCCTTATCAACGTAAACTTAATCTTATTGTTTATTTACAAGAAAGCTGGCAATCATCTTGGGGAGGTCATTTGGGTGTTTATGAACATGATGAAGAAAAAAATGCACCTGGAAAATTAGTTGATGAAATTGAGCCGGTATTTAATCGTGCTGTTTTTTTTGATACTACTATGAATAGTTGGCATGGATTATGTCGTGAAGTAACAACTCCAAATGATATTTGTCGTAAAAGTATGGCTGTTTACTATTTAACAATGCCTCCGGAAAATGTTGATGATCGTGGCAAAGCATTGTTTGCTCCTACGGATGAACAAAAACAGGATGATGATGTATTAGATTTAATTAAAAAGAGATCTAGTATTGATTCTGCTTCATCTGTTTATAAATAATTATATAACTTATAGTTATTTAGTTTTTGTTTCTAGTCAAATGATCAGGGATATGATTAGATAATTTTATGGATTCTTTAACACAACTTGTTTTAGGCTCTGCTGTGGCTTATGTTGTAGTTGGCAAACAATTAGGGAAACGTTCACTATTGATAGGTGGACTTGCGGGTACATTTCCTGATTTGGATAGTATTCCGTTATCGTTATTTAATGATGACTTTTTGATGCTTAAACATCATCGTGGTTTTACCCATTCCTTACTCTTTTGTTTGTTTTTTCCATTTTTAGCTACCTATTTAACGCGTCTTATTTCAGAAAAAGTATCTTTTAAACTTTGGTATTGGTTATATTTTTGGGTTTTTTTAACACATACGTTATTAGATTGTTTTACAAGTTGGGGAACTCAGTTGTTTTGGCCTTTAGCACCTCGTATAGCGTTTAATTCTATTTTTATTATTGATCCTTTGTATACAAGCTGGATATTACTTGGAATAGGGGTATGTTTATTTAAGCCATTCTCTAAACGATTGCTTACTATTATGAAAATGAGTTTGCTTGTTAGTTCTGTTTATTTATTACTTACTTTGGGAGTTAAATGGAAACTATATTATGATTTTAAAGCTTATTTTGAATATCATAATATTGAGTATTCTCAGATGATGACACGTCCTACGCCGTTTAATATTATATTGTGGTCAGCTACGGTAAAAACAGATAAGGGTTTTTATGTTGCGTTACGTTCCTTATTTGATACATCTCAGCAAGAACAACCGTTGTTTATTGAAAACCCAGGGGTTGATGAATCGTTGTTTATGGATGAACGGAGTAATTTTGTTCGTTTTGTAACCAATGGATTTTATAAGGCTTCTTATTCCAAAACAGGTCTTAATATTCATGATTTACGGTTTGGTAGTATGGCAAACCTTCTTGATTCAGCACCACAATTTTTATTTACGTATCGATTAAGTCAGTCGCTAGATGATTCCCAAACCAAGGTTGTGGTTCAAAATCCGGTTGTAGCTGATACAAAATTGTTATTTAAACGACTTTGGATACGCTTAAAAGGTGTTTAGAATGCTGTTTACGTTTTATACTTAAGTGTATGAATGATAACTTTTCTTTAGAGAATCAGAAGCGTGAGCGTAAAGCTGTTATTTTTGGTAGTTCTGGTTTGGTGGGGAGCCATTTACTGGATTTATTATTACAAGATTCATTTTACTCAAAGATATACATTGCGGTAAGGACGTTAACGGGTTCGAGTCATCCTAGGTGTGAAGAATATGTGATTGATTTTGATTGTTTGGATGAGTATCGATTTTTATTTGATGTGGATGATGTTTATTGTTGTTTAGGGACTACTTTAAAGGATGCTGGATCTGTAGAGCAGTTTGTTCGTGTTGATTATGATTATCCTAGTAAAATTGCAGCGCTTTCTCATGAAGCAAAGGTTCAGAATTTAGCCCTTGTTTCATCGGTTGGTTCAGATTCTAAATCAACGAATTATTACCTTGCAACAAAAGGTAAGTTAGAACATTATGTACGATCGTTAACGGGTTTAACTGTACTTGTTTTTAAGCCAGGTCTTTTGTTAGGGAAACGAAAACAGTTTCGGTTAGGTGAATATATAGGTAAGCTTATTTTTCCATTATTCTCGATTTTTTTGATTGGCTCATTATCTTGTATGAAAGCTATAGCTGCTCAAGATGTTGCTAAGGCAATGTTTCATAGTATTCAGTATCCTAGTGATACCTTAGATTTTTATTATCATGATATGAAATTGGCAGGAAATAAATAGTACTAGTGGTAAGTTGTTTTTATTTTTTAGTTTAAAAATGATTGGATGGATAATGTTTTGCTTAGTTTGATAATGATTGCACCTGCCTGATCGGTACGCCAGATTTTTCCATAGTGTTTTAGCTTTGATATGACGGATGAATGTGGGTGATTATAACGATTGTTTTTTCCTGCTGAGATAATACTTTGTTGAGGGGTTACTGACTTTAAAAAGAGTTTGTTTGTCGATGTTTTGCTACCATGATGACCTACTTTTAGTAGTGTGCTTTTTAGATCAGGTAAATTATTTTTTAGTAAGGTGTATTCCGTTTGTTCTTCGATATCACCTGTAAATAAAATGGAGTAGGGGTGTTTGGTTAGTTTAAATACTAATGATTGATTATTTTTATTTGTTTGATGAGGATGTTGGCAAGGATTTAAAAATTTAAACTGTAAGGTTTTATAGTTTAGTTCGTTTTGATTACAGACGGTTTCTTCATGAGTGTTTTTTGGAATTGTAAGTTTATGTTTGTTTAGATAGTTTGTTAAATTTCCGTTATGTAATATGGTTTTGATGGGAATGTTTGCTAATAATGATTTTAAATTTCCAGCATGATCTTTATCAAAATGAGTAATTATTAACAGATCTAACTGTCGGATTCCATAATAGCGTAATGCTGGTAATAAGACATTATAGGTTATGGAGCCTAATCGTTTGTCATAGGGAGGTCCTGTGTCAATTAAACAGGTTAGTTGATTGGTTTTAATGAGAGTAGCATCACCTTGTCCAATATCAAGGTGAGTGATTATAGCTGTGCGATGGTATTGAAAATAATAGATATTCATACCTATTAGTATTAATCCTATACAGCTATAGGTTTTTGTTTTTAAGGTATAGTTTGTTTTAAAGACTACCCAAGTTGCTAGCAAAAATAAGCAGGTATTTAAATTGTGATGGTTAATAGGAATATCTGACAAAGGTAGGCTACTTACTTCGTTACTTACTATAATAATTATTTGAATGCATAGCCATGATACTTGATGGATTAACAAGGCTAAAGGAAAACAAATAATACCTAAACATGTTGCTGCAAATCCTAATAATACGATGATTTCAATTATGTTAATTAATAGGATATTTGATATTAGTGATCCAAGGGGTAATGAATGAAATTTTAAAATTAATAAGGGGGTTGTAAATAACCATGGTGCCATTCCTATTGAGAGGATGTTTTTTATGATTTTGGGTAAGTGATGGGGGAGTTTTTTTTGGATAATATCTGTACCAAATACAAGTGAAAATGTTGCTAAGAATGATAAGATTGCTCCCATTTTATAAATAATGAATGGATCTATTAAAAACATGATTAAGGCTGTTAAACTGATTACATGTAAGGGGGATGATTTGTACCCAAACCCAAATTTGAGGATAAACATTAGCTTTGCCATTAAGATGGCTCTTAATACGGATTCTCCTCCACCGGTTAAGATATAAAAAAATATGCTAATTGGAATTAAAATAATGAGTTGATAATGACGGTATAATCCTAATCCATTTAATATAATATGGCAGAGTCCAAGAACTAAGGATACTTGTGATCCGGAAACAACGATTGCATGAATTAGTCCTGCTTTTTTAAATAATTGTTTGGATTTATGATCTAGTTCAGAATAATTTTCACCAAAAATAAGGGCAGAATAAATGGTTGCATGAGGGTCAGTCATACTTTTTTGATGTTGTTTAATAATATATTCTTTTACTTTGAAACACATATAATGACTATTAAAGGGACTTCCTTTTTTGATAGTTTTAATGGTTTTAATAGTGATCGTACCAATTTTTTTATGATAGAGTGCGTATGTGAGTTTGTTGTGTTGGCCTGGATTGCTTGCAATAGAGGGTTTTGTGTAGGAGCCGTTAATACTTACTGTATCACCTAATTGAAGTTTGTAAGTGTGTTTTTTTGGTAAAAATCCTCTGATTTGAAAGCCTTCTTTTATTGTTATGATAATTTTGTTTTGGTGGTGATAGGTTAAGGTTCCTGTAAATTGTGTTTGCTTTGATGTTGGGTATTGATTAATAATGGATAATCGTTGGTTTTTTTGAGTGCTGATATAGTAATTAATTAAGATAATCCAGAGGATGAAGATAATGACACTGATAATAGTATGTTTTTTTTTGCTGATAGCAATCATTAGTATTCCTAACCCAATAATGATGATGTAAAGGTAGCTTGTTAAACATGATAGAATCGTTGCTAATAGCCCGGTGGGAAGTAAGAAATAATGTTTTTTCATGTTATATAATTATATTTTTTAATAAATATAACGTAAATATCATTTGATTCCTACAGAAAATATCGGTAAAATTAGGTATTCCTCATTATTGGAGATTATCATGCTTAAAAAAGTTCTTATTATACTTGCTTTGGTTATACCTACTGTTTTTCTATGTACTATTTTAGTGATGAACCAATCTAATTTGGGTAGTAACAAAGATTTTGAGCAAAAAGAATATCTTGTTGAAGGGATGACTTGCAAGGCATGTGAGTTTAAGATTAAAAATACTTTAAATGGTAAATATGTGTCAGTTGAGTCTGTTGATTTTGAAACGAAGCGAATTGTGTTGCATTTGGATCCTCATAAAAAGAATTTGGCGTTACTTAATACAGATTTAGTAGATCAGAATTATGTGTTAAAGAAGTTGCCCAAGAAGACATTAAAGGTTATTGATTATAATATAAAGATTAATTAATGTTTAATCGATTAGGTAGTTTTGTTGTTTCATATTTTATTAATTTAGGTGGTATAACGCAGTTAGCATTTCGTTTTTTTAGGTCTATGTTTTCGCCTTATAAGTTATATAATAAGGTGATTAATCAGGTTTATTTGTTAGGTATTCAATCGTTGCCTATCACAATTATTACGTCTGTTTTTATAGGAATGGCGTTTACGTTACAAATTGTTTTAGAATTTGAAAAATTTGGAGCAAATTTTTTATTAGGAGGTATTGTTGGGTTAGCTATTTGGAGAGAATTGGCTCCTTTATTAACGGGGGTAGCTGTAAGTGCTCGGATTGGAGCGGCTATTGCTTCAGAGTTAGGTACAATGCGTGTTACTGAACAAATTGATGCTTTAAAAACCTTGTCTCAAGATCCTGTTAAGTATTTGGTTGTTCCAAGGATTTTAGCTGTGATGATTATGATGCCTTTATTGGTAGGCGTGGCTGATGGGGTTGGGTTTATGAGTGGTTTTTTTGTGGGGGTTCCTATGGCTAATATTAATCCAAATGCTTATTTTAGTTCGGCTATTAATATGTTAGAGCCATTTGATATTATTGGGGGCCTTATTAAGGCGCTTGTGTTTGGGTTTTTGATTGGGGTAATTGGTTGTTATCAAGGTCTTAATACAAAAGCAGGTGCAAAGGGTGTTGGTATTTCAACAACCCATGCGGTTGTTAAGACTATTATTTCTATTTTTGTTGTTAATTACTTTTTGTCGTATCTTTTATTTTAGTTAGTGTTTTTAGGAGGTTGTTATGATTGAATTATGTCATTTATCTAAATCGTTTGATGGGAAATCTATTTTAGATGATTTATCTTTATCTGTTCCTACTGGTAAGAAGATTACGATTATTGGACCTTCTGGGTCTGGAAAAAGTACCTTGTTAAAATTAATTTTGTGTTTGATAAAGCCTGATTCTGGGAAGGTTCTTGTGGATGGGCAGGATATGGCATTATTAAATGTTGATGAAATTTATGGAATTCGAAAGAAAATAGGCTTGTTATTTCAATCGGCAGCTTTATTTGATTCGATGACAGTTGAGGAAAATGTTGGCTTTTCTTTATTAGAATCACCGACTTCGCTTTCTAGTAAGGATATTCAAGTTAAAATTGATCAGGCATTGGATTTGGTTGAAATGTCAGGTTTTAATGCTATGTTTCCTTCAGAGTTATCGGGAGGTCAGCAAAAACGGGTTGGTCTTGCTCGTGCCATTATTAATAATCCTGAATATTTGCTTTTTGATGAACCTACGACGGGTTTAGATCCTGTTTTATCAACGAATATTGAAAATCTTATTGTTCGTATTTCGGATGAGTTAAATACTACGGCTATTATTGTGACTCATCAAATTTCTACGATTATGAGAACTTCTGACTTAATTTATTATTTACATGAAGGAAGTTTGTTTGATCCAGAAACGCCTGAAACGATTATGACATCATCAAATAAAGTTATTAACACTTTTATTAACGGAAAAACTAATGGATAGAGATTCTAATAAGTCCCTTGTTGTTGGGATTTTTACTTTTTTAATGCTTGTTGTTTCTATGGTGCTAATTATTTGGCAAAGTGATATTTTTCGTAAAGTTACAGGGTATGAGTTGGTTGGACGGTTTGATCATATTGGGGGGCTTATTGATGGTGCTGCAGTTCGTTATCGTGGTTATACGATTGGTCATGTTGTTTATATTTCACCTCTTCCTATACACATTGATGTTAAATTTTTTGTTGATGGACAGATTGAAATTCCGGATGATTCAAAAGTTAAGATTATGTTTGATGGGTTAGTTGGTGAAAATTATATTCAGATTGAGCCTGGTTTGAATGTTGAATCATTTTTACAGGATGGTGATATTATCAATGGAAAGTCAGGGTCTGACTTAGCTAATTTTATTGATTTAGGGTCTCAAAATTTAGTTCAATCAGAGGCTATTCTTACTCACTTAAAGTCATTTTTAATGGATCCTATTTTGTTTTCTCAGATTAAACGTATTATTAGTAATGTTCATGATATTTCTACTGAATTATCGAGTTTATCTAAAGGCGAATTGGCTAGTTTGCTAAGAAGTGCTAATGATTCTATCGATGCTATTCAACCTTTGATTGATTCTGTCGTTAATGAGGAATCGTTATTTTTAATTCATGATTCCATTAAAAAATTTCATGCTACAACGGTTTCTTTAGCTGAATTGGAATCGATGACGTCAACGTTATCTGATCCTGAAACGATTGGTAAGATTACGACGATTCTTGGTAACTTAGAAGATGTGTCTTCTGATTTACAAATGTTAGTGGGTGGGGTTGGTGAATCATCGCCTTTAGCTAGTTTTCGTAATTTAAAATTAAGTACTAATACGCATGTTTCTTATGCGCCGACTATTTCTAGAGGTTATTTTGATACTATGGTTGGGATTGATAATGGACGGTTTGGATTGATAGGTGGGATAGGAAATCGGTTTGGAGATATTAATTTTCAACATTTTCAGCAATCATATCGTTTTTCTTCTTTACTTAGGTCACGTTTTGGAATTATTCATAATGCTGAGGGGGTAGGTGTTGATTTTTATCCACGTTCTAATATTTCTTTATCAGCTAACTTTTATGATTTTAATAATCGTTATTTTAGCTTTTCTTCAGCTTATAACTTAAATGATTATTTGAATTTAGAATTTGTTTATCGTAAAGATTCTCTGGTTGATCAGGGTGGTATTGATTTAGGTATTAATTTAGATATTTAGTATTTTAATTTGCTAAGTTGTTACAGTTTCTTTTTTTTTGGTTTTATAACGATTTATTTTAGCTAATATTTTTTCAAAATCGCTTAATGGTTGTGTGGGTCTTTCTACTAACTGAGCATCTTCATAGATAAAAAATAATTCTTTTGTTACGGCTGCATCTGCTAAAGCACGATGCGCGTTAAGGTGTCCAATTTTGTATTTCTTGGTTAGTGCTGATAATGATGATCGTGGTTCTTTCATGAGTTGTGCCCATTTGAAGGTACAGATAATAGTATTGTTTTGTAGTGGTAGGTTATGTTTTTCAAATTCGTTTATTAGCCAAGGAACATCAAAGTCTGCATTATGGGCAATGATGGTTGCATTACCAATAAATGTGTGGAAATCTTCGATGACTTCTTTCATATTGGGAGCATTTTCTAGCATTTCATCGTTTATGTTGGTAATGGCTTTAATTTTTTCAGGAAGTGTTATGGGGGATTTAATAAAGGTATCAAATGTATGTTCTAATCCATCAGTATCAATTTTTAAGGCTCCAATTTCTATAATATGACCTTTTTTTAATTCTAAGCCAGTTGTTTCAAAATCTAAGAATATTAAACATTCTTTTTTTTGGCTAAATAATGATGCTTGTCCTGAACATTTTGGAAAGTAAAAGCATCGATGTCCTATATTAGCTTGTGTACGGTAAATAGTGGGTCCGTTACATAATTTGCATTCTTGTGTATATGATATTTTCATTAAATTGTTAAACAAGTTTTGTATTTTTTTGATATGGATCATATTGTTACATGATTTACAGGTTGTAAAATCGCCATTATCACTTGATTCCCAGATATTTTCTATTAGGCTCTCTTTACAGATAGGGCAGTTGTATTTGATTGAAAAATCACAGCTTGTGCATCGGATATTATTTTTCTCGATCTTTAAGCAGTTTAATTGTTTGCAGGCGGGGCAGGCTCGGTTTATTGATGTGGACATGGAGTTATACAGTGTCTAGGTATACTTTACTCCCGACAGATAACGTTTGTCCTTGATATTTACCATTATAAGGAAATTCAGAGGGTTGATCCATTTGGCATACTACAAGTTGGCAGATACGTCTTTCAGCATCTAGTTTAATGGGTAAGGAGTTAGCATTATATAGTTCTAGGGTTATATTTCCTTCAAATCCAGAATCTACCCAACCAGCATTTTGAATAAATAATCCCATTCGTCCAATGGAGCTTCGTCCTTCTACAAAGGCTGAAAATCCATTAGGAATTCTTATATGTTCTTTTGTTGTTGCTAAGATAAATGATTTTGGAGGTAAAATGATAGAATCAGCATGAATATCTTTGTATTTGATTTCTTTATCAAAACTGAGAACTCCATTATCGTTTAAATTTTCATCTATAACTAAAAAATGAGATCCTAGACGACAATCGATAGAAGCCGGCTGGATAGCATTGTCTGCTATGGGGTCTATAATTAAACTCTTGTTTGCTAATAATTCACGAATTTTTTTGTCAGATAGAATCATATTCCTATAAAGTGATTTTTTTTCGCTGAGTAGATGAGTATGATCCCTACTATAATTAAGGTAAGACCAATGATACGTCGAAATGAAATAGTGTTGTGTTCTGTGATATGAAATAATTGATCTAAATATTGTTCCATTGAATCAACTACTTTTGGAAAAAATAATTGTATTATACCTAAAATTATACATAGTAATGAACAAAAGATTAATAATGATTCCATTTAAAATATCCCTCTAAATTTATGATTACTAATGATAGTATAATCGAAATGACTCAAAAATTCGATATGATAATTATTGGTTCTGGGGGTGGTTCAAAGTTAACTCGTCCTGCTGCTAATTTGGGGTATCGTGTTGCTATTGTGGATCATGGCCCTTTGGGCGGAACTTGCCTAAATCGGGGTTGTATTCCTTCTAAAATGTTAATTCATTCTGCTGATATTATTGCTGATATTAAAAAAGCTAAGCAATTTTTTGTTCATGTTGAAGATACGGTTTCTGTTGATGTTGAGGGCTTAGTTAATTATGTATCGCATGAAGTTGATTCTGAATCGAATTCTATTAAACCTCTGTATGAAAAACATGAACATATTACTTATTTTTCTGGCACTGCTGTTTTTAAATCAAATTATGAGATTCAGGTGGGGGATGAGCTTATTACAGCTGATAAAATTTTTATTGCAGCTGGAGGTCGTCCTTATATACCTGAGATTAAGGGTTTGATGGATACTCCGTATTGGACATCAACAGAAGCTTTAAGGGTTAAAACATTACCTCAATCATTATTAATTATTGGTGGTGGTTACATTGCAGCTGAGCTTGGTTATTATTTTCAAGCGTTGGGTGTGGAGGTGACGTTTTTAGTACGAAGTCGGATGATTAAACATGAAGATGATGACATTATTTTAAATTTTGAAGAACAATTTTCAAAGCATCATCGCCTTATTTTTGGGAATCTTCCAGTTCATGTTAAGTATTTAGATGATGCCTTTCATGTTACATTAGCTAATGGGGATATTTTGCAGTCGGATCAATTATTGGTTGCAACGGGTATTCAACCTAACTCTGATTGTTTAGGTGTTCAAAATACGGATATTGTTTGTGATGATAAAGGGTTTATTCAGGTTGATGATTATTTGGAAACAGCTGTAAAGAATGTATATGCTTTTGGTGATATTATTGGACGGTATCAGTTTCGTCATTCTGCTAATTTTGAAGGTCAATATTTATTTGATCATGTTGTTAAGGAAGATGATGGGCTTCCAATTAAGTATCCACCAGTTCCTTATGCTATTTTTACAAATCCTCAAGTAGCAGGTGTTGGTTTAACAGAACGGGATTGTATTGCTCAAAATAGAGATTATTATTGTGGTGTGAACTGGTATAAAGATTCGGCTATGGGGATGGCGTTACAGTCTGATAAAGATTTTGTGAAACTTATTTTTGATACAAAAACACATTGTTTGTTGGGGGCTCATATTATTGGTAAAGAGGCTGCTACTATGATTCATATGTGTATTATGGCGATGAATTTACATGCTAAGCATGAGGATTTGTTAAATATGATTTATATTCATCCGGCTTTGCCCGAAGTGATTCGTAATGCAGCTCGTAATGCTAAGCCTAATTAATTTTACAAACATCATGATTTTGGGTACTCTTATTTTATGAATGTTTTTTTAATTTTGATCTTAGGTTTTTATATTTCATTTTATTTATTTGATTCTATTGTAGAGTGGTTAAATATTCGTTGTGTGTCTACTACTATACCGGCTGAGTTTCGGGGAGTTTATGATGATGAAAAATATGCAAAATCTCAACGGTATTTAAAGGAAACGACTCGTTTTGGTTTTATTCAACAAACCGTTACGTTAATTGTTGTTGTTCCTTTTATTCTTTTGGGCGGCTTTAATCAGTTAGATGTATTTGTACGTTCTTTAGAATTATCGTCTTTGTTTGCAGGGGTAGTTTACATTTTGATTTTATTGCTTGGTATGATGTTTATGGGGATACCTTTTTCTTATTATTCAACGTTTGTTATTGAAGAATCCTATGGGTTTAATAAAAGTACTAAGTCTATTTTTTGGATGGATTTTTTAAAATCTATGTTGCTTTCTTTCTTAATTGGAATTCCTATTTTGATGGCTATTTTATGGTTTTTTGAATCGTTAGGAAGTATGGCTTGGGGTGTTGCGTGGGGATTTTTAATTTTCGTTCAACTTATTTTAGTGTATATCGCACCCAGTTTTATTATGCCTTTGTTTAATACCTTTGAACCATTAGAAGACGGTGAATTAAAAACAAAACTTGAAGCGTATTCTTTGGAACATAATTTTTCGTTTGAGGGGATTTATAAGATGGATGGGAGTAAGCGTTCGAGTAAATCAAATGCTTATTTTACTGGGTTTGGTAAGCAACGTCGTATTGTTTTGTTTGATACTTTAATTGAAAAACATAGCGCCGATGAATTATTGGCTATTTTGGCTCATGAAATGGGTCATTATAAGTTACGTCATATTCATAAGTCTTTAGCTTTATCTGTGGTTACGAGTGGGTTAATGTTATTTTTGCTGTCATTATTTTTAAATAATGTTTTGTTAGCGGAGGCCTTTGGGATGGAATCTGTTTCAATTTATAGTTCGTTAATCTTTTTTGGGTTTTTGTTTCAGCCGATTGAGGCGGTGATTGGTGTTTTGTCTAATTATCTATCACGAAAACATGAGTTTGAGGCTGATGCTTTTGCTGTTCGTACCACAGCCTTGCCAGATGCTATGATTGGGGGGTTAAAACGTTTATCAGTTGATAATTTGTCAAATTTAGAACCAAGTTACTTAAAAGTATGGGTTGATTATACCCATCCTCCTGTATTACAGCGTATTAATGCTATTCGAAAGCTGGCTTAAATGAGACGCTTTTTTTGTTTTTTTCTTGTTGTATTATGTGCAGACTATGTGTTTGCTTTTTCGACACGTTCTCTTGAAGAGACTCTTCAGTCTGATGTGTATAAGCATGTTGATGTAGCGGTTTCACTTAAGGATCTGGATAAGGATAATTATATTTTTTCTGTTCGGGATGATTCTGATTTTATTCCGGCATCTTTAACGAAGTTACTTTTGACGGGAACTTGTTTAGAGTATTTATCGACTTCGTTTCGTTTTAAGACAAAGGTTTATTTGGATAAAGAGTCTTTACCCACTTTATATGTTAAAGGGGTAGGGGACCCTAACCAAACTTTAGAGCAATTTCATTTGATCGCTCAGGCTTTGCTAAAGAAGAATGTTAGACGACTAAAATCCATTGTTTTGGATAGTTCTATGATTCAATTAGATGCGAATCGGTATGGTAACAGTGCTCGTTATTATTATGCTTTAGGAGGCGCTTTTAATTTTAATTATAATCAAGTGCAGTTATTGGTTGATGCAGAAGATAAACAACTTCAGGTATCACCACAAACTAATTTTGTTGAATTGGATGTTCGATCGTTACAATTTTTGTCACCTGATGAGCGAGGTTTTCCTGCTATTTCGTTACAACAGCGGCCCAGTTATGATAAATATATTATTAGAGGTAAGGTGTCTAAGCAAGATGAGGCGTATACGAATTTACAGTTAAGGGTTTCTAGACCGACTCATTTTTATGCATCAATGTTAAAACAGGTTTTGCTTGATCATGATATTAAGGTGATAGAGCCATTACATTTTGATTCGTTTTTAACTCGTAAAAAAAAGCGTTTGCTTACCTTAACGTCGTTACCTTTATCTAATTATTTAGAAGAAATGAACCAAGAAAGTAGTAATATAATTGCTAGTATTATTCTTAAAATTTTAGGTAGGTTAGAGTATGGTGATCCTGGTACGCATCGTAAGGGACTTCGTTTGATGAAACAGTTTTTGGAAGATAAGTTAGATTTAGAGCCATCACAGTTTGTTTTACAAGATGGGTCAGGGTTATCTCATCATAATCGGTTAACAGCAAATCATATGAATCAATTTTTAGATTACTTTCATCAAAAATATCCTGAACTAGTTAAAACAATGTTTGTTGATGTTAGAGAAGAAGCGGATTATGATTCGATTGAATTACCGGACCGGTATCATGTGTATGTGAAATCAGGAACGTTATCTAATTTGGGAGTTAATAATTTAGCGGGATATATTTTGGATGGAATGACAGAATCTGTTTATAGTTTTGTGATTTTAACTAAAAATGATGGAACTAAAAAACCTGCTTATAAGGGAACGTTATCGAATCCTTTGTTACAGCAAATTCTTGAGGGGTTACAACGTAGTTAATTTTTTTTAGTTGTTGTTTTTTTGTTTGTTGCTAATGATTTATTAATTAGATTTTTAATTTTTTTAGAATTAGGTTTTTCCAAGGAGCTAAACCGAGCAATTACGTTGCCATTTTGATCGATTAAGAATTTATTAAAGTTCCAGTTGATTGGACCTGAGAAATTGGGGTTGGTTTTAGGGGAAGTTAAAAATGTGTAGATAGGGTTTTGATTTTTACCAGCAACATCAATTTTTTCTGACATTGGAAAGGTAGTTTTGTAACGTAAGTCACAAAATTGTTTAATATCTTCATTACTGCCAGGTTCTTGGTTCCCAAATTGATTACAAGGAAAGCCAATAATTTCAAAGTCTTTATCTTGAAACGTTTCATATAATTTTTGTAAATGTGTGTATTGGTAAGTAAATCCACAATGACTGGCTGTGTTTACAATTAATAAAACCTTTCCTTTATAGGTAGATAAGGGGATGATATCACCTAATAATGTTGTGTAGGATAAATCATGAAATTGCGTTATTGTTTCGGTTTCATTTTGTGTTGTTGTTGTATTGGTTACTATCTTTTTTTTAGTTAAATTTCCATAAAGTTTTGTTGCTGCTATCAAGGCAAGACACGTTATTAAAATAATGGTTATTGTTTTCATACGTATATAATACCGAATAGAGTTTGTTTTTAAACGTAATTTGGCCTTAGTTTAGTGCTCAATTTGTAAGATGAATACTATAGTTTTAGTTTTTGTGTTGTGGGTTGAAAAAATATTTTCTTTTTTTTTCAAATGGCTAAACCTTTTTGCCTAATATTGTTTTTGCAAATGGATTTAGTAGATTTAACTAATCGTAAGAATCTATATAACTTTGTTATATGATGTGTTTCATACTGTTTTTATGGGATAAGTATTTTTTTAACTGTTTGGACTAGGGTAGGACTATATATTTAAATCGTATAATTAAGAAACTAAAATTGGAGTTTGGTTATCTGTTTCAAATTGATCAAATTCCTTAAATCTCCTACTAGACTTTCTAAGAAGATCATCTTTTTCTTTTTGCTCTTTAATTTGTTGGCGGTGTTCGAGAGATTTCATTATTGCATAAGCTTGTCCTTTGCTTATGTTTTCAAAAAATTCAATAATATTGTTTGCAGCTTGTTTTTGTTCTGCTTTTTCTTCTGCTGTTAGTTCATCGTCTTCTCCTAGAGCTGCTTTTGCAAATGGGCCAAGCATATTTAGTAAATCCTGAGTGCTTAATTCTGGATATTTTACTAAAAGCATTTGAAGTTGATCTAATTTATTTAGATTATTAGCAAATTTGTTTAAGATATTTTGTCCCGTTTTGTCTAGGCCCATATTGTCTAGAGTTTTTATGAAGTTTGTTAATGCTTTTGTACTTTGTGGTGTTAGTTTATCTGAAAGAATAGATACTAAGTTTGTTAAATTTGATAGTGCTTGTGGGCTTAATTTAGATGACATTGTACCTATTGTTGATAATAATCCAGCTAAGGGTTGTGTTATTGCTGAGTTTGCTTTTGCTGCGATATTAGTAATAATATTAGTTATATTTATTAATGTCTGTGGTTTAACACCGGTTTGTGCATTAATCATTGAAAGTGATGTCATCATATTTTGCATTTTCGGAGCATCTTGGCCTTTCATTGATGCTATTTGTGTTGTTGCAGATGCCATGATTTGTGTTAGTTGAGGTGATGATCCATGCTTTGCTGCTATTTGAGTTAGTACGGCTGCTACAGATGATGTTGTATGAGGTGTTGCGTTAGGAAGAGACGCTGCGGTTGAAATAGCATTGGCAACAGAGGCTGTGGTTTGAGCTGTCGCTTTAGGAAGTGCTGCTGCAGTTGAGATCGCATTGGCAACAGAGGCTGTGGTTTGAGCTGTCGCTTTAGGAAGTGCTGCTGCAGTTGAGATAGCATTGGCAACAGAGGCTGTGCTTTGAGGTGTTGCATTAGGAAGAGATGCTGCAGTTGTGATAGCCTTTGCAACAGTAGCGGTGGCTTCGGGAGCTTTATTGGCAACGGCAGTAAGTGTTTTAGCAACAGTAGCAGTGGCTTCGGGAGCTTTATTGGCAACGGTAGCAA
>NZWE01000018.1 GCA_002697535.1 Actinomycetota bacterium | reverse complement strand
CCATTTCCAGTTGAGCTACCTGAATTATATGTTGATAGATCTGTAAAACAACCATGAATGCCTGAATTAGCAAAGCTTGATCCATCTTCTCTAGGTACTACTGAAATTGAATAAGGAATATAAAGACCAGCTACATCAAAATGACGGGCCGCTCCTCCCGATTTATCAACGGCTAAGTTAAGAGCTGTTCCATTAAGATCTGATGTCATTAGTAAGCGTGATGTGATAAATAACGATGTGTTCTGAGCTCTAACATCATTAACATTACTACTTTCAAATACAATTTCAAATCCATCAGGATCATTATTGTCTAATGTTATATGTCCGATATATTCTGTTGTATAAGAAGTTGAATGCAAATCTACTAAACTTGTTCCTCCTGATACATCATGTGCAACTGTATTAATCGCCGGAGTAGATCCCCCTAGTGGCATATTCGTCGCAATCCCATATATCAAACTCCCATTAATTCCTAAACATAAAATAAATATTAAACTTATTTGTAATAATTTTTTCATTTTTCCCCCTATTTATTAAAAAATTTTTTTAATCCCCCCTTTTTTGTTAGCTTATTTTTTATGTCAGTTTTTTGACATAATACTTAATTTTATTAATACCCATGTTATTAACTTTTTAAACTTTTTTTTTTAGAAAAACTTATTTTTCTTACTTAAAACTCTAATTAGACTCCTATAAATTATAATTAAGAATCTAAAAAAATGGTTATTTTTATTCTTTTTTAAAAAAAATTATCAAAATTAATCATACCTTTAACACGCCTTAGTGACTTATCCACTAACTCATTTTTTAAACCATAGTGCTTAATGTATTTATAATTACAGTTTGGATATTATGTAATAAAATAAAGGGAGGAGGAATAATACTTTTTTTATTTTTATGTTTAATAATTTTAAATTAGGGTAATTAATATCTTTAGAAATCTATGTATTTTTCTTATTAATTCTTACTAGTATGTCTCATTTAATGCTCATGTTTTTATTAAAAAAAAATATGTTTAACATGTGTCAAACTAGGGAAATGAGTTAATTAAGAAATCAATAAAAGGAATTATAATGAAACAAATAATTAATTATAAAAACATGTTCTTTTGTATTTGTATATTAGTATTTATGCATACAAGTAATATAGTTGCTGACTTTTCATTTAGTTTAGTTGATAACACTATTAATCTTGGTAAAGGCAAATTATCGACTACTGCTCAAGTTAAAAATACAGGTGCTTATCCTGTTGCGATTTCACTTAGCATATTAAGTAAATATCAAGATCTTTATGGCAATGAAAGCAATGAACTTGTTGAGGAACCCATCTTTCTTATTTATCCTGAACGCTTAATTTTAATGCCAGGAGAAACAGAATTAATTAAAATTGGTTGGATTGGACCTATAGATTTAAATAAAGAACTTGCTTTTAGAGCAGTATGTGAAGAAAAGTCACTTGATAATATTAATAAGCCAGAGGATCGAAAACAATCATTTACATCTGGAAAAATTACATTTTTAACAAAATATGCTTTAAACTTATTTATTAAAGTAAAAGATAGTAAAGCAGAACTTACCCTTGAAAACACAGAATTTTATGAAAAAGAAGGGGATACATGGGTTCGTTTTACATTAAAAAATACGGGTAATGGGATCCTAAAAGGTAATGCATTACAGTTTTTCTTACCTAATAAAAAAACAAAAAATGATATTATCTTTAATCATTCATTGTTTTATGTTTATCCAGGGGATACGCGTCGATTTGAATATAAAGTTCGTCAAAATAAAAATAACTTAACAACAAATTCACGTTTTACTTATGAGTTACAAAACCTGTAATTATTTTTTTATTTTCTTTTTTTTTTTTCTTCTTTAGCCCTTGCTCAAAGTCGAGAAGATCTATATAAACAAGCGTTTGGATCTTCTTTTACAGCGCCTAAAAAAGAATTATCTGTCGATGTTCAACTGATTATTGATGGTACATTTACTGATTATATTCTTGTTAATTATATCCCTCTTCAATCTGATTTTAATATTCCTTTACTAACCTTTCTTAAACTTACTTCACCCTTTTTAAATAACGAAGGTATTTTAATTTTAGAATCGTTATCTACCACATTTATTTCTTCTGAAACCTTAGCAGAATTAAACTATAAACTTTTATCTTTTGATAAGATATCACGAGTATTAGAACTTGAAACTCCTATTGATTATAGAAAATTAAAAGTAAAAGATTTTTCAAAAAAAGTAGAAATTAAAAAAAAATATACACCTACTAGTCCTATAAGCGGTTCCCTTAATTTAAAAAGCTTATATTCTCATTCCACAACAGGCATAGGTTACGTTGACACTATAAATTATACTTCTTCTGGTTTAATAAACTATGGATCTAATATCATTCGTACTAATCTTCAATTGGATGATCTTGAATCATTTAAACTACAATCATTTACTATTGAGAGAAAAATTGGTAAAACGATTGATTTACAATTAGGTGATGTTAACTATGTATCTTTACCTCAAGGTAATTTATCATCTCAGTCATCTCTATGGGGCGTTAATCTTGATTTTCGTAATGCTCTTACCAATAAAACTAAAGTTGCAAGCTATAGCATTGATTTACAACAACGATCTCTTATTAAAGTTATTATCAATGAGACTGCTTTTTCATCCTTTTATTTAGATGCTGGCACTCATATTTTAAAAGATATCCCTAAATTCAATGGGCAAAACTCTTTAGAAATCATCGCTCAATACACAACATCCGGACGTCTTCAAGAAGATATTTTAATACAAAAAACGTTTTTTTATGACCCAAAATCTGTTAGTAAAGGTTGGTGGGACTTAGACTTTCAATATGGCTATCCAAAAAATGTTATGAATCTGACTAATGTTTCAAGTTCAACTTCGGAATCAACTTCAAGATATAATGCTAATAATAATCATCTTGGCATAAACCTTACCTATATGTATACTCACAATTTACGGGTTTTACATCTATTAAAATATGGCCTCAACTATCATGTTTTTGGAATGCAATTCAATAATTCTTTTCGATATGGCACTATAGAATCTTCCTATGGAATAGCCAATGAATATGGAAAAGATAATTACTTGCTACAGCACTCATTACTGCTTAATAAACCTTTTAAAAGCCCTTTATTCATTTCTTCTACTATTAATTCTACTAATAAAAATTTTCTCCTCAGTAAAAACTTTCTTTTTAGTGAGTTTTTTTCTACATCACTGGGATATCGTTTGACTGGTGTAGATAATGCATTATCTGTAATAACTCAGTTTAAACAAGATATATTTGATTTTAGTCATGAGTTGCAATATAGCATGGCGTCGCTTAAACATGCTCTTTCTTTTCGCTATCTTAATAAAGGATGGTTATTAAGTTTTAATATATTTTCAAATGATAAGGTTCCTTTTTCATTTTTTTATGGTGTAACTAAGTCCTTTAAAAATGGCTTGGAATTCCAAAAGTCTAACACTGCTACTCGAATTGGAATAACTAAAAGTAATTCTTCTGACTTTTCTCATCGATTATCTTTAAATATAGCTGAGAATACTGATATAAATGCTGATATCAGTTATCAGGATTATAGACTTGGCACCCGTATTCTTAGCAAACAACCTGTAATGCTAAGAGACGATTATATCAATTTTCAAAATCACAACTATTTATTACGATTCTCATATAAAGAAAATTATAATAATAAATCCTACATACAAAAAGATTCTAGCGTTTTCTTAAATACAGGTTTAGTATTTACTGGAACAAAATTTGCAATTTATCAAGGAAGTCTTAATTCTTTTGCCTTAATTACTGCTAAAAACAATTTAAAAGGAACACAATTTTATGCTAATAAAAAAGAAGCTGATATGTTTGGAAACATTGTTATTCCTTTATCTGGAGAAATGACGGTTGTTGCTTCAGCTCCAGAAGCAAATCCGTGGATGGATTTAGGAGATACAACGTTTGAACTTAACCCTTCAGAATTTTCAGGATATCACCTAGAAATTGGGGGGATTGGTACTCATGCTATCATGATTATTCTTCAAGATAAATTTCAAAACTCTCTTATCAATGAAACTGTTACCATTGTTCCTGTTAAAACGATCGTTCCTATTGAAGAAATGAAACATACTATTGGATATGGAGGTCGATTAATTGCTTTAGGACTTGTTCTTGGTAGTTATGAATTACGATTTGATAATTCTGACTATGCTCCTCTTCGCTTTAAAATTCGTGAAACAGATGAGAATTTAGTACGATTTGGAATTATTACGGCTAATAGCGTACCTAAAACTATCTTTACTCAAACAAAAGATGCCTTAGAAAAATCTCGTCAAAAACTTTTAAAACAATTATATAAAACTAATTCGGATAATACTCCTGATGATAAGGATGATCCTGTTAATGCTTCTGATGAAGCTTCTGTTCAGGCTTCCGATGAGGCTTCCGATGAGGCTTCCGATGAGGCTTCCGATCAGGCTTCCGATCAGGCTTCCGATGAGGCTTCCGATCAGGCTTCCGATCAGGCTCCCGATCAGGCTTCCGATCAGGCTTCCGATCAGGCTCCCGATCAGGCTTCCGATCAGGCTTCCGATGATAATCAAACAAATTTAGATTCTGAGAAAGATACTTTAAAGGAAAAGGATGTTATTAAAAATGATTAATACTAACTATTTTTTTGCTTTATTACTTATATTACTTACTCAATATTATAGTTTCATATATGCTGATTTAGACTTTGACATCGATCCTATTCAATGGAGTACCCAAAAATCTACTTCCTATATCTTTACAGATTCTGATTCATATCGTTTTCCAATTAATATCCAACTTTTTTCTTCAGAAAAAGATCCTTTTTATTACTTTATTATATTCTCAGCTAACAAAACTAACGATCAATTTGATACTATTCTTGTTGATGATAAACCATCACATATATTAAAAGAAAACGCTTCTATCTATTCTCATCGTTTTGCTGAATTTAATAATCATAAAATTAATTATCAATTTTATGAAACTAATGTTTCTTCAGTTCCTCTTTCAGATCAGATTACAAGCGATTATTCTTTTATTCGTAAACATATTATTATTAAAAATAGCATTATCTTAACAGACACATTTTATATGGAAGTGCTTCCTTATCAACAGGTACCTCCTGGCACTTATACTGATCTTGCGATTATTAGTTTATACAAAGGAACTACAGAATTTTTATCAGATGCAACCTTAATATCACGAAAAAAAATCCCTATTTCTATTGATGTTAAAGGTATAACAGAATTATCTATTTTTGATTTTAATCGACGTATTGTTTTTAATAAACAGGATCTTAATATAAATAGTTCAAAATCTATTCAATATAAATTTGAAAGTAACGAAGATGCTTCTTTATGGCTAGAAAGTGAACACGGTTCCTTATCTCAATCTCAAAATACTCTTATCTATTATCCTAGCACTTCTCCTAATACTTCCAATCACAAATCCATTAAACTCCCCGATGCTTCTCAAAATTTACAATCTTTACTTTTTTCTATAGATCCAAGCTTCTATAAAACTGAAACCTCTTCTTCAGCTAATATGACATTCATTACTGAATATAATTCAACCCATAATATTACTAAAAAAATAATATATGATGATGAACTTAATTCATCGCTAGAATTACCTACCTCTTTTACAGATACCTTTAGGTTTATTATTAAAACCGACTAGTTACTAAATTTTCTAAATTATTTATCATAAAACATTTATTTCTTTTTTAGTGGTTACCTTAGAATCAATCTGTCTATATCACTATCACTATTTTTCAAATTTAGGTTCATAAGTACTTTTTTGTAAATTTAATTCACTATCTAAATCTTTAGGCTTTTTAAATATATCAGGAATTTTAAACTCGATCACAATACGTCTGTTTTTTTCTCGTCCCCAGGTTGTTTTATTTGTTTTAATTGGGGTAAACTCGCCTTTCCCAATACAGGTAATTCGATCTCCACGAATTCCATTGCTTTGAAAAAATGCCGCTACCGAAGCTGCTCTAGCAGATGATAATTCCCAATTAGTAGGATAAATTTCTGTATTAATAGGAACATTATCAGTGTGTCCTTCAATAACAATATCCGTATTTACGTCCGTTAGTTCTTTTAAAATCATCCCTAACATCGTGTAAGCTTTATTTTTTAATTCCGCAGATCCTGAATCAAATAAAATAGAATCCCCTACTTCCATTTTTAAATAACTTTCTTTTCTAGTTAACGTTACCTGTGTTTCCATCTGATTTTCAAAGACAAACTCTTCAATTTTTTCAGTTACATCTTTCATTGCGGCTTTCTCTGCTTGTAGTTTTTCATATAATCCTTCCGTTGGAGGATCAACCTCCATCACATTTTGTATGGATTCTGAAGCAACAATATACTTTACTTCATCAAGTGTAGAGATTGCTGTTAGATAAACAAAAAATACTAATAATAAAGTAACCATGTCTCCATAAGACATGTAAAAGGTTGCGTCATCTCCCTCCGCTTCCTCGCATTTACATCGCCGCCCGCCCATATGATTAGCTTTCTTTTGATTTTTGTAAGGCTTCTACTAATATGCCTTGTTCTTTTTGAGATAAGAACATCAGCATTGTCTCTTTTATAATAATACTTGATTCTCCTCTTGCAATTGATTTTAAACCAATTAACATCANCTCTTTATCAACACGCTCTTGTTCACTAGATGACTTTAATCGTCCCGCTATGGGNCCAAAAACAACATTGGTTAATACCGATCCATAAAACGTTGTGATTAAAGCAATTGCCATACTAGGCCCCAATGAACTGGGATCTGATAAGGTTGCCATTAATAAAATGAGTCCTATTAATGTCCCAATCAATCCATACCCTGGTGCATATTTTGACATTTGCTCAAAAAAACTAACCCCCATTTTATGTCTTTTTTCTAAATGATCTAAGGTATCTAATAACAAATTTTCTATTCGCTCTTCTGGGGTATTATCAATGATCAATTTAAAGCCAGCTTTCATAAAAGGGTCATCTAAATTTTCAACTTCTTCAGAAACAGATAAGGCTCCTTTAATTTTAATTTTTTCAGCCAATTTCACTAACGTTGTAATCTGTTGTACATACATCAAATCATCTTTTCTTATAAAAGCCTTAAANCGTTGTCCAAATTTTTNCATGTTNTAAATAGGAAAATGTACTAATGTNGCCGCAATAGTTCCTCCTAAAACAATAAACATTGAAGGTGGATGAATAAATAAATGATTATTGGGGTTTGTTCCTAAGGCAAGGTAAAAGACCGCTATAATTATAATAAAACCTATTAAAACCCCTTTATCCATAAACCTCTTCCTAAATTTATATATTCTATAAACTATTTTAACGGCTAACTTACTAGACTAGCAACCTCTACATTTTTAAAAATCTTTTTACTACGCTATAGCATGAAATTTTAGTATTAAATATGAAGTATATCTGGTACCGGGAGCCGGAATTGAACCGGCACGAGCGTTTAAATGCTCAACGGATTTTAAGTCCGTCGTGTCTACCAATTCCACCACCCCGGCAAAATTGTTTGATTATTGTTAACTAAATTTAGTCGTTTTTCAATAGTGAAACTGTCGTCCCCTCACAAATGTAGTTTACACGACTATTGATTGCTAACCAATAAGCCACATCAAATAGATTTGCTCTATTTTTATTTTTTGGAAATGTTTTTGGATTAAAACAAATAATTCCTAAAAAATTTTCAGGAATGGCTAAAACATCTGTTATTATGTCTCCTGTTTCATAATCAATTTGTAACTCTTGATTTTTAGGGTAATGCAAATTAATACTTAATACTTTTTTTATTGATTTTATAACAGGGAAGTTTTTAGAGATGGTTACATCTAAATCCTGGTTTTCTTTTTTTATCTCTGTTTTTTCTTTTTCCTCATCTTCTGCTTTTTTTGCCTGTTTATCTTTGTTACTTCTTTCAGAGTCTTTAGATCGTCCTTCTGATTGATTATCCATTGGCTTTACTTTTTTATGCTCTCCAATCATCATTTTTCTTCTATAAGCACTTGAGTTTAATGATAGCAAAGACATATTAATAGTTTAATTTACAATCTTACTAATTCTCAACTTTAATCGTCATTATTTAACTCTTTATTTTTTTCTACTTGTACTTACCCTATTTTTTTATTACAATTTCACCCAAAATAAAAAAGTAATATAGGAGGTATTATCATGGCAACTAGTACGTATAAGCCATTAGGAGATAGAGTTTTAATAGAGCCTGAGGCTCCTGAACAAACTACAAAATCAGGTATCGTTATTCCTGATTCTGCTCAAGAAAAGTCTCAAACTGGAAAAGTTTTAAAAGTTGGAAGTGGAAGAATTACAGATGAAGGAAAAACAATCCCCTTAACTGTTAAAGAGGGCGATATCATTATTTATAGCAAATATGGTGGTACTGAATTAAAAGTGGGTGGTAGTGATTTATTAATCATTAAGGAAAACGATATCTTAGCTATACAAGAATCGTAAACTATTTTTAGGAGGATTATATATTATGTCTGCAAAACAATTAAAATATTCAGACGACGCATGGAAGTCACTTGGAGAAGGAATTAAAAAAGTAGCTGATGCTGTTGGAAGTACATTAGGTCCAAATGGAAATAATGTTGTTTTAGAAAAAAAATGGGGATCTCCAACTATCACTAATGATGGTGTTACGATTGCCAAAGAAATTGAATTAGAAGATCCATTTGAAAATATGGGGGCTCAACTTCTTAAAGAGGTTGCTTCTAAAACGAATGATATTGCTGGAGACGGAACAACGACTGCTACTATTCTTGGTTATGCTATTTTTAGAGAAGGTTTAAAAAATGTTGCTGCTGGAGCTAACCCTATTCGCTTAAAAAAAGGTATCGAAAAAGCGGTTCAAATTGTTATTGAAGGTTTAAATTCTAAAAGCAAAGCTATTGAAACAAAGGAAGCTATTGCACAGGTTGCTACTATTTCAGCTAATAATGATGATGAAATAGGATCTCTTATTGCTGATGCTATGGATAAAGTTGGAAAAGATGGTGTTATTACGGTTGAAGAATCTAAAGGCATTGAAACAGAGCTTGATATTGTAGAAGGTATGCAATTTGATAAAGGATATGCATCTCCCTATATGATTACTGATAAAGATAGAATGGAAGCAGCTTATGATGATCCATTTATCTTAGTAACAGATAAAAAGATTTCTGCTATTAAAGATCTTTTACCTGTTTTAGAAAAAGTTGTTCAAGCTGGAAAAGCGCTTGTTGTTATTGCTGAAGATATCGAAGGTGAAGCATTAGCTACTATTGTTGTTAATAAACTTCGTGGAACTGTTAATTGCTTAGCTATTAAAGCTCCTGGATTTGGTGATAGACGTAAAGCTATGCTTGAAGATATTGCTGTCTTAACTGGTGCAGAAGTTATTTCAGAAGATAAAGGACTTGCTCTTGAAACAACTGAATTAAATCAACTAGGATCTGCTTCTAAAGTAAAAGCTGACAAAGATAACGCGACCATTGTTCAAGGTAAAGGTGAAACAGCTGATATTAATGCTCGTGTTGAACAAATTAAAAAAGAAATTGAACTGAGCGACTCTTCTTATGATAAAGAAAAACTTCAAGAACGTTTAGCTAAACTTTCTGGCGGTGTTGCGGTTATAAAAGTGGGAGCTGCTACTGAAACAGAACTAAAAGAGAAAAAACATCGTGTTGAAGATGCTTTATCAGCGACACGTGCTGCTGTTGAAGATGGTATTGTTTCCGGTGGTGGAACGGCCTTAATTAGACAAATTCCTTCTCTTGAAAAAGCTGTTGAAGAATTTGAAGGTGACTTTAAAGTTGGAATGAAAATTGTTTGTAAAGCACTTGAAACACCGCTAAGACAAATTGCTTCAAACTCTGATTTAGAAGCGTCTGTTATTGCTGACAAAGTTAAAAATTCTTCGGATGAAACTGGCTTTAATGCTCGAACAGGAGAATTTGCTGATCTTATTAAAGATGGCGTTGTTGATCCATGTAAAGTAACTAAGTCTGCTCTTCAAAATGCAGCATCTATTGTTAGTTTATTACTTACAACAGATGTGTTAATTGCTGAAAAGCCAGATGAAAAAGCTGATGCAGCTGCTGCTGCAGCTATGGCTGGTGCTGGTGGCGGCATGGGCGGTATGGGTGGTGGCATGCCAGGTATGATGTAACCCTTCATCCCTCATCTCTCACCAAAAACGCCCTCTATTTAGAGGGCGTTTTTTTTGTTTTTATCTAGTATTATTTAGCTGCTTCTTTGTATAATATAATTATGGTTCGCTTACTTTTTGTATTACTATTTTTCTCTAGTTTTAATGCATCTATCTCTGGAGAGAAGTCTTACTTGACGCCTGATGCTAAAATCAACAAAAATACTAAACAACTTATTTCAAAAAAACAAAAACAAAAAAAAGCTCAATTTCAGTTAGGTAAAATTAAGAAAGATATTCGCTCTATTGAACGTTCATTGATACGTTCACAAAAAGAATTAGAACAAGCGGTTCATACTCAAAAACGTGTTAAACGTGATCTTAATATACTTTCTAAAAAAGAACATCAATTAAATACAGCATTTAAGAAACGTATTCATTATCTATACAAACACTCCCCCTTAAGTATTTTTGATCTTATGATTTCTAATGATAACTGGATTTATGATACTAGTAGCCATTACTTTTTTTCACTCATTATTAAATATGATATCAATCTTATCCAATCTATCAAAACTCATTTAAATACTATTAGACAAAAACGATCTGAATTTCTAACTAAAACAACCGAAATTCTTTCCTTACAAAAAGAAAAAAAAGATCATGAAAAATCTTTACAAAAAAAAAGAACACAAAAAACATATTATATTACTCAGCTCAAACATGATATCAAACGTATTACTCAAGAAAATAAAGAACTTGAAAAACTATCTAAATATTTATCTAAATTAATTCTTAAGGAACTACCGAAATCTTATGGATCAGGAAGCTTTATCTACCCTGTTAAAGGATGGATATCCTCAAAATATGGTAATCGCCGTCATCCTATTTTTAAACGTAAGATGAAACATGCTGGTATCGACTTTGCATCGCCAAAAGGAACGCCTATTAAAGCTGCTGATTCTGGAAAAGTTATTTTTGCAGGGCCTCATGGAGGGTATGGAAATAGCGTTTTAATTTATCACGGGCCTCACCCTAAAACGAATCAAATTATCTCTTCTTTTTATGCTCATCAATCTCGTATTTTAGTTAAAAAAGGAGATATCTTACGCAAGGGAGACGTGGTCGGTTGGGTTGGAGATACAGGCTATGCTACAGGCCCTCATCTCCATTTTGAAGTTAAGGTTATTGTCAAAAACTCATCATCTCGAATTAAATATGTTTCTACAGTAAATCCTATTAATTACATACCAACCAAAAGCTGATTTCTGGTTCTTTTTTACATATCCTATTATACTTAAACTATGTCTATCGATCAGAAACTACTAGAATCTTTTTCATCTGATCAGGTTATGCTAGCGAGTAACTTTCTAGAAACTATTTATATTCATGAACAAACTAACATTGAACTTAATAATGATAATGAGATCACTGTTTTTTCAACTTTAATTCAAGCTTCTGCTGTAGAAACCATGAAATGCAACTTATTTTTTAGTTTATCTGTAAACTCACAAAAAAAATGTTTTGCCAATCTTATTTATAGTGACCAATCTTGTTTATTACTTAATGTTAATAATAAGAACTTACTAGTCTCTCTTTTCTCTGTTTTAGAACCTAGTCTTCAAAATGAATTTTTAACTACCTGCTTTAAAACTCATATAACTATATTTAATACCATTAAACGATCTCTTAAACCTTCTTTTTCTATTCAAAATGGGCTCATCATTGAAAAATCAAAAATTAGTGCTCAGCAATCGGAGTCCTATCGCAATACATTATTTAGCTATCTTCAAGATTCTTCATTTTCTGTTGAAGATCTCACTACTTTTGTTGATTCCATTCAACAATCATTAGATGATGCTGATTTAAATGATTTTGTTAAATTAACTTTTCATGATTTTTCTAAACTACGTCTTTCCTTAAACTCTAAAGATAATTTTTTATCATATCTAAAGTTTTTTCATATTTCTGTTTCTCTTGTTGTTATGTTTCCCAACCATAGCCCTACTCTAGATTCTATTATTGAATATTTTCTACTCTCTCTTGATACTATTAATTCTCCTTCTTGGGTTATAAAAATCTTAGAACAATTACCTATTTATATATTAAAAAAATGTTGTACATCTATCTCTGTATATGAAAAAATTAAAAATAATAAGAAAAGAAATATTTATATGAAATTTTATAAACTAATTAATGATTATCTTCAATCNAATTCTGAAGGAAATATTAAAATCGTTATGAATCAATTGTAGGAGATTTTTAACCATGAGTGTTTTTGACTATATCGAAAAATATTCAATTTTATTGGCTGTTTTACTGCCTGTCTTATATTTTATTACTCGTGATTTTTATGCGGCATATCGTTCAAGAAAAAATTTTGAACGCCACAAACAATCTCTTATTGAATCTGAAAAGCGTATTATTGAACTCATTAAACAATCAGATCAAAATAAAGTTGATCTTATCAATAATTTATCATCTTTAAAAAATAAAATAGATGGGTCAATAGATGATATTGATAAACAAGTTAATGACGAAAAAGAAAAAACCTAACTCTCCATCTCCATTTGATGATTTGAAAATGGATGATGACCGTTTTGAAAAACTTTTTCAGGATGAAAATTCTTTAGAAAATACGACACAGTACCTTGATGACTTGCTAAATACTACAATTGATCAGTTTTCTAATACACTAGATAAAATCCAGCCTTCCTCGCCTATGAAAACGCCTCCTCAAAAAAACCCTCATCTAACGTCTATTAAACAAGATTTTCCAGCTGAATCTAATTCAAAACCTTCTAAAAACTCTCATCCTACGCCAGAGATATCGTCTGATTTGCCAACCCCAACCGTCAACACTACTTCTAACACTATGCCCCCCCCCAAAAAACCAACCGTCAATTCACTTGCACAAAAAAAACCACCTTCTTCAATACAAAAACGACAATCTATGATAAAAAAGACGTCTCCCTCTCCGCAACCTAAACGAAACTCTTCTAAAATCAATCTTATTAATAATCTTAAAAAAACATTTCATTCATTTTCTAACATATTCAATACCCCTTCTAAATCAATCTCTAAAGATGTCTCATCACCCCCTAACTCTCACTCTATGGATGAATCTTTAGATCGTCTTAAAAAGCGTGAAGAAGACATTAAAAAATTACTTGATAATGATAAAGGAAACATTAGTTAATGAACTTATCTTCTAAATTTACAGATAATAAAAATAAATCTAAATTCAACCGTTTACAAGCTGAACAAAAATCTTATCAAGTGGTTAAATGGGCGCGTATTCGTAACCATGCTTATATGCTTATCTTTTTACCCCTTTTATTACCTATTCATTTGGTTTTACTAATATTCTTTGCTATCTCAAAAGAGTGGTCTTATAAATCTATTTACACTTATTTAAAATCCTATTTTTATTTATATTTCTTATTTGGAGGTATTCAAAAACTACTTACTTTCCCACCCCCAACTCAAGAGCCAACTAAACCCACCTTATTTTTTACAACTCGTAATCATGATTTAATTTCATGTTTTTTATCAACATTATTTTCTTACCCTATCTCCATTCCAATTTCTCCTCATCTTCGCAAATTTCCTATTCACTTCTTTTTTCCATTCGTACGTATGCATTCACTAATTACTACCTTAGGATATGATGACAAACCTATCCGCGATAGCTTGCCCGCTATCCATCAATCTCTTAAACAAGGAAAGCCTACTGTTGTTTTTATTAATCCTAAAATCATTAACCCCATGTTTAATGAAACTTTACCAATGTATAATGAAATTATAGAACTTATGGATACATCAATTAATTGTTATTTTTTAGCATGTAAAGGAATAGAAGCTATTAAAGCAGGAACTATTTTTTATCCTACTTTTGTTAGTATTCATTGCGTATCTAAAGAAAATTTATTTGAAGATGTTGAGAAAACACATTTTCCTGAACAGGAGAAATGTCTTCGAATTATGAAGTTTTTTGATTTTCAAAAAATGGATATTATATGAAATCTAAAAAATCACTTTTTCTTCATTTATTTTATACCCAGCTTTTTTCTACTACAGCCTCTTCTTTAAATCGTTATCATCTTTCAAAACAACACTGCTTTGATTCTGTCTTGAATTCTGCTAATTCAGCGCTTCTTATTCAACCAACGCCTGATCTTAAATCTAATTTAATTTCTCTTCCTATTTTAGAATCTCTTTCTTTATTACCAGATAGCACTCCTAAAAAGTTTAACTTTCAAACATTTCAACAAAATTTAAAAAATGTTTTTTCTTTTTCTGATCATGATATTCATTTTTTTGAAGCTCATTACTTTCGATCTTCGTATATCACATCTNTATCAAAATCTCCTTTTCAATCTTACCATCGTCTTTCTAAAACTACTTGTCCTGCTGATATCCATCCTTTTTTAGATACAGCTACCCATCACTTAGCAGCTCTTATTAATACTTATGATACAACTATTTTTTGGGCATCAAATGATCATAAGCGCTATTTAAAACGTCTTTTAGATAAAGCTAATGCTTTAAAAAAAACTCCTACTGTAACTTTAGTTGATAATTTTCTTTCACTAATTCCGACATTACTTATCCATATTCAAGAATCTAGTAACTTAGTTTATAAGGTAGAAACCGATCATCCTGATTCATTCCCTGAAGATTTTGAAGCTTGGAACCATCACTTAGGACACCTTTTAACCTTCTTCCGTGCTATCATTCAAACATTTTCAATCATTTCTTTTTATAAATTACACTACTTTACTATCTTATCAAATTCCCTTTCTAAACCAACGTCTGATACGCAAACTACCTCCTTATCTCAACTTGTTAAAGACCTTCAAACAAAACTTGTTCATAGTCTATGTTTTCAACAAGGGTATTTAGCGGATCTGCTAGCTGATCTTCAATCAATTATTGATTTTCATTCCTCTTATTCTCTTGATGTTACTTCTTTCTCTTCTGAGATTAAACAATCTTATTTTGATGTTAAACATCTTAGCATAGATTATATTAGTAATTTAAAAAAACTTAGTGTTCAGTCATGGGTAGACTATTTTAATGCCTGCTTTTCTAATCAAATCTCTCACTTAAGTCTATCTATTATCAACGAATTTTATGACCTATTTTCTACCTATGAATTTTCAGAGGTTATTTCTGATCATATCATTTCTTATATATCATCTATCGAGACTTTATCAACTGACTTACCTGAATCTATTCACAATCAATCTAACCCATCCTTAAAAGTTTCTTACTCTTTATCTTCATCATTATGTAATACAACTCAATCATTTTACCAAACTCTATTTTGGACCAATATTTTATCGCTTCATTTATCTAAGCATGGTCGTCATAGCTTAATGAGTGAATGTTGCATGCTTATCTATCAACATCTTCCTAATAGTATCTTTACATCTAATTTTCTAGCCTATTTTTCTGTCTTACTGAAACCTGCTATCTTTCAACACCATATTGACTATCTTATACAACTCTACCCTCAAAATATGATTGATATTATCGATGCCTCTATATCATTATATCCTGCTCAAAATTCTATTTCATTACAATACGATGATTCTTTTATTACTTGGTATAATTCTACTCAATTTATCAATCGATGGATTGCATCATTTCGTTCTTCCATTCTTAATAGCTCTTCTGATACTTGGAAATTTCTCTATCCTTACATGTCTTATTTTTTTATTAGTACTTCTCATCTAATTAAAGAGTGGATCGATTATGCAGCCACTCATCACTTAGAACGTGATTGTCTTATCCGTATGATTCATTATATTAGCACTCACACCCCCAATGATATTAGACTTTATAATATATTTATTCGCACTAGGCATCTTAGTCTTGAACTTAATGAATTACAAAAAATTCAGTTAAGCTATTCTCTTTCTGAATCCACTCTATATGATCACATTGTACATATTCAATACCTTTACAACTCTAATAACAATCAAAGTTTGTATGCTATTGATCTATTAAGTTATGAGTTAATTAACTATTGTGAATCATTACATGCTAATTATTCAACTGATGTTATTGTTCATTTAATTCAACCTCACGTTGCTTCATTTGTATTTATCCTATGTATTCACCTAAAACATCAATTATCTTCCTTGCCTTCTCTTATTAACTTTTTAGGCATTTATTACTCCCTCTATGAATCTGTTTACGACCCTATAGAAACCCTTTTTGCTGACCATTTAGGGCTTATTGAAGATGTTTCTTCGATTAATCAAACTTTACTAACTCTGCAAAAAGAAACCCCTCATTTATCAAAACCTTTTCTTAATTATTTACTTACTTACTTTGAAAATCATACTTCTATACAAACTCATAATAATACTAACCAAAACTTTGATTTATCCGCTTCTTACACATGTTTAACATTACAAAATAAGCCTCAACCTGACTTACCTACAACAGTATCCTCTCTAACTCCTCGTTTACAACATACATTTCAAGATCCGTTTTACTTGATCCTAGCTATGACACCCTTGATAATTGATACTTATCATTTATTGATTGTTTCTGATTCCGATGATCCTTCCTTTCAACTTAGTGAACTGAAAACCTCTGTTGAAAAATGGCTAACAACTCATCAATCTCAAATTGTAAAATCACTTCCTATGTCTCTTTCTAAATCTATAAAATTATTAATTCAACATGCCAGTAAAAATCATGCCGATCATTTTTTATCTCAGCGAACACATCTTATCTCGCTTCTTTTTTCATTAAAATCCATCTCTTTTTTTCATAAATTATTATTGTCACATATTATAAACCTATCCAGCTGTTTAGTTGATCTTAACAAAGATACTATAATAATTTATTCTCCATCCTTATATAGTTTTGATTTTGATTCTATTGACTCTAAACCTTTTTTACTATTTTGTCTTAGTATATACAAATCTCAATTTGATACGATCCCATCATTTTCCTTTTCTGAATTTGATGGTATTGCTCTTCAAAAATTATTTTCTCAATTCAAACACCATGTTGATGATTTTGAAGATATCGACTTTACTTTTCTTGAACAATTTATGGTTGTTCTAAAAACATCTATCATGTCTTTATCAGATCATGCTACAGCTGATCAAAACATACTCTTTTCTTTATTAAACAACTATTATGACTATCTTGATACGATCCCTACGAATTCTCCTTTTTTTAATTCATTTATCTATAAATTTCTTCCTTTATTAAATGCCTTGTTAGAATTTGGTTTTATTAATTATTTTCATCCCTTCTTTTCTAAACTTATGTCGCTGCATGATCAACACCCCCATCCACCTGATTCCTTAGTTTCCTCTTACCAATTTTTAGTTGATTATCAAATTTTAATCTCTTGTTTATCTTTAAATAAGCCTATGAACTTTAACCTTTTTGAAGCTATCACTCAAAAACCTTATATAGAGCATTGTATACAGTATATTTTTTCTGATATGTCTGGTATGTGTCTTAATTTTTCTTTATTTTTACTAAATCATGCCCAAACGTTGTCAGCTGATGATCACGATCATGGTATTTGTGTTTTCTTAAATAAAGTTTTTAATCAAGATCTTAATTTACTACAATGGCAACAAGCTTCTTTTTTCTTTCATTTACTAAAAACCTTTTATTCACACTCCAATGACTCTAACCAACTAGATCATATGATGGGTCTATCCTTGAAAAGCCAAGATAAATTAATCATTTCCTCTTTATTACTTAAATCCCCCCAACAAGCTAAACAACTTATTTTACGTCTTCAAGATTTATCTCAATCATCTCATCCTCTTTTAAAAAATGTCATGATTTCACTGCTTGATTATTCNCTTGAAACACACCTTAATGATCCTTTACTTACCTTAAAATCTATCTCTAATAATAGTTTAAAAGAATGCCTTATTATTAAATCTGAAATTGATCATAATATTACTCATACATTTCAACAATTATCTCATTTAGTTACAACCTTTTCTCAACAATCTATTCGCCCTCAAAATTTACAAACCTTTATTTTAAAAGCTAGCATGTATTTAAATGTTTTTCCCCTATCACAACCTTACATAAAAAATTTAGATACCAACTCTTCTCATTATATTAATCAATTAATTCATATTATTCGTATCATTGATGAATTACACTCAGTTTTATCTGATGTTAGCCATGATTCTATTCAACATTTGTGTAGACATTTATGCCACATTATTGCTCAAATACTTTTAGATCCTTTCTTTGTGAATATGTTTGATTCTTATTTACTTGATTATTTTTTCTCAACTCATCAAGCTTTATTACTTGATGAATTAAAAACGATTATTATTAATCAAAATTCTATTTCATTTCAACAAGTTCATAGTATTTTATCCTTGTTACAACAGTCTCCAAAACAACTATCCAACTCTAGATTTTCTCAATGGTTTCTTCATCTAGATATTCTTTCGTGTGCTGATGATACGGATTTAACTATGATTTTATATGAATGTTGCCTAGTTAATCAGGATATGGCTTTGGATATTATTAAAGCACAAAAAAATCCTCTTTCTTATCTACAAATTATTATCGAACAAAGTAAACCTTTATCATTTTATTTACTCTATTTATTACATGTATCGCCTATCGAATCTGATCAAATTCTCTTTTCTGACTCTCTCTTATTACTAAAAAAAGATCCCTTATTATCGTATTTTTCAATGAACAAGAAATCTAATCATCCAGCTCATGACTTCATTACTTATGTATATGAACCTAACGATACGCCTCTTGAAGATGTCGCCTCATCTATTCAAAAACTACTTCCTTATCACTTAGATTCTTTTACGTTTTATTTAGAGTTATTATTTTTAAATCAACCCGAGTTATTTTGGATTTTATGTCAACATAATCATTTTAATATCTGTGATAGCATCATAGAATTAGTACGATGCTCTCATAATGAAACGCTTCCTTCTTTTTCTACCAATCCTTTATCACGTTGGTTTGATCATCCCTTTTTTCTTAATACCATTACTTCATTATTAGAAAAAAGGGGTTATGACGCTGTTCCTCCTCTGTTTATTCATAGTGCTACCTTACATTCACCATCTTCTATTACATCTTTTTCTGAGCATGATATTGTGAAATGGATAGGTTATTGTGCTAACTTTAATCAACTTATCTTTTGTTTTGATCTTTTAAAATCTAGAGAGCACTACTCTGCTGAATGTTTTTATCTTATGTTTTTATGCCCTAAAAATTCTTTATTATCGACGTTTGATCCATCCTTATTTTTAGATTATCTTGATTATTTAGATGATATTACATTAGCTTCCTTTATTTCTAAATTAGATGAACACTTTCATGTTTCATATCATGATTTTTCACAGTTTCTGTTAGGCTCTTTAGCCTCTTTATCAGATGATCATAGTTACTCTGAACTATTAATTCGCTGTACCCCCTATTTAATGAGCCTTCATAATAAATCTACGACTCATCCTTTATCTGACACCTACATTATTGCCTACTCATCTCTGTGTTATGTTAAAGATCTTTCTATCCCTGAAATTTGTCGGCTATTAAAACAATGTAATTTTATTCCATCTCTCATTATTCAAAACCATATTATTGCTTTAAGTGATGCTATTTTTGATCCTAGCCACCATCATTTCTTTACAGATCTATCATTACATTATACTCCCGTTTTTCACCAATTATTTTTTACAGCTCCATTTACTAAAGCGATTCAACAAGCTGTTTATTATAATGAACTAACTCCGGATACTTTATTATATAATCACATAATCAAAGCCCTTGAGTCTTTTAATTATATTCCTTTAATGCAATTTTTAGCGCTTTATTCTAATAACCACTTAACTTCCCAAAAACAAGCCTTATGCCATGATTTACTTGATTCTTTTTTACCCTTTTCATCTGAAAACGTTCGGAATAATTTTGATGAATTAGAAACGTCTTATAAAGATCTTGTAAATACCCCTATACCACAATTATCGGTTAAAGATTCTATCCTTTCTTTAATCTTTAAAAAACTCTCTCACCTTCGTCAAAACCTTCATGTTACGGAGCAATTATACTGTTTCTTAGCTGCAAACCCACAGGAATTAGCTCAAAATGGCATTGATTCTACTCATATCAAAAAACAACTCGAAATATGTTGTAATGATGGATCTAACCGACTTTTATTACTCTCTTATCTTTATCACCCCTCTGATCATAAATCATTACATTTATTTAGTAACTTTATTGATAGCTGGGAAGATAAATATAGCTTGTATGATACCTTTACCTTATATCTTCAAGAGGATACTGAACAATATCTCATGTATGATTACCTCTTATTTATGTCTCGAATTATTACTCGTTTTTCATTTAAACAATTTAAACTTTCTCCCTTTAAACAAATTTGCTCTTCTCTACATTTTTTATTAACTTATGCTCCTGATAAAACATATCTGCATCAATGGTTTCTTAATTGCCTGATACCTAATATGAAAGCATCTTATTTCCCTTATCTAGCACCTATTTTTTCTTCAAAAAATCTTGATCAAAATACTATTTCTTTACTAGCTACAGGGTTTATTAATCACCAAAAAACAGCGTGTTATGCCCCCCTATTTAAAGCTTGCTTTTTACAGTCTTCCTTTTGTGATATTTGGNAACATTTTATTTCAGTTTCTAAAGAACATATTATTTTGTCTGATTTATTAGTCGAAACAAGCCCTCTCCATATGAGTGTTGAAGTGTTTTTAAGAAATTTTATCGAGGATCAACCGAAAAGTTTTTTCCATTTTTGTTCTAGCCATTATAAATATGAAATTTTTATCGATATTTTCTTTAAGAAACTATATGATCATTATTTTTCTAGCATTATTATTAATGATACGATTACCACTCTGAGTGCTACAAACCCTTTTATGAAACTTACAGAACAAGCCTTGCGTGATCAAGAANTTGGTTTCTTATTCTTCTTAGCTCGTTGTATTGAAGATTATATTATTCCTAATAACAAAAATATAAGTTGGTTTATTCAACTTTTAAATAATCTATATCACATCCCTTTATCTACCTTATCTAATAATATTGATCCATCTATTAAAAATACTATTTCTAAACTCTTTTTAAATGCAGGTATTATCTTAGATACAGGTGAACTTATTCAAGATTTACCGAATTTAAACCTTGATCAGCTTGCTATCTTAAATTCTGATATATCATTTACCCCTCCTATCGAATTTGCATTTGTTAATCTTCAACAAACGTCTATTTCATTTTATCAACAACGCCACCATTGCTTAGATATTCTTATTCAAGAAGCGCCTTCTTTTTTTATCAGAGAAACCTCTATCCTTCCTACATTAAACCAAGATTTAGGCATTACTTTTTTTCAAGAAGATCCCTCTTATCTTGATTATCTGTTTAATCTCTTATTTATTTCTGGGGCTAACTCATTAGCTCTTCAAGAATTTTGTACTGCGGTTAGTCATAACACGACACTTAAATCCAAATTTTTTAATTATATTCAAAAACTACCAACGGATTTATTATCAACACTTATTACTCATCCTAAATTATCCATCAATCAACGCCATCTTATTTTATATGGCTTACTTCATGACGAAAAAGGCTGTTATAACACGTCTAATAATAATGCCTGGGAAAGTAGAGTAGTTAATACGTTATTAACTGATTTAATAGCCCCTTGGTTAAATACAATGAATGTCGATGATACTCAAACTAACATCGAAATTATTTTGTTTTTCTTAATTCATTTCCCTAGCTCTGTTCAATCTATCTGTACTCCTTATTTTACCCCTATTTTTAATAAAACTGGTATTTGTTTTCCTAAATTGTTTGCCTGTAAAGATCACTTAGAAATTTTATTTTCTAAATATCATGTTTCATTGCTTAATTTAGATACCTTAGTTCGTATTATGAATGAACTTTTTGACACAGGCTACACACTATTTGAGCTTGTTATTGCATTTCGCTCTTCTTCATTATTTACCCCTGAACTTGAAAATGAATGGATATCATTATATTTAGAAGTAGAAACAGCTTATACTATCTCAACGATTCCTAGTTGGTTTATTAATATCTATAATTCAGTATGTGTTAAACAAAAACTTATTTATGTAGCCGACTCTTTCTTTGAATCATCTATTTACCACCAAGCTTTTAAACGATGGCTTCTCGATGAAGGCCACTTAACTGAACATAATATGCTATCTTTGTTTTCCCTTGAAGATTTTCTTAATTTTTATGATCCTTATGAGATATATGCTAAGTTAATTGATGATATTTCTGCTATGATTTCGCCTCAAAGTATTACCAATGATATGGTTATTCGTTTAGCAGACCCATTTTTTGAATCTATTTTCTTTCACTTAAAATCTTTTTCTGTAAAATCAACCATCCATGTGACAGAAGTTTCTTTATTAATTAACCTGCTTTCAGTTCCTACTACTCATTATGAAAAATCGTTTCTTTTACATAAACTCCATAGTTTTGAACATGCTCTTTTTAGTCATAATCTTGTCTCGTTACTTAATGTCTCTTATATCCCTTTTGTGATGGTTCTTTTACAATCTTCATCTCACACTATTTCTACTTCAAAAAAAGATGCTTTATTAGATTCGGTTCCTCTTAATCTTGATTTAAGTCATTCCCTATTTGATCCTCTTTCCAAAAAAAGAAAATCTTCTTTTCATAGCTTTTTAATAGATCATTCCGTCTTAAATAAACGATATCTTAATATGTTAAATTTAGAATTATTAAAACAGGATTCTGCTAAACTACAAGAACACTATGAAGCGTTTACGTTACTTGATAAATATCTCATAACACAACGAACACTATTAGAATCGGCATTAGTCACAGTTGCTCAGTTAGGATTTATCTTGTTATATCCTTTTTCAATAGCACGTACTCATTTCTTAAATTTATTTGTATCCATTCATGATTATGAATGGATTTATATCACTCATTTTCTAAAACAATCTATCAACAATACATCTATTGAATCTATTCTACAAAATGTCATTGGTCACCCTTCGTCTTTATCTAAGAATCGATTAAAACAATTTGCACTTACCTTGAAAGATTCTCCTCCTGATGAAGGTGCTTTAGAATCATTATTTTTAGATTTTCAAAAAAACACATCCACCCATGTTAGCTCGCCTCACTTACCTACCGTTCAATCTCTTTTAAAAAATTTAATGATTTCTATCTCTAATCAACAGCATTCCTCTTAAAAACCTTTTTATTTAATGGTATGATTATGCTTTCTTCTTGCGGGATTAGCTCAGTTGGTAGAGCGTCTGCTTGCCAAGCAGAAGGTCGCCAGTTCGAATCTGGTATCCCGCTCCACTTATAACACATCCATTAATTTATTCGTTTAACATGATCAATGATTTTGATATTATCGTTAATTATTCTTTAATAATTTACCGTACTACAATTCTGCTATTGGAGTAGCACTTGTCTTTCTATTTAAGTTTCAATTAACTCATATTCTCCACTGTCTGTTTGATAAATCACACAAACACGTTCTTTTAAATTTCGAAATACTAGAAAATTTAAATGCTTTTCTTCTAAGATTAAAACGGCATCTTCTGGACCCATTGGCTTTGGTACATACCGTTGTATCGATTCTTCTTTCTTTTTTACTACCGGAGGTTTTATTGAGAGACTACTTAATGGTAAGTTCCCCTTATGTTTTTTAAGCTTTTCTTTATATTTTTTTAACTGCACAACTAATTTATCAATTAACAAATCTATACTAGAGTACATGTCTGGAGACTTCTCTTTTGCTGTTATTACAGCACCTGATGATTTAATAATCGCAGATGCTACTTGACTCTCATTTAAAGAATGAGTCCCTTCAATATTTAAATTAATAGTAATATGTTGTATTTGATCAAAAAAATGTTCTACTTTATCTATCTTTTTCTGCGCATATTCTTTTAATGCAGTGGTAATCTCAACATGATGTGCTTTAATAATAACGTTCATAGTCTTTCTCCTTTATTCTGATACTTGTATCATCATACAATTACCAAACTACTCAATACAAGTCTTCGCTAACATTAAGCTTCTCTTTTATTTCCTCAGAAGTATATTATAATGGTGCCTATGTTAGCTCAAACTAATGCTATTATTCTTGCTGCTGGTAAAGGCACACGCATGAAATCAGATGTCTTAAAAGTTTTACATCATGTTTCTGGCAAACCTATGCTTACATATGTTCTTGAAGCCGTTCACTCTTGTGCTCCTAATATTTATGTTGTCGTGGGTCACCAATCTGATGATGTTCGCTTAACATTTACTAATCCCTCTCTTACATTTGTTGAACAAGCTGAACAATTGGGAACAGGACATGCTGTACAACAAGTGCTACCATATTTACAGGATTCTACTGCTNAACATACCCTTATCTTGGCGGGGGACTGTCCCTTGATACAAGAATCTACACTTGAATCTCTCCTTGATACTCATTGCCAAACAAAGGCAGCTGCTACGATTTTAACAACACATATGACTGATCCATTTGGTTATGGCCGTATTTTACGCTCAGAACAAAATCACATCTCAGGTATTAAAGAACAAAAAGATTGCTCTGATGATCAAGCTAAAATTACTGAAATTAATTCTGGTATTTATGTATTTAATACATCTTTATTACTAAATTATATTTCTCAACTTCAATCTAATAATACTCAAAAAGAATATTATTTAACTGATATTATTCATATTTTAGCTGATAATGGACATACTATCTCTGGTATGATTACGGATGATCCTGATGAAATTATTGGTATTAACACGCCTACAGACCTTGCTAAAGTGAATGATATTCTTTTGTCAAAAAATAATCATATAGCATAAGTTATTTATTATTACTTCTAATAATTCTTCTACAAGTATTTATTTAACCTTTACTATCCTCCCCTTATAATTTTTAAATTAGCTATTTATAGACTTGAATAAGTTTTATTGCTTATGCTAAAATTGTCCACCTCTTGTAGTTAGGAGCTGTATTAAGGAGAAACTATGAATTCTAAAGCTTATGAAATTTTATTAATTATTTTACCAAATTTTTCTGAAGAGCAACGCTCTAATATAACGGATGTTGTTCAAAATGGTATTACCGATAAAGGTGGTAGTATTATTGAGTTTCAAGACCTTGGCCTTAAAGAATTTGCTATGGAATTAAGAAAAGAAACTCAAGGCTATTATTATCGTTGTGAATTTATGGCTAATAATGACCAATTAACAAACTTACAAACGAAGCTTGGTGTAACAGAAGATATATTTAGATATATGATCGTAACATTGGATTCTGTTCTTACAAAAGAAGCTTTAGCAGAAAGAGTAAAATAACATTATGTCTCGATTCAACAAAATTATTTTAATTGGTGCTGTTTCAAATACACCCGAGCTTAAACAAACCTCCTCAGGGGACGCTTTATGTACCTTTACTTTAAATGTTGACCGACCTGAAATGGAAAATGCTACTAGTAAATCGGATATATTTACTGTTAATGCATGGCGTGATCTTGCTGATTCTTCTGCGACGCTAACTGAAGGTTCTATTGTTGTTGTTGATGGCAGTATCCGTAATCGTTCATTTGATAATGATAATGGGCAACGTGTTTATATTACAGAAATTGAAGCACGTAGTATTAAATCTATTAGCAATACATCTAGTAATGCATCTGCTTCAACGGATTCATCTACTTCTCAGGCATCCACTATCCCTGTTGTTGAAGAGTCTTCTCAAGCATCAGATAAGTCCTTTGATTTTAATGAAGCCATAAAAACTGATGAAAAATCATCAGAGTTTGTAACCCAATTGGGTGAGGATGTACCATTTTAAGATGTTTAATAAATCTGTTTTAATTGGACGATTAGTTAGAGACCCAGAGTCACGTGTTACGTCTTCTGGTATTTCTTTTGCTCGTTTTACAATTGCTATAGATCGTATTGGGGGAAATGCTGATAATAAAGTAACTGATTTTATTAATATTGTTGCTTGGAGACGTCTTGCTGAAATTGCAACTCAATTTTTGAAAAAAGGTAAATTAGTTGCGGTAGAAGGTGCTTTACGTATTGATGAATATGAAAAAGAAGGGCAAACTCGAGAGTGGGTTGAAGTTGTTGCTGATAACTTTCAAATGCTTGATCGTTCTACGGATGCACCTTCCACTGAAAATGAAATTAATTAGGAGATAATGTTATGAATGCAAATGCCACAAAACAACCTTTTAAACGTCGTCCAAAAAGACGTGTTTGTTATTTTACCGCTAATAAAATAGAGCTTATTGATTATAAAGATACGAAAACGTTAAGTAGATTTGTAACTGATAGAGGAAAAATCGTTCCAAAACGAAATTCTGGGTTAACGGCGAAATGGCAACGTAAAATTGCAGTTGCTATTAAACGTGCACGATTTATGGGATTACTTCCTTATTCTGTTGAATTCTAATTTAGGAGTTATTTATGTCGCGAGAAATTGAAGTTGTATTTACTAAAGAAAAAAAAGGTAGTTTTACTATTGGTCAAAAGAAATCTGTTAAACCAGGTTATGCCTTTAACTATTTATTCCCGTTTAATTTTGCTATTTTAAATAATGCTGAAAATAAAACAAAAATTGATTCCATCTCTAAGGAAGCTAAAAAGTATTCTGATGAATTAAAGAAAAATGCGGATAAAACTCATAAAATTATTAATGGTAAATCTATTTCATTTCAAGTTAAATCTCATGATGAAGGAAAACTATATGGTTCTATTTCTATCAATGACGTAGTATCAACTCTAAACATTAATTTTGAAACGACTCTTGATAAACATGACATCAGAGGATTTACTCCAATTAAAGAACTAGGCAGCTACAATGCTACTGTGATGATTCATAAAGATATACGCTCTTCCTTTACTATCCTTGTTGAAAAAGAGGCTGAAACGGAAAAAAGTTCTTCTTCTAAGTCATCTTTTAAGCAGTCGGATACATCTGAATCTAATGTTCAAACGTATGCTGATGAAGATACAACTTCTGTAGCTGAAGAAAAAGAATCTTCCTCAGAACCAACAACTATTGATGATACAATTTTTTAATTATTTTTATTTTTTTGTTTAAACTCTAATGGTTTTCGGGTAAATTATACATATTAGTTAGCTAGGAGCTGATTTTATGTCGTTGCCAGACTCTCTTGTGAATCAATTAATACTGCCTGTGATCGGAGCTCCTATGTTTCTTATCTCAAGCCCTGAGCTTGTCATTGCTCAATGCTGTTCTGGTATTGTCGGGACCTTCCCTACTTTGAATGCTCGTCCTAAAGAAGATTTAAAAACTTGGATTCAAATGATTAAACAAGGCTGTCATGATTTTCAACAGGCCAATCCTAGTGCTAAGGTAGCCCCTTTTGGTGTTAATTTAGTTGCTTTAGATAGTAATAAACGACTGGATCATGATCTCGCGGTATGCCTTGAAGAACAAGTCCCTATCATTATTACTAGCATGCGTGCTCCAAAAGATGTTTCTCAAGCTATTCAATCTTATGGAGGAATTCATTTTCATGATGTCATTAATCGTAGACATGCTGAAAAAGCTATTGAGTCAGGAGTAGATGGTTTAGTGTTAGTATCTAGTGGAGCGGGTGGCCATGCAGGGATGATTAATCCTTTTGCNTTTGTAAGCGAAATTAGACGGATTTTTACAGGAACTATTTTACTTGCTGGTTGCATTACGTCTGGTAAAGATATTTTGGCCAGCCAAATATTAGGAGCTGATTTAGCCTATATTGGCACTCGTTTTATTGCCACTAAAGAAGCTAATGCTTCTGACGATTACAAACAAATGCTCTTATCTTCTACAGCCAATGATATTGTTTATACTCCTGAATTTACGGGTGTTAATATTAATATTCTTAAACCTAGTTTAAAAAAATATGGGATTAATCCCAACAATGTTTCTCCTCCTACTTATAAAAAACCCCATCCTTTAGTATTAGCATGGAAACATTGGCGCTTACGTGATATCAAAAAATGGAAAGACTTGTGGAGTGCTGGACAAGGCGTTGGCAATATCCACTCTATCTTATCAGTTGCTGATTATGTGCAACAACTATCTCAAGAATATAATGATGCTCAGCAGACACATCTAGCCTCTTAAATCTTACCTACTATTATGTACTTTACGAAAGATACAATAAATCAACTCCCACCTAATCCTGGTATTTATAAAATGATTGATGATGATGACGTCATTATCTATATTGGCAAGGCGAAACATCTTAAAAATCGTGTTAAAAGCTACTTCTCTAAACGCTTAGATTCCATCAAAACTAAACTGATGGTCGCCCACATTGTTCGTATTGAAATTATTGAAACAAGAACGGAAAAAGAAGCATTTATTCTTGAAAATCAACTCATTAAAACGTTTAAACCAAAATATAATATTCTGCTAAAAGATGATAAAACATTCCCTTATATTAAAGTTACGACTCAGGAACCCTTCCCTCGTATCATTGTTACTCGGCATAAACAACAAGATGGAGCTACTTATTATGGCCCATTTCCATCTATGGGATCCTCTCGTTCTTTAAAAAAAACACTCTACGATCTCTTTCCTATTCGTGATTGCAAACAATCCATTTCTCTAACATCTAAAGAACCTAAATGTCTTTTATTAGATATTGATAAATGTGTTGGCCCTTGTGTCAAAAAAGACATTAAGCCTATTTATGATGACCTTGTAACGCAATTAGCTTTATTATTAACAGGCCGTAACTCCAAACTGTTATCGCTACTAAAACAAGACATGAAATCGCTATCAAATAATCACAAGTTTGAACAAGCTTCTACAATTAGAGATCGTATTGTTTTGATTGAAAAATTAACAGAATCACAACGTGTGGCGTTAGATGACTCTGCTTCGTATAGTGTCTGGGCATTTGTAGAATCAAATTCTTACTACTATATCATGGTGCAAGAACTAATTGATGGAAAATTAATCTCTCAGCATGGCTTTTATGATGAAAAGCGGTATGTTAGAGCCGCTAATTTTATTGAAAAAACCTTTTTAGCTTATACCAATGATTATATTGATATCCTTAATTCTTTGATTTGTAGTTTTGATATTGCTACTGTTTTAAATCCACTCTTAAAGCATGTTAATCTGCCTTTAAGTATTTCTCCTGAACGTGGCTTAAAAAAAGATTTACTTGATAATGTTACTCAAAATGCGCATCATGCCTTACAACGATTGCTTCTTAAACCCAAAAAATCATCTAACGAGTCTGTGTTAATGAGTTTAAAGAAATCTCTTCAATTGACTAATATTCCAAAGCTAATTTTTGGTTTTGATATCTCACATCTACAAGGCTCTAATATTGTAGCGTCTGCCGTTGCCTTTAAAAATGGATCCCCATTTAAAAATGCCTATCGTAAATTTTCTATTACATCCCCTATTCCTACTAGTAATGATCCAAAATCTATTCAAGAAGTAGTGTATCGCCGCTTAAAACATTGCCTAGATAAGAAAGAACCCCTTCCTGACTTATTATTAATAGATGGGGGCAAAGCTCAACTTAACTTTGCATTTTCTAGTCTTTGTAAACTTGGCCTAGAAGCTAATATTGATTTGATTGCGTTAGCCAAAAAAAATGAAGATATTTATCGCATTAATCATAAGAAACCGCTACGATTACCTCATGACAATGCTATGATCCATCTTTTACAATATATACGTGACGAATCTCACCGTTTTGCCCTTTCCTTTCAACGTCATAAACGTCATAAACTTTCTCAACAAAGTCAATTATTACAAATTGAAGGTCTAGGAAAACAACGTCTAAAAGCCTTATATCAGCGCTTTGATTCTCTTGATTCTCTCAAACAGGCATCTATCCAAGATATTGCTACCGTTCCTAGAATTGGGTTGCAACTAGCGACTTTAATTCATGATACATTATGCAGATCATAATCTTATAATATAATCTTCATATTTGGATTCTTAGGTAATAACCCCATAATATCTTTTGCTTTTTTACCAATACTATTATTACTTAAATTCAACTCTACTTTATCTTTTGAATGGATGGGTACCGCTTGCATCGCAACATATAATGCCATTGCTCCTGCATCTCCAATATTATTTAAGCCTAAATTTAAATAGGATAATGATTCATTGTTTTTTAATATCTCATTCATTAATATCGCAATTGCCATTGCTCCATTATCTCCAATCAAATTATAGGCAAGATCTAAAGTTTCTATGTAATTATTTTCTTTTAATGCGATTGCAATACCAACCGCTCCTTCTGCAGTAATATTGTTATCATTTATCTTAATCTGTTTTAGGGTATTATTTTTCTTGATTAAGTTACTAATATACCGAGCTCCCTCATCAGATATGTTATTCACACTTAGGTTTAGTGATGTTAATGTGATATTTTTATCTAAAGCCTGTGTAATAGCCTTAACGCCATTATCTTTTATATAATTTAGTTCTAAGTTTATATCAGTAATAACCGGATTATTTTTTAATAAATAAGCAATACTCTTAGCTCCTATTTCTGTAATACTATTAAAACTAAGATCTAATTTTTGGATGGTTTTATTCTTTTTTATTATATGTACAATTTGTTTTATTTGCTTATCATCAATATTACATCCAGCTAAGTTTAAGGTATTGAGACCATTGAAATATTCTTTTAATAATTTATGCTCTTGTGTTTGNATTAAATATTCTGAAATTTCATCTGTCACTTCTTTATCAAATATATTATTTTGATTAATAGCATTATATCGATTCAATTGAGCATTAATTTTTCCTATAATAGTTGCTAATTTAACTTTATTTTTTTTAATAAATAAACTTTGATTTTTTTCTAATAGACTCTTTTGTTTTATATTTATATCTGTATTAGCTTGTAAAGATACGCCTAAACATATAAGCAAATATAAACTAATCATGACTAACTGATTTTTTTTAATCACTCCTGCTAAAATTGATATGCGCTTACTCATAGAATATCTCCTTATTTAAATTTTCCCNGGATAAAGTGATGACTTCATTATCTAATCACGATCCTTTTTTATCAGATCTTGCATTCTTTTTTGTTATTAATTTTTATTGTTCAAATCCTTTGATACTCATACAATAAAGAATATGTCATCGTTTAAAATTATCTCACCTTACTCACAAACCACTCTTGAAACGATTCGCTATACCCCTTTTGATGATACGGTTAATCAACTCAATCATTTAAAATTAGGTTTGCCCATACAAGAATCATTAGGAATCTCAGATCGTATCTCTATCTTAAATAAACTTATTCATATTTTAGAAAAACATATTGATACCTTTGCCACTTTGATTACAAGTGAAATGGGAAAACCAATTGCTGAAAGTTATGCTGAAATGAAACGTGCTCTTATAACACTCAAAAGTACTATCGTTGATATTCAAGCACTTCGTGGTGAAGCAATTGATTCTACAATTTATGGTATTCCAAGTAATAAAATTGGCATTGTTCAGCATTTTCCACTCGGTATTATCTTATGTATTACTCCATTTAATTTCCCAATTAATTTAGCACTGCATAAACTTGCTCCTGGTTTTGCAGCTGGTAATTGCTTGCTCTTTAAACCCTCGCCTAAAACTTATTTATCGGCTAAAAAACTAGTAGAGTGTTGTTATGAAGCAGGTATCCCAAAAGAATGTCTTCAGTTAATCATGCCGTCTATTGATGATTTACAAAAATTAGTTAGTCTTTCCAATATTAACTGCATCAGTTTAACAGGCAGCCCTGACGCAGCTAAATCTATCACCCAACATATGGGCTTAAAAAAATTCTTATGTGAACTGGGCGGGAATGATCCTTTCATTGTTATGCCTGATGCAGATCTTTCTTTAGCTGCTAAAACAGCGGTATCTCAACGATTTGGAACAGCGGGTCAACGCTGTAATGCACCAAAACGCTTTTATATTCATGAGAGTATCTATGATGATTTTAAAGCACTCGTAATCTCTGAAACTCAATCCCTTACCGTCGGAGATCCTTCTTTGAATACCACTGATATTGGTCCTATGATTTCTATCGAAGTAGCTCAATTACTTGCAAATTCTGTTCAGAAGGCTATCAAACAGGGGGCTATTTCTTTATTGCCTATTCAAAGAGAGGGCGCTCTTTTTCATCCTATTATTCTTGAATCTGTTTTACCTGACTCGCCCTTAATTATGGATGAAGTATTTGGCCCTGTTATGGTTTTACAATCTTTTTCAGATCTTAATACTGCTATTAAAACCATTAATGCTGGTTCTTATGGCTTACAAGCAGGCATTTTTACTAATGATATTAATTTAGCTAAATCTACATTTAACCGGTTACAGGTGGGAGCTTTAAATCTTAATGATGGCCCTGGTTTTCGGGCTGATCATTTCCCCTTTTCTGGTATTAAAGATAGTGGCATTGGCTCCGAAGGAACACGCTATACCATCGAAGCTATGAGCTATCGCAAAACATTGGTTATCTAAGCTAACACCCTTCTATATTTCAGAATCGATTATTCTTACTCCTTAATTTCAGTAAGAAAATTTGCTTTTTTACATACTTTCTCGTATAATTCCACAAAAAAACTATGCTAAGGAGTTTTAACATGATAAAAATTGGTGAAAAATTTCCTAATTTTGATTTAGAATGATCAATTTCTAACCACGACGAATTTAAAAGGGGGGCAAATTTATCTAAATG
>NZWE01000017.1 GCA_002697535.1 Actinomycetota bacterium | reverse complement strand
AATACTTCATCCCACCAAGAAAGTAATTCAACATCTAATACAACCTCAAATACTTCATCCCACCAAGAAAGTAATTCAACAACAGAAAATCCAAACTTAGAAATAGCATTATCTATCATTGGTGCATCCCTACTAGTTTCTATATGTGGGTATGTCATTTACAACAATACTAAGAAAAATAAAGTAAAACGAACAGTCACCTTTTCTGAGATACAAACAACGAACCTAGCGCCAAGAACAACACAAGAAGCACCACCAGCAGAACAAGAAGAAGCAACAGAACCAGCAACAGCAGAACAAGAAGAAGCAGCAGAACCAGCAACAGCAGAACAAGAAGAAGCACCAACACAAGAACCACCGCCAGCACCAACACAAGAACCAGAGCAATATCCAAAACAAAGAAAAACAAAAGTCGCATTTGCAACTCCCAATACACTTGTTATAGGTAAATAATAAAGACAATTACAACTTATTTAATAGATAAAAAACGTTAATTAATATTAATTGCTTATTTATTTATAAAAAAACAATTTGAGCTAACATTGCATAATACTAATAATATAAAAAAAGTTTTATAAAAATAAAGGATATCCCTCATTATCCGTTTCATCAAAAAAAGTATAACCAATTGAATCTAATAACGCCGTAAATTCTGATAATTGGTCCTGACTAACCTGAATCCCTACCAAAACCCGTCCATAAGCTGCCCCATGATTTCGATAATGAAATAAACTAATATTATAATCGGTTCCTAATGTACTTAAAAAATTTAATAAAGCATTAGGACGTTCCGGAAACTGAAACCGATATAAACGTTCATTATTCAAATCCTGCGGTTTTCCTCCAATCATATAACGCAAATGTAATTTAGCAACTTCATTATACGTTAAATCAACGGCTTGATACCCTTGATCATTTAAAACAGCTAAAAAATCAGCTGACGTTTCATTATCTTGAAGTTGAATTCCCACAAAAATTTGAGCAACATTATCATGTTGATACCGATAATTAAATTCTGTAATCGATCGTCCTTTTAAAACCCGACAAAACGTTAAAAAACTACCTTTTTTTTCATCAATAGCAACCGAAAAAAGAGCTTCTTTTTGCTCTCCTAACTCAGCTCGTTCTGAAATATGTCGTAACCGATGAAAATTAATATTAGCACCACATAAAATACCAGCAACTGTTTTTCCCTTAATATCATGACTTTGAAGATATTTTTTAATACCGGCTAAGGATAAAGCACCTGCAGGCTCAGCAATAGCACGAACACTATCATAAATATCCTTAACACCTGCACAAATTTCATCCGTTGTTAATAAAACCGTATCATCAACATAATCACGAACCAAATCATAGGGATACTGACCAATTTGCTTAACAGCAACACCATCTGCAAAAATACCAACATGATCTAAAACAACACGTTCTTTAGCTTGAAGAGCCTCATGTAAACACGCTGAATTTTCAGGTTCAACAGCAATAATTTTAATAGCAGGATTAATATGTTTTAAATAAACCGCCATTCCCGCTAATAAGCCACCCCCACCAACAGGAATAAACATATAATCAATATTAGATACTTGTTCCAATAATTCACGAGCAATAGTACCTTGCCCTGCAATAACATCTAAATCATCATAAGGGTGAATAAAAACAGCGTTAGACTCTTTAATAATAAGCTGCGCCTTCTCGTAAGCATCATCATAGCTATCACCATGCAAAATAACAGTCGCACCAAAACTACGAACAGCATTAACCTTAATATCAGGAGTCGTAACAGGCATAACAATCGTAGCCTGAACACCCTTTTTCATAGCAGAATAAGCAACACCTTGAGCATGATTACCTGCAGACGCAGCAACCACACCTGCTGATAATTGTGAATCTGAAAGCAATGAAATTTTATGATAAGCACCCCGTAATTTAAACGAATAAACCGGTTGCTGATCTTCTCGTTTAAGATAAATATGATTACCTAAAGAAGATGATAAAAAGTCTAAATAATTAACATCTGTCTGCTTAGCTACATCATAAACAGAAGACGATAAAATATGATCAATAATACGTTGTTTCATAAGCCCTCACCTATATAGTCAATCATATAATCATATAAAATTAATGATTTTGCAAAAGAAATACCCCATATTCTTTTAACCAACGTTTTTTTTCCTTATAATCAGGCATATAATCATTTACTAAATTCCAAAATTGCCTTGAATGATCAAAATGAACCAAATGACAACATTCATGAACAATAACATAATCAATAACATCTAATGGTGCTTTAACCAAAATCCAATTTAAAGAAATAATTTTTTTAAGAGAACAGCTCCCCCAACGCGCTTTAAATTGCTTAACCTTAAGATCAGAAACAGTCACATTCATAACATCAACCCAATATGCCAATCTTTCTGTAAAGATAGAAAAAGCCATATCTTTATACCAATCCATTAAAAAAGGAGCTAATTTATCCTGAATCAACACATCACTAAAACAAACCACCAAACGATCCTCATCCAAAAAAACACGATGATCCGACGTAGTCATTAACGTAAGTTGATAAGGATGACCCAAATAATATAGGGTACTTCCAAAAACAAGCGGTTTCGGAAATATCATATGCTGAGATTGCTTATACAATCGCATATGTTTTTCAATCCATTGCTTTTTAGAATCCACAAAATCCATAATAACTTTTTCAGACACACGAAACGGAGCCTTAACCTCAATACTAAAGTCAGGACAACATCGAAGTTGAATATGTTTACGTCTTTCTTTTGTAATATGAATAGGGTATAAAACCTGAGTTGTCACGATAACTTAGCAAGAATATCCTTAAAAATCGTATCATAATCAGAAGCATTAAAAATAGTAGACCCCATAACAAACGTATCAACACCTGCCACAGAAATATCATTAATATTTTCTAATGTCACCCCGCCATCAATTTGAAGACGACAATCATAGCCTGACGAATCAATTTTCTGACGCACATCAATAATTTTCTTCATAACAGATGGTATAAAAGCCTGACCTGCAAAACCTGGATTAACCGACATTAACAACACCATATCTAAATCAGCTAACGTATGATCTAACCATGATGTTGGGGTAGCTGGATTTAACACTAATCCCGGTTTGCACCCTAACGACCTAATTAAGCGAATGGAACGATCAACATGAGTAGATGCTTCAGGGTGAAAGGTAATATAAGTAGCCCCAGCATCAGCAAAGTCATGAATTAAATTATCAATAGGTTCACACATTAAATGAACATCAATAGGCGTTTTAATTCCAGCATTAATTAAATCCTTACATATCTTAGAACCAAAAGTAAGATTTGGTACAAAATGATTATCCATAACATCAAAGTGAATCAAATCAGCACCTGCATTAATAACAGACTCTACTTCTTCACCCAATTTTGAAAAATCAGCAGATAATATCGATGGCGCAATCCAATTTTTTTTCATTTATTACTTTCCCTCACCTTAATTTACTTAAAAATCATATAATTTTTTATATTACTCATTGAAAAAATTAAATCATAAATATAATATTTAATTAATTACTTTAATTTATCATAAATTATAAACTAAAAGGGGGTTCTTTAAAATGAACCAAAATGAAAAAAAATATACTGTATATGAAATCGAAAAATTATCCAAAGGAAAATTAACAAAATACAAACTCACAAAAGCAATACTAGCTGGTGAATTACAAGCAGAAGAAGTAAAAGAAAAAAAACGAGGAAGAGGACTTCCAAACTACTTTATCTTTGAAAATAATTTAAATAAATATTTAGAAAAAATGGAAAAAAACAAAAAACATCATATCAATATTCCACAAGATACCGTTCAATCAAAATATAATGTTAACCAAGAAAATACTAAAGAACTGCAAGAACTATTAAAGCAAAACATAGACAACTTTAATAAACTTGAAAGTCGCTTAACAAAAATTCAAAATGACTATGATTTAATTATTCCAATGCTTGAAAAGCAAAACATAAATCCAACACAAAATATTGTCCAGCAAAGAAAACAAATCATTGAAGAATTAGCAAACACACCTGCCTTTCAAATGGAAAGAAGAGAAGAATTAATAAAAAAATTAGATAATATTGGGTAGTTGCCAAAAAAATCAAATTTAATTTGGAAATTTTTTCAAACCTATTTTTTACCTCCATTATGTAGTAGTTGTAATAAAAACCTTGGCTATATTTGTTCACAATGCCATAACTCATTAAATTTCAAAATTAATACATCCACAATCGATTCACATAAACACTATTATCTTTCATCGTATACTCCCCAGCTACAAAACATCATTCAAGCGATTAAATTTGATCAATATGAAAAAGCATTAGAATCAGTATCACAACACCTAATAAAAACAGCAACCATACAACCCCTTATCAAACAATATGATGCATGGATAAGCATTCCTTATCATCAAAAAAAACAATATCAACGCGGTTATAATATTATTGAAGCCATTTTTAAACCCATTTTTGATATACACGCTATTCCACTTATTTATCCTATTAAACGAAATAAACAAACACCCTCTCTTTCAAAATTATCAAAAGAAAACCGTAAAAAAGTACTAAGCAAAGCCTTTAACTATAACAAAAACTATAATATTAATTTAAAAAACAAAAAAATAGCCTTAGTAGATGATATTGTAACAACACAAACAACAATGAAAAATTGTCTCCAATTACTACATGACAACTATCAAATTGATACGGTAGACTGTATCAGTTTAATAAAAGCATAAAAAATGAAACAAATAAAATTATCATTAAATCAAACCTATTCCCAACATAAAGTAATCGAACAACTTGTTACATTAAATTATATAAGAAGCAAATTAGTATTAGAAATAGGAGAATTTGCAGTACGTGGAGACATCATGGATATTTTTCCAGCCGAATCCACCCATCCCATCCGAATTGAATTTGATTTAGATACATTATCACGAATCCATTATTTTTCACCTCATACACAACGTATTACAAAACAACTAAATAACTGTCACATTATCGCGTTTGACAGCACACATCACAAACCAACCGGTGTCAATTTAAATGAAAGTTATATCGATCATAAAATCATCGAAAACTTATTTGAAAATGATTATGTTATCCACGAAGATTATGGTTTAGGAAAATTTAAAGGATTACATTACAAAACATTTCGAAATTCTCAAGGTGAATATATTATTTTAGAATACAAAAAAGGGGACACCATCTATATTCCCATTAACCAAATTAATCGTATTCATAAATATGAAAAAACAACAGCAAACCCACCCCTTAATAGCCTTAACGATGCCAAATGGCGATCTCAGAAGAAAAAAGCAAAAGCAGATACTCTTAGACTAGCAGAAGAGTTATTTACAACCTATAAAACAAGAAATAAACAACAAGGGTTTGCCTATGCTCCTGATACAGAACTACAACTAATTATTGAACAAGAATTTCCCCACCCATTAACTCCAGATCAAGAAAAAACCATCCAAGCAATCAAAAACGATATGGAACATAGTAGACCCATGGACAGACTTATTTGCGGAGACGTTGGGTATGGTAAAACAGAATTATTAATAAGAGCTACATTAAAAGCCTTAGACAATCAAAAACAAGTTGCTATTTTAGTACCTACAACCTTATTAGCCGAACAACATCTTCAAACATTTACAGAAAGACTTAAAAATACACCCTATATCATTAAATGTTTATCACGATTTATAACAAAAAAAGACCAAAAAGAGATTATTAAACAACTTAAAAATAATCAATGCGACTGTATCATTGCCACCCATCGTTTATTATCTAAAGATATTTCATTTAACAATTTAGGCTTGTTAATAGTCGACGAAGAACAACGTTTTGGAGTAAAGCATAAAGAAACGATAAAAATGATTAAACCCAACGTTGATATCCTTAATGTTAGCGCAACACCCATACCAAGAACCCTTTATTTATCGCTTAGCGGCAGCAGAGACTTTTCTGTCATAGAAACACCCCCAAAAAACAGAAAACCGATTCTAACCTATATTAACCCCATTGATGATCAGATACTAAAAAATGCTATCCACCAGGAATTAAACCGAAACGGCCAAGTATTTTATGTCTTCAATAATATAAAAACCATTCATAAAAAAGCAACTTATCTAAAAGAAATCGTACCATCCTTACAAATCGGTATTATTCATGGACAACAACAAGAATCTCATATTAAGCAAATTATGACCGATTTCAAACAAAAAAAATATGATTGCTTACTATCAACAACCATTGTAGAAAATGGACTTGATATTCCAAATGCTAACACCATAATTTTAGATGGTGCCGAAAGTTTTGGCTTGGCACAAATCCATCAATTACGTGGTAGAGTAGGGCGATCTAACCAACAAGCCTATGCCTATCTTTTATATAACGATAAAAAAACGTTATCCGAAAAAGCAAGTAAACGCTTAGAGGCAATTAAAGAATATGTATCACTAGGATCAGGTTATGATATAGCCTTAAGAGATTTAGAAATCAGAGGTGCCGGTTCTGTCTTGGGAAAAGAACAACATGGTCATGTATTATCCATCGGATTTAGTTATTATTGCAAATTATTAGAAGAATCTGTTAACGAAAAAAAAGGAAAAAATAAGTCTACTCGTTATCCAGTACTAGAAACCAAATATATGACCATTAGTGATACGTATATTTCTGAACCACGTGAACGAATTGCAATATACAAACAATTACTGCAATGCCAAACACATACAAATTGCCAAACTATTCAAGACGATTTACAAGACCGCTATGGGCGCTTTGACACAAGCATGACAGCTGTATTTGAGTATATTAGAAAAAAAATTGATGAAATAAATACACTATAAAATTAAATATCCCGTACAAAAGAAACTGGAGAAAAATCATTAAAATCCCCAATTGAAGGAATATTCTCACCTTCACATGACGTATTTGCATCATCAACCTTAATCTTTAATGTAGTATCATCTGTTAAATAAAGTAAAATACGAATATGCTGTTCATTACCTTCACTTGAATTTTCTGAATCAAGGCTAATCTTATAGGCCTTATCATCAGAAGATGAATAACAATATATATTTCCCGGTACAACATTAGCAAAATCTTGTCCGATAAAACTTGTTTCATCGGGATTAGGACTAAACTCAGATCGATAGGCCTTATTATTAGCGATAAGTTCACTATCACTCCCAATTGAAAACATAGCTTTAGCAGCATCATAATTACTTTCTATTAACGCAATATGATAATCCTCTTTTTCAAAAGAAGTTTGAGTTGGCAATAACCAATTACCTTTTGCTGTACCAGCTACATCTTGCATAAATACACCACAAGCAGGTTCACCTTGACGAGAAACAAAATCAAGACCCTGTTCTTTAATACCAAATTTAGCAACAATATCATAAGTAGCCTTAAATTCAGCTGAATAATAATCCCAAGGACACATCATATAATAAAAATCACTCCAATAATAATTTTGGTCCAAAAAGTCTAAGCGAGTTCGTTTATCCGCAACACCAAAATCAAAATTTGCTTGTTCTTGACCCACGCCCCCAACCGTACCAATAACAGTTCCTGAACTCACCTTATGAGAAAAACTATAATTACACCGTTCAACATCTTGATCACCGGCATCATAAGCATTACAACTTTTAGAAATAGACTCTAATAGAGACTCAAGACTGGATTCAAGCCCCTTAACATGTTTGTAATATCCAATAACAGAAGAGCATGTTTGAGATTTAAAATTAATAGAATAATCCGCACTTTGTACACCCGTTGTCTTATGAGTATAAGTCATCGTCTCAATCGAAGTTAGCGTAATATCACCAGGCGCCATAACATTATAAACAGCCAAATCCGTATTACCTTGTTCATCAAAATACACATAATTATGTGGCGTTGGAAAAGTATGACCCCCGCGAGGATTAGAATTGCCTAAAGGCACAATACTAACAAGATTATCAACTGGCAAACTATCAAACAAAACAGCTGAACAATTGCTAGAAACAGGTGTTGTAGAAGATGAAGAAGTATCCGTAGAATCTGAAATAGCCCCACAACCCACTAAAACGGCACAAAAAACAATAGTAAAGATATAAGTAAAAAATTTAATAAGTATCATTATGGTAAAATTATAATATTATCATTTCTTTTTCTTCTGACGCTTCTTAACTTGTTTTAAGGCTTCAAAAATATCTTCAGCAATCTCCTCACCATAGGATTCTTCATCGTTCGTTTCTCCATTAAGATAAGCCATTTTAGATAACCCACGCACAATTTTTTGTAACCTAGAATAAGTAACAACGACTTGTTGACCATTAACAGTTAATGTAACCGATTGTGCATTTATATTTGACCTATTTTGAAGAGGCCCCTTACTATTTGGGTTAATATTAGACGGTCCCATGTCTGACTCCAATTATCTGTATTATAGAGTAGTCATTCCCTTTGAAATAAAAGTTTAAACATTACTTTTCGATCGCATTTGAAACACTTCCAAAATGTGATGAATGAATAGTTAATTTTTTAGTATGGTACTTTGGAAAACCCTGCAAGATCAAAGATTGCTTAAACTCAGCAGTAAACGGTTGCTGATCAAACCAATCATGAACATAAATAATACCAACACCCTTATCATAACGAAATAATTTAGCTAATGTATCATTAACCTGCTTATCTAGCTGATCCGATAAATCAATACTTGAATAAGCAATAAGATTGGGAAAATAAATATCATCTGCAGATAAACAAAACAAAGTACGAACATCTAAATCTGCTAACGATGTTTTAATATCAGCAAAAAACGCCATATCTACAGAATCTTTAAGATAAACAGATTCAACCACTTTAATATTGTAATAATTAATTAAATAAGACAAATAAGCATCTTTCGTTAATGTATCAGGGTCTATTTTAGGTAAAATACGACCTAACAAACGAAAGTTTTGAGTTTTAACCAAAGAAGCATAATCAACATAAACATACGCTACACCCTTTGATTTTTTTACATGAGTATACTCATCAACTAAACCAGACCAAATACTTTCATACGGATGTTGAGCCATTACCAACGAGGCCATTAAGAATAAACTGATACATACAAATCTAAAATTTATTATCTTCATACTATTATAATAGGTTAGTATAATAGTAAAATAAACATATTTTGGAGGAAAAAGATGACAACAAACGGTAAAAAAGCACCTGAATTTTCATTACAAAACCAAGACAACAACACCATTAATTTAACGGATTATCGAGGAAAAAAAGTAGTATTATATTTTTATCCAAAAGACGACACCTCAGGATGTACAAAAGAAGCAGAAGAATTTACACATAAAAAGAAGGAATTTGATGCCTTAAACACAATTATTTTAGGTGTATCAAAAGATTCCACACAATCTCATGAAAAATTTTGTAACAAATATAACTTAGGCATAACCTTATTAAGTGATCCAGATACCGAAATTAATAAAGCCTATGATGTCTGGAAAGAAAAATCCATGTATGGAAAGAAATATTTTGGAACAGAACGAACAACATTTTTAATTNATGAAGAAGGNATNATCCAACAACGCTGGTCAAAAGTNAAAGTAACAGGCCATGTTGANGANGTTTTAAANNCTTTATCTNAATAANAAANNNNTCTTATTCTCCTCGATAAAANGCAAANTTATTTTCNGTTTCAATNATTTTAACTTCNTANAACAAATCACCAAGGTGATGAATAAGNCTATTCCAAACAACAATCACAAGATTTTCAATACTNGGTANCAAATCCTTAAATTCAGGAANATCATCATTTAAAAAACGATGATCCATAGGATCTAAAATATGTTCTTGTAAAATTGTTTTTAGAGTTGATAAATTCATAATCATACCAGTAACAGGGTCAGGAATTCCCTTTAAAGTGACAAATAATTCAAAATTATGGCCATGCCCTTTTTCTCTACTACACTTATCAAATACATCCCAATTTTCTTGATCTGATAACTGATTAGAATAAAGACGATGAGACGCTGAAAACACAACACGTCTTGTAATATAAACATAATGTGACACAATAACCTCCTTTTCTAAGTTCAAAAATTATACTTGGTTAAACTCAATAATTAAATATATAATCAAGATCATGTTAGGTGAAATTATTATTGATGAATTGCAAGTAACAACCATTATTGGTTGCATGGAATCTGAACGAACAACAAAACAGCCCTTAACCGTATCCTTAGCAATTCAATATAATATGCAAGAAGCAGCAGAAACAGATAATATCGACAAAGCACTTAATTATGCTCAATTATCTGAAGAAATTAAAACATATGTAGAAACAAGCCAACATTACATTTTAGAATCCTTAGCCAAAGAAATTTTAACCATAGTATTTCAATACCCACAAACGATAAAAACATCATTATTTATCTATAAACCTGATGCTATTTCCTATACAAAACGAGTAGGAGTAAAAATAACACAAACAAAACAAGAATCTATACAACCGAAATCACAAAATAATCTTAAACTAAGTTGGGACTAATAAAAGTATCTAGATTCATTCTTTGCAATCACATAAGGCTTCATGAATTTGTTCTTCGTCATAAAAACGCGGCTTAACACACCGTGGTAACTGCAAAGGCTGGCTTACATCCTTTACATATAATGTTTTAATATTTTCAGAAAAAAAACCAGATATTTTACCTTGTTTATTTATTAAGTACCCATCACGTACAAAAAAAGAAATATTAGAAAATTTACCCAAACAGTTAAATTCAGAGTAAGCTGGTGATGTAAAAGCATCTTTTGGCGGTGAAAGAAAAATTGGTTTAAACTGAAAATATTCTACATAATCACGTTGAACCTGATATATTTGTCTGTCCTTGCCACAATGTTGGCTTGTTAATCTATGCAAGGAAGGTTGTTCAAACAAAAGCCAGACAGGATCGAGTCGTTGATAATAAAAAAAAGAAAGCAAGTTTCGTGCTATACTATCTACACTAAATTTACAAGCATCCCTACATACTGCAAACAGATCTTTAAACAATTTTTCATTATCTTTAAAAGAATTATCTTGCCCTGAATAGCGTATCTCTGGAAAGTCTAATCCATTATTAGGATCGTCAAAACGAAATATTGACTCTGGGCCAAAAAACAAATTATTAGGATGACGACTAAAATAAGCAATTAAAAAATATTGAGCTGAAACAAGATTAATATCAGTAACATTAAATTGAAAATCAAAAAATGAAGGGTGTATAATCGAAGGGTGTATAATCGATTGAAAAACAATACACTGTTTATCTCCATAAAAAAAATTAAAACTACTCCCATTCTGAAAATGATCTTTATAAAATTTTTTCAAACTAACATATAGTTCAGTATCATCACATAATAGTTTCAATAATTTTTTTAAGTTATCTACAGAAAAAGACAAGAAAAAATTCTTCCAAACTGACTTAGGAATAATATGATGAGATTGAACAGAAATTTTATTATCCCATAAAAAAAAATTTTTCTTTTCATGCGGAAGTTCATTAAGAAAAATCTCTTTCTCAATATCAGTCAAATGCCACAATTTTTTAGATGGTAAAAAAGGATCCGGATTTGTCGAAGTAGAACTAGAATCCGAACCAATACCCCACTTAAATTTTTCACAAGAAACCGAACTACTATCCCAGTTAAATTTTTCACTTGGAGAAATTACAGTATTTGGAGATGTTTCAAAGCCACCACTACAAGTAGTTGTATCTCTATTAGGATCAAGAGCCAGATGACGAGGATCAAGAGCCAGATGACGAGGTTTATTATATCTATAATCATTAATAGATCGTTTATTAATAGATCGTTTATTTCCTGCAAGGTACAAAATATACCTCCTTCCTTATTTACCCCCCCCAAAGGAGATAAATAATAATTAAATTATTAATACAAAATTACCTTTAAATTAACTAAAATATTAAAGGCTTTATATTATTATCGTAATTAAATACCAAAAAATTTCAAAAAAATATAAAAATTGATAAAAAAATTCAAATTTCTTCCCAATAAAAAGCTATCTCAGCTTATTGGGAATATATTCGAAAAGAGAAGCTAGCTCAGCTGGAATCAGCTTCATAAACTCATCACCAACTTATTAGGAATAGATTTGAAAAGAGAAACTATCTCAGCTGGAATCGGCTTCATAAACTCAACAACAACAAAAATATGCCCAGGAGCCTTCCACGGACTACAACATACATGAGGTGGATACATTAAGTCCTTCGATGGTAATGAAGCTGAATCAATAAAACCATTTCTATTATCATAATTTTGAACAACAGGGGGTTCAAATCTGTTAGAAGATTTTTTTTGACCATTAACAAAACCAGGTACTCCTTTTTCTCGTAATCCTGTTGGTAAACAAGGAGGAATGTTCATAGTACTAAGCAGTTCAAAATAAAGTTAAAGCCCCCCCCGATACAACCATTATTACCACTCAAGCGTTCCTGTCTGATATTCTCTTACCGTACCTTCAAAGAAATTAACTTCTATCATTGATCCTTGTGTGAATTCATCAATCCAAGGGTAGGGGTTTTTCGAATTAAAAGCCTTTGGCAACCCAATTGCAGTTAAACGTAAATCACCAATAAACTGAATATAATCTTTTAAAGTCTCAGGCGTTAAACCCAAAATCCCATCACCAATACAAGAACAACCCCAGTCATATTCCATTTGAACAGCTTCAACGATATTTTTATACATCTTATCCTGAACCTCTTTTGTCCATAATTCAGGTTGTTCTTTCTTAATCTCGTTAATGATATTCACAAATAATTGTACATGCAAATCTTCATCACGATTAATAAACTGAATCATTTCTTTTGAACCAGGCATTTTGTTATGTCGTCCAAAATTATAAAACACTAAAAAAGCACTAAAAAAGAAAATACCTTCAAAAATTAAATTAGTAGTACACGCTTCCAAAAACAACTTAGCATCTTCTATCTTTTTAGTATCAAAGTCAGCTCTCTTAATTTTAAACATTGATTCCCAAACACGTTTATTTTTGTAATACAAAGACTTATCACGTCGATATAAGCCATAAACATCTTCTGGATCAAGCCCAACCGCTTCAATCATCACCGAATAACTATCAACATGTAAACATTCTTCATAAATTTGTCTAGCAATCGCCAAAGAAATTTCTGGACTAGTAATATTCGGTTTAATAATTTCACTTAACGAATGAACTAATAACCCATCTAAATTAGAAGCAAAAGCTAAAGCTCTTAAAAACGTATCTTTTTCCTGAGTCGTTAACTCATCACTTTCCCATTGTTCTTTATCCTTTTGAAAAGGAACCTCTTCTGCAACCCAGTTATTACGTTGCATACTTTTAAAAATATCTCTTGCCCAAGGATGTTTTAATGGAGACACCTGCATCAACCCATCATCTTCTCCATTAATAACCTTACGCTTATTAATTAATTCAGCATTCGATAATGCCGATCCTGTAAATTCACCTTCAAACGAATTTGTTGTCATGTTTTGCCTCCTTATATTTTACTGACACGCTTCACATTCAGGGTCTAAAATACTACACACATTAACCGTATCATTCGATACAGCAGTGGCAGACACTAATGGTTCAATATTAACATCTTCTTGCACAGTAGCTTTACTAACCTGTGTTGCTGCTAATGTTCTTAGATAATACGTCGTTTTTAAACCCAACTTCCAAGCAAGTGTATAAGTATCACTTAAAATTTTACCACTTTGAGTTGTTAAAAATACATTAGTAGAAGCCGATTGATCAATCCATTTCATACGTTTAGATGCTGATCGTAACAACCAATGCATATCTACTTCAAACGTTTCTTTATATTTACGTACAAATGATTCTGGTAACCCTGCAATCTTCCCTATAGATCCATTATGTAACTTAATTTGTTTAACCATAGATTCATTCCATAAATCCAAAGCATCTAAATCATCCACTAAATAACGATTAATTACAAAAAAGTTACCTGATAAATTCTCTTTCATATACATATTTTTATAAGCCGGTTCTGTACACGGATAAACACCGGAAATATTAGCAATCGTAGCCGTAGGTGCAATCGCCATAACATTAGAATTTCTCATACCATATTTCTGAACATGATCACGAACAACCTGCCAATCCAAGCGTGTAATACGATCCACATCAATAGCTTGCCCTCTTTCTTTTTCTAAAATATCAATAGTATCTAACGGAAAAATATCACGATCCCATTTACTTCCCTTAAACGTATCATAAGAACCTCTTTCTTTAGCTAATTGCGAACTAGCAAAAATAGCATAATAAGAAATCATTTCCATAGAAGCATCCGCAAATTCTAAATTCTCATCAGATTCAAAATCAATATTTAACTGATACAACGCATCTTGGTATCCCATTAACCCTAAGCCAATTGCTCGATGACTTAAATTTGCTTTCTCTGATTCAACCGTTGGATAGTAATTATTATCAATTACATTATCCAACATACGAATTCCAATCGACACCGTTTTCTCAATCTTTTCTCTATCTAATTCACCATCTTTTATCATATGAGCCAAATTCACACTAGCCAAATTACAAACAGCCGTTTCATCTTTAGATGTATTTAAGGTAATCTCTGTACAAAGATTAGATGAATGAACAACACCTACATGATCTTGCGGACTTCTAATATTACAAGGATCTTTATAAGTAACCCAAGGATGCCCTGTTTCATAAAGCATCGTTAATAATTTACGCCATAATTCAGCCGCAGGCATAACACGTTTACGAATAGACGAATCAGCTTCATACTCACAATACCGAGCTTCAAAAGCAGAGCCTGTTAAATCATGCAAATCAGCAACATCTGCCGAACAAAACAAAGTCCAATCACCTTTCTCTTCAACCCGTTTCATAAATAAATCAGGAATCCAACATGCCGTATTAATATCATGAGTACGACGACGTTCATCACCTGTATTTTTACGTAACTCAAAAAATTGTTCTATATCCATATGCCATATTTCTAAATAAGCACACATAGCACCTTTACGTTTACCACCTTGATTAACAGCAAGAGCAACATCATTAAAAATTTTAATAAAAGGAATAACGCCTTGAGATGTGCCATTTGTACCTTTAATTTTTGAACCAGTCGCTCTAACCTGAGTCCAGTCAGAACCAATTCCACCCGCCCATTTACTTAATTTAGCATTATCAGAAAACAATTTAAAAATACCATCCAAAGAATCTTCAGACGTATTTAAATAACACGAACTCATTTGACTAAACCGAGTTCCACTATTAAATAAAGTTGGGGTAGAGGATACTAAATCCATACTCGATAATACATTATAAAACTCAATAGCTTTATCATTACGATCTGATTCATTTTCTTTTAATGCTAATCCCATAGCCACACGCATCCAAAACCATTGTGGCAACTCTATTACAGAAGATTTTAAATCTCTGTTTCGAATAAAATAGCGATCAACCAAAATTTGAATCCCTAAAAAGTGAAATAAATAATCCCGTTTTGAATCAATAGCTTTTGATAACTTATCAAAATCAAAATGTAATAAATCAGGATTTAAAATCTCAAAATCTATTCCTTCTTGAATATAATCCTTAAATTTTGCTTGATATTCTACTTCCTGAGTATCACTTGCCAATCCAGAACCTAAAATTGAAGTATATAAACGATCTAAAATAATACGTGATGATAAACTACTATACTGATAATGATTTTCTATGCGTTCTCTAGCTGAACCTAAAATAAGTTGATCTAATTCAAATTGAGGAATACCATCATAAATTTGTTTTGTAATAGCATCTATCATCTCCGAAATACTAACCTTATACAAATCAAAAGATAGTCGCCTTAAATAATCTTCTATTGTTTTTGGATTATAAAAAATTTCTTCTGTTTCAGATACCTTAACTTTTAACGTCTTTTCCTGAACTTTGATATATGTTTTTTCTTGTCGCAATTGCGATTGTTTTTCTCGGTATAAAATATAACAACGAGCTATAGAATGATAGCCTTGAACCATCAACTCTTTTTCAACAACATCCTGAACTTCTTCAACTGTTACATCCTGAGAGCGTCCCGTATTTAATAATTGCATAGAATTAACAGCAGAATTAGTAATCGATAATATAGTGTCATGATCATTAATACTTTCCGATTCAAAAGCCTTTTTAACAGCTTTATAAATACGTTGCGTATCAAATGGCTTTTTTTCACCATTTCGTTTAATAATATGCGTGATCATGTCTGTCATATCGCCCTCTTTGATATAAATTTTATTGAAACCTATCTATTATAGCAACATAGACCAATTTGAAGTCAACATAAGCAAAGCAAACCATCCTAAGAAACAGACAATATAAACTGATATATCCGAAAATATATGATATACCTATATTCTATTGTAAAAGAAATTTTAAATTTGACATTCTAAAAATAATCCCAATTAATTATCCATTTTTTACAACTAAAAGGTCAAATTTAGTCGTTGATAAAACAAAGATTGCTGTAACAAATTAATATCACTCTTAGAAAGTTTTAAAAATGCATTTATCTCATCTAAATGCTCTTGATAACGAACACCAAAAATAATGCTATGTAAACAAGATTGCTCCAAAAGCCATTGTAAAATACAGTGAGAATATGAAAAACCAGCCGTATCTAAACCAAATAACTCTTGCAAACTACGTTTAATAGCCTGGTTTAAAAAATAAGGGTTACGCTTACGAACATCTCGCTTTCCAAAAACCTTGCTATATGAATAGTCTGAATTAACTAGTAATCCCTGTTCGAAAGGGGAATACCCCATTGTTACAACGCCTTCAGAAACCATCATTTTCATCACCTTCTCTGTTTCCCTATGAAGCGGATTATAATGAAAATGACAAACATCATAATCATAACCTTGCACTAAAGAAAGATGATTTTCACTAAGATTACAAAGCCCCCAACAAGCTAGTTTTCCATCCTGACGTAACGCTGTTAATGTATCGCAGGCAATACGAATATCAGTATTAGGATCAGGCCAATGCAGTAAAAAAACATCTAGTCTATCACGTTTAAAAAATTTTAAAGCCGCTAAAACAGTATCCATAATATGATCCTGAGATCCATCATGTAATACAGCATTACCTTTCCAACGTAAACCTGCTTTTAAATGGATAAGGTAAGAATCTGTTTTTTTTGATAAAAGAGCTTGTCGTAAAATTGCCTGAGATTGACCTTTTGCATAAAAAGAAGCACAGTCAAACTGTCTAATCCCATAATCATAAGATTTCTGAATAATATCAGTAGCTAAACGAGTATCATAGGATCCAAAATGAGAACCACCTAAAGACCATGTTCCTAAAACAAAACGAGAATCAATCCCTAACTGATTCAGATATAAAGAAAAATTATTGGTAGAAGAATGTGGACTGTTCCGATGATGCAGCATCAGAAAAGTCTATCATACTATCAGAGTCAATATCAGCTTCTTCACGAATATTAGCCATCTCTAACACGCTCAACAATTCATCCTTTTCTGCAGAATCCGAAAACGATTCAACAATATCAAGTAAAATTAATGATGTTTGCTCTGAATACGAATAAACACCTCGATCCATTTCCTCAGCGTCTTCTGTTAAACCAGAGGTATCAATCGATAACCCCTCACCATCTTGATCGGAAAAGGTAACAGCAATATGAAAAAAATAAGCATGTACTGAATGAAAAACAGGCGATTTTTTCTTTCTTAAAGGTTCCCAAACCTCTCCAATTTGTTCTAAAACATGAGGATCTTCAGAACGATCAAATAATCGTTTAGCACCTTCAATTAAACGACTTAAATCTTCAATTGTTGTGTCTCCTGCTAACCCTGACTGTCCCATAGACTTTAAAACATCCGCAACACCACTAAGAATATGTTTAATCGATTCAAAAATAGCCTCTGAAGCTTCTTGAGGCGTCATCCCAACTAACGGTTGATCATTTTCTAAGCGCTGTAAAATAGCATCAACCTTAGAATTAATAGGCTGAACCGCCATCATCTGAGTTTGTAAAATATCAGAAAATGCATTTTCGCCAAAACCAATACCAGTATCAGCCGTTGAAAGAGACCCTCCTAAATAGCGTGAAATACTATCACTAGAGCCTGAGTTTGATTCAAATTGATTATATTCAAAATTCATTTAATTTCCTTTTTCATACATAGTATAAATCGAAAAAATAAAGAGAATTAATGTATTGAAATTTTATGTTTCATTATTCTTAAGGACAACTTTAATGCTATAATACAATAAATAATTATTATGATACGTTCTTACTCAGCATTAGACTCACTCAATAAACAAGCGCACCAGCGAATAAAAACAAGCGAACATCCAACTCCCAAAAAAGAAGAATCAAGTTCACCTACCTCTGTATTACCTCCAGAAAAAGCCAACATGATCTCTAACTTAGAAAACTTTTTACCACCATCAATTACCACCCTATATAACTCCTTATCTACATTTCCTAACACAGCCTATAATTTAATAAACAGTAAAATAAGTTATAAATCTTATCAGATAATTGAAACAAAAATACACCTATTAAATCAATTAAATGAAGGAAATGAAACTGAAAGCAGATTACTAATACAAACCATATTTAACCAAAATACGATACCAGAAAACAACAACTCCCTAGATCAACACAATAGACTTAATAAATTAACAGAGTTATTAAATGATCACATTAACAGAAAACGTGAAATACTATGTAAAAAACTAATAAAGCAAAAAAACTTATTAGAGAAATTAGATAAAAACAAATTAGAAAAGATACGTATTTTTCATCCATCGTTAGATTCAGATACAGTTCATAACCTAACAACATCATCAACACCTGAATCATTTTTTCAACGACACCCAATAAAAACATTAACCGACCAAGATGATAAAAAACTAATGCAATTAAGTAAGGATTTTGATAAAGAACTAATGCAATTAAGTAAGTATAAAGAACACGAAATACAATACAAAAAAATTATAGACCAAAAAAACTTATTAGAGAAATTAAATAAAAATAAATTAGCAAATATACATAAATCATTAGATTCAGATATAGCTCGAAACCTAACAACATCATCAACAGCTGAATCATTCTTTCAACTACACCCGATAAAAACATTAACCGACCAAGATGATAAAAAACTAATGCAATTAAGTGAGAATTTTGATCAAGAAATCGAACAACAAAAAGAAACACTAAATAAAATCCTAGCTAATAGAAAAGAAAAAGAAATAGAACCTTGGTTCAGAACAGTCCACTCAAAAAACTCCCCACATTATAAACAAAACCCCACAGACTTTAAAACGCACCAAATAAAAAGCCTAATATTAAATCCTCAAGAAACACCAAAAGAAATCAAACAAAAAATAAAAAATTTTGTTCATAAACCACAAGTATCTCATGAACCACTAGACCTAATATTATCCATATATCTAACCAAAGAAAGTATCCCTTTAAAATTCCTCCCAGACTTTAAATCAATCCTTCAAACCTTAGATGAACTTGAATCATATGGAATCAATACAAATCCCTTAGAAATAGTGTTAGAAAAAAACGAAGAAGTCAGTCCTGGTCCTTTCAAACCAATAAGAAAAATTAAAAATACAAGCTTAGTATTAAGACAAAAACAAATTAAGGTTCAACAAAACTAAAAAATTCCAAATCTTAATAAATTTAACTCAAACAAGAAAAAAAACTTAAGAAACCCTATACCCCATAATCTATTGGATTAGGAACAGGTAAATCCGTAAAAAAACGAGCTTGCAAAGACTTCGCAAACAAATAATCTAAATCTTGAATCGAAGTAGGGGAGGATCCTAATAAATCATGCCATACATCCCAGCGCTCCATACAAAAATAAAATAAAGGTTTATCAAACCCTGTTTGAGGAGACAAATCATCATAACCAAGTGCAGCTGATAACACATCCATAACATGACGATACATACGCATTCTAAGCGGTTTAGGGTATCTCATTTTACCATCATCACCACGAATCATTTCGGTATAAGTAATATCACTAGCAGGAAAATTCATTTCTATCTTTTTTTTCATCTCTGGATTAAACCGTAAACTTCCCAAGGATATCCAGGCAATTTGACTTGAACAAGTTGACTCAATCATCTGCCTAACCAAAGATTCATAATCTGTTTCCCAGCCCTCAAAATAAATCATAGGATCTAAATGCAAGCCTACCAAATAACCTGCATCAGTCACTTTTTTAAGGGCTTGTAAGCGCTCCTGCAAACGAGCCGTTTTATGTTCTTGTTTTTCAACAATAGTATTGGCATTAAGAGACCACGAAACAACCGTTTTCTGTTGATGATCACACGCTAAAATAGGGTCCACAATATCAGATTTAGTTTTAAGCTCTAATACAGCATTAGGAATATCACGAAAAGCATTAATAAGCCGTTGAGCCTGACCCGTTTCTCGTTCCAACGCCAAACTATCACCTAATTCCCAAGTTCCGATCCTAAAAATACGATTAGGTTCTTTAAAACACGTTTCTTTAACTTCATCAATAAGCGCTTTATCATTACCCACCATCTTTGTATTACCGTCATTTAAATAATTTTGTAAAAAACAATACGAACAATCATAAGGACAATTACTAACTGATTTTAACACTTTAACATTACAGCAAATATATTTATCACTAATCGTGGCACAGGTATCAAGCGCATCTCCTTTTTTATCAACTACCACCAAATTCTTTTTTCCTGCTCGATAATGTTTTTGTGTATCCACATCATCTTGAACAACATACTCAATCCCTGCTTCATTAAGAGCTGAAATTAACTCTGAATCAACCTGAGATGAATCAACCATAGCCTGTTTAATCTGAGTCATAGGTCATCTCCTGTAACAACGTTTCAAATAACGATTGTTTATCTGACAATAACGATAAACCCTGTAAATCATCCAAACGAGACACATGAACATTCAAAAAGAACCCTTTATTTTCTAACGTTTTATCCCAATCAATCGACATAAAATCAGGCAAATCCAAGACCTTAATCTGATCTTTCATACGTTGATTATAATAAGTTTGAGTAGGGTATCGCTGTTTAAACAATCGATCCCTTAAAATAGATAATCGTTTATTTAAATCAGAATACGATTCCCAAATAGAGTCAAACTGCAATGACTCAACCAAAAGATGAATACCTCCTAAACGCTGATAACAATCATGTAAAGATTCGCATAAATCAAGTAACACCGAACAACTTGGATCAATATAAGGTAAAACATCACTATCAAACCAAGTTAAAAAAGAAAGATCAAAGCGAACCATTTGCAATAATTGTTTTGATGACACTTTTTTACGATACGCATAATCTAGTAATAACGAAGGTAAAGATGCCATCTTTAGATACTCAGATAACACCGTTTGTTTAGCAACTAATCCCATCAAAGGCATCAAATATAAAACATGTTTACGATCACCTAAATCCTGATAAGCTTGGGCTAAGAACTGAGCCTTAACAACCGCTTGCCAGTAAGTTGCCGAACATGACACTAACAAGGCATCTAGACCTAAATATTGTTTTGTATAATCAAGAATTAAATAAGGAAAAGAATCTCCCTGATTATCAAAAGGAGTTAAGCAATAAAGCTGATTATCATAAGAAAAAGCATAACCAAAAGAAGAATGACTCGTTACATCAGATCGAATAAACTCGAAATAAGGTTGATGTTTAGGAAAAAAAGTAAGTGAAGAACAATGCTGCAAAGACTTAATATTCATGTGCCTTATTATACACAACGTAACCGTCCTAACATATCCCTAACCTAAAAACAGAAAATACTTACCTTACGAGGATTCTTGACATAATGTCTTAATAATTATTTCATCAACCGCTTGAGAAGAATCAATAGCCTGAAGATCATGTTTGATAGTTTTTAATTGAGAGGTATTAAAAACAAAATCATAAAAATCTTGAGCTAATATATTTGGAACAATGCTAATAATCCATTCGGGAACAACCTTCTTTTGAGCAATTCGATTTGGAAGAGATACAAACGACACTTTTTTTAACATCATCGGAACAAAAAGCTTTTTTAACCAAGCACCAAACCATGGTATCGATCCAATTAAACCCAGAAGACCATCTAAACTTAATAAATCCAAGCGATTTAAAGGAACCACTGTTACCATAGGCAACCCCATATATAATGCCTCAGCCGTATTGGTACCTGGTAAAGACATCATACAAGTAGCTAGTTGCATAAAGTCCAAAGAATTACCCCTTAAAATATGAACTCTATTCCCTAAACAAGTATGATCAATGGTTGCTAAATAGTTATCTGAAATAGTAGGTGCGACAGGAATAATAATATCCACTGTATCCTGTAAAGATAAAAAGTGAGAAATCGTAGGTAAAATAAGTTCAGCAAAAGCCATAAAATGATTTGGTCTGGACCCTAGAAAAAATAAAACATAAGGCCTATCAGGTAAGTGATAGTGTTGTAAAATATCATGTTTGGTAAGTTCCTTACGTTGATAATGAGCAACACGTGCTTTCATTAAATCTCCGTATTGATGTTTATAAAACACATGTTTAAAAAACAAACCTGGGTTTTTATGATGTTCTGTATAAATGCTACTAGGAAACCCTAAACGAAACCCAAGTAATTGCGTATAAAAAGGATCTCCCCCCAAACATAAAACCGCCCCCTTACTAGCTTGCTTAGGTAACGACGTTAAACCAAATAAAAATAATATAGTTTGTTTGGGAGTAAAGACTTGTTGTACACCGGCTATTGAAGCTGCAACATCAGCTTCATTCCCCGTAGCATATTGGCAAGGAACCAAACAAACCGTAATAAAACAATTTGGTATCACTTGTAAACATGTATCAACAATAGGCGTAACCCAAGCAGCTAATTCACCAGGGGAGTTAGTTTGAATAACGAGATGAAAGTTATTGGTATTCTGATTCAAGATTGTCATAAATTTGCTTAATAGATTGATCATGTTCTTTAGGCAAAATCAACAACGCATCTTCGGTATCAACAACAATCAAATCATCAACATGACCTAATACAATTTTCTTGTTAGACTCACTAAATACCATATTACGATGACTATTCACCGCAACCATATCATGATTAGATGCATTTTGAGACTCATCCTGAGGTAAATAAGACGCTAATGATGACCAATTACCAATATCATCCCAAGCAAATCGAGCTGGAATTAATACCATATTAGCTGTTTCATGTTCTAAAACACCATAATCAATAGAAATAGGTTCTAATGCTTCATAATAGGATAATAGTTGCTTAGGATCTCGAATATCCTGATTTGTAAACGATTTAATACAATCATAATGATGAGGTAAATGCCTTTGAATACAATCTAAAATATGCTGAGCACGCCAGACAAACATACCTGCATTCCAATAATAAGATCCTTGAGCTAAATAAGATGCTGCCTCTTCAAGATTAGGTTTTTCCGTAAACGATTGTACGGGAAGTATTCCATCAGCGGAAGTATCAACAGAAATATAACCATAACCTGTATGAGGTCGGGTAGGGGGTATCCCAATAGTAACCAATGAATCCTTCTGTTTGACCACATCAATAGCAAGTTGAATAGTCTCACGAAACCCTGCTGAAGAATCAACCCAAGCATCCGCAGATAACACAACACAAATAGCATCAGGATCTTGTTTAAGTGCTTCAAAAGCGCCCCAAGCAATACAAGCCGCTGTATTACGACCACAAGGCTCTAATAATATCGATAAATCATCAATATCTGCGCAAATACGATTTAAGTTATCTTGATGAAGTGCACTACCTAAAATCCAGTTATGTTGATCCGAAGCCAAACCATCAACACGTGATAAAGTTGTTTCTAAAAGAGATCTATCACCAAGAATAGATAAAAATTGTTTCGGTTTATAATGACGAGATAACGGCCAAAACCGTGTTCCTTTTCCACCTGCCATAATCATCACATGAATCATAGTGACACTGTACTAAAAAAATTAACCATTTGTAAAGCAATAAGAATACCCTTACTGATAATCTACATGAAGTAAATCACTAAAAGATAAACCCGTTAATTGTTTTAATGATCTTACAACATACCAAACAGAGCCCCCTAAAATAATCATACAAGGTAAAGCAATAACAGGATAACTAATAGCAGTTAAAAACCCAATTTCTTCATTAAAAGCAGCTGTTCCAGAAGGACTTTGAACAATAAAAGATGCCAAGAAAAAATTTAACATAGCTGAAATAAAAAAAGATAAACTTAATAAATAAGATGAACGAATCATAATCTGAGTAAAATCAGACAATTTATTTTGCTTTGTTAAAGTAGCCTGAATTTTTGGTAAATCAAATAATGATTTAAGCAAAAATTCCATACTTGGCTTACCACGTAAAGACATAACAAATAAAACCATCCCAATAATAAAAGGAATTAAAGATTCTTTAACAGCAATCCATTCTGAAGGTAAGCGAAAAACCCCAATACCACCTGTTAATAAAACACTAATAAAACCAAAAATAGAGATAAATGAAACATGTTTTTGAGATACCCATTCATAAAGTGCAAATGATACAGGAAATGATAAAGCAACACATAATAAAACTTCTGGAGAAATTAAAACTTGTTTCTTAGAAAAAATTAAAATTAACGATGGAATAACAATCGTAATCATCAAAGATAGTAACGATAACTGGGCTTGTTTTACTTGCTCTTGCATAATGTTTACTTTATCCTTAGACAAACAAATATTCAAGAAGATGAACAAAGAAAATTATTTAGCTTATACCCACTACCCCCATCCATCCAACGAATCCGTAATTATTATTCACGGATTATTAGGTTGTAAAGATAATTGGAAAACCATAGCAAAAGCATTAAGTGAACAGTTAAATGTCTATTGTATTGATTGCAGAAATCATGGCCAATCCTTTCATAATGATTCAATGACCTATAATGAAATGAGTTTAGACCTTATCCAATTAATGGATTATTTAAAGTTAAAAAAACCGTTTATTATAGGTCATTCAATGGGCGGGAAAATTGCCATGCATAGCTTACAACAAAATCCAAACCGCTTCCAAAAAGCTATGATTATTGATATTGCACCCAAAGCATACGAAGATCATCACCAGACCATTTTAACGGCCATGCAAACCGTTAACTTAAGTAAACTATTAACTCGTACCGTTATTGATACAAGCCTATCAACACTAATACCAGACCCTCGTATCAGACAATTATTGCTAAAAAATATTAAACGTAATCAAGACAATCATTTTTATTGGCAATGTAATACCGAAGCTATTGCCAATAACTACCATCACATCATGAACAATAGTATCAGCAAAAAGCCAATTCATATACCCACCTTATTTTTAAGAGGAGAAAATTCGTTTTATATTAATGAACCAACAGATACGAATCAAATTAAAACACTATTTAATAACGTTACTATTAAAACAATAAAAGGGGCAGGGCACTGGTTACAAAGTGAACAACCAGCATTATTTATAAAAGAAACATTACAGTTTTTGTTAAATATTAAAAATCAATCATGACAAGACCCTATATTAACAAGTAAAATAGAGCCATGGATATATTAGGATTAAGTACCTCACAATTATGTTGTTTAATTTCTTTGTTACTTGCAAGTATAGAGTGCTGTTGTTTTTATTGGATCAAACACTTTATGAGTCATACTAACTTAAACGATGTTATTTACGAGCAATTAGAACATTTTTTTAATGAATTAAAACCAATTTATATTATAAGTTATGTCAGTTTATATGGGGCACTATTATTTATAGCTAGATTTTGGATTTATTTATTTATCCTCATTATCGGCATTCAAATCATTTCCTTAGCATGCAATAGTGGAATTATAATTCATTTTATAAAGAAAAAAGATAAGTCATAATTATAGAAAACGTTATTAGTCAGATGTCTTAATAATTTTATCAGCTGTATTAATTGGAAATAAAACATCATAAGAAACAACAATATAATCTCTAACAGCTGCATCATTAATAGCTAATCCATTTAAAGTATCTAACAAACTAATATAATAATTCAAAAAACCTGAATTATTACCATAATCTGTATAATCTTGAGTTAAACGACCCGAAACAACAGTATAAGAAAAGGTACCATCTAGAATAGAATTAAAGGATTCACGTTTAATTAAAAGATTCGGTGTAACCGTAAAATCAGCAACATAAATGGTTAAAGGAACAAAAGGGTCTACTGCATCCGAACTATCAATCACAGATCCAGTAATCAGTAACCCATCTACTGAAGCTTCTTCAACTAGTTCTTCGGCTCCACCACAACTAAACAAGAGTAGGGTAGTAAATACCGTTAAAAGAAATGAAACAAGCAATCGATATAACATAACAAATAACTTTTACCCAAAAAAAGAGAAAATGAAACGTAAAAAAAAATAATTTATTAAAAAAAAAATTAATCTTTATTTTTTTATAAAACGATTTTCTGCTTTTTGATGATTTTCTTCTTTTTGATGATTTTCTTCTTTTCGATATATTTTTATAAAACGATTTTTTGCATTGTCAGGATTTTTAGAGAGAAAACAAGTTAGTTCTCTTTCTTGTTCTACTGGTTTATTATCATTTTGTGTTATCTTTACTTTATCATTTTGTGTTATCGTTACTTTTCTTCCACAATCTTTAATATTACCTGCACCATAATATGTTTCTCCAGAACTAAGGTCTTCTACTATAAAATAGTTAGGCTTTTGAGTTACCCTAGTGTTTTTATCGCCCCACTGTGATGATCCAATCACAAACCGTGACAACCCAAAATATGTTGGATCAAGTATATCCTTTGGCATATCCTTACCAAACCACGAAGACCAAAATGGATCCCTTACTCGTGATACTTTATTTGTCACTCCATTATAAGAAATAGTATTCGTTCTATACCTAAGAGCGCTAACACCAACACCAGCAATAGCCAAAATAAACAAAATTTTAATCCCATTATAAATCGAAGTAGAATCATTAGATAATGAACTTTCTGTAGATAGATTGTTAGTTGGTTCTAATTCTAAAATCGATCCTTGATTCAATGAAGGAGTAGAGATATTAGATTGGGCATCCTCTTCAGGATCAGATACTGATGATAAAGATGGTGATACAGATGGTGATACAGGAGATGGTGCTGCAGATAAAGTAGAAGTTGATGAAGGTATCTCAATTTGGCTTTGTCCGGGTTCAAAAGGTTCAAATCCAAAACTTGAAGCTAAAATATCATAAATCGTATCCCTCTCAGCTGATAAAACGTTTTTATATAAACAAGTAGATTCAAATGAATAAGATTCTCTACCTTCATTTTCTCGACACGAAGCTGTGCTAACAGCCTGCTTATTGTTACTAGTTGCTAGATAAAATATATGTGTCTGTAAAATCCTAACTAAACTATCCAGAACACCTAATTCGTCAATTTTATCTCTATTTACTAAACAATTAATCAAATAGTGTAACTCACCGCTAAAAATAATTTCATTTTTATTCAGGTTAAAAATATCTGAAAATATTTTTTTTGTTTTTGCTGAAAGTGAATTAAGTGTTATTCCAATTTTGTTGTCGAATGCTAGTATAGCGACTTGATTCTTTTTATCGGCCCATACAATATCCAATCTAGATAATATATCTTGAGGGGTCAATCTTAATATACCTGAACTCGATTTATTGGCAGGGGCTCTTCTAATAAATTGAGTTTGAAAAGGCGTTTTGGCTTGCAAATTTAACATTTTTTACTCCATATCATTATCATTTTGCTACTCCATTTCGTAATGTTTCATAACATTCAATCAAACTGTCAAAAAATTGTATATGCGGATAATGTCTTTTCATAAACATTTCTTTATAATTTGTGCTATATGACATTTTCTGCATCTGAGGTTCTATAAGTCGCATCAAAAATTTCTGTTTTTGCTCATAAATGTCGTCTGGCGATAATTCTTCTTTAAACCTTCTCAAAATCACTATGTTTTGACTTACAAAATCAAAAATATAATTTAATTCTTCATAGTCTTTCTGTAAAATACAGATTCTTTCACGGGGAACATCCTCCTTAAGTGATAATGCACTAACTAGTTCACTCAATTTTTTGACATGTTCAAAAGCATTAGAATTAGAAAATACTTTTTCAATTTTTTCCTTGCAGCTTTGAATATTTTGATTAATATAATCTTTATCACGCTTTATTTCAAAATTTTCAAGTAATTGCTTTATATCTCCAAAGTCTTCTACGAACGAATCTCTGCTTATTAGATTGTTAGTATTTAATTTAACTAATTTATTTTGAATACTTTTTATTTCTTCATTTTCATATCCCTCAATTTGATGTTTTTTCTTATAATTTTCTGGTACATCAAAAAGAGTAGTCAAAAATTCAGGATGAAAGTTATTTAAAAAGCTAAGAAAAAAAATAGAAAAAATATCTCCACTTTTATTTAATTTCAATAAAGAATAATCTTCACCATCCCAATTTTTTAATCTGGCAATAACATTTGTTAATCTATTAAACAGTGTCCTAGGAATTATTCCTTCTTGTTGTGAAATTAATCGAAAAAGTTTAAAAGCTGCTTTAAATTTGGCTTTTTCAGTAGCACCAGGATAAGTCAATACTCTGCTCAGATCATTCAGTAATTCTTCTTGGGTTAAACTATCTAAATCTGAATCTGAATCTGAATCTGCAACTGAATCTGCATCCCCTCGGGAAGTCATATTGGGGATAAGATACCGACTACCCACACCTTCACCTTCACCTTCACTGTCACTGTCACTGTCACTGTCACTGCCACTGCCACTGCCTCTGGTACTACCACACTCCGAATTTTGTTCAAAATCAAATTGATTACCACTTATATGATCTGTTATTCGTTCAAAAGCTTCATCGAATAATCTTTTAAGAGAATTAATATCATCAGCTTTTGCATTTAATGTTTGTATAAATTGTTTTGTTTTCCTATAAGCATCTTTATTGTGGTCTAAAAAATCATTATGAACTGTATTGTGGTCTAAAAAATCATTATGAAAATCAAAATTGTTTTTTGATTTTTCAAATATTTCATAAAATGTATTTATTTTTTTATAATATACATTATTATAAGATGTCCAAAATAAACAAAGATCTTCTGTTAGCAATTGTTGCGTAACAAAAGTCTTAATATCTTCCAGAGGTGGTATTTCCCCCTTATCTGAATAGTTTCTTAAAGTGTTTTTATACCCTTCTGCGTCAAAATTTTCATCAGGTGCTTGAAACAGTTTTAGTGTTGGATTAGCAGATAAGCCCAGATAAATAATTTCATTTAAATAAGTAGCTATTTGTTTTTTTATAGCATCAAAAAAGAGCATTACATCATCCTGCGTATACTTTCTCCAAGCAAGTGATGTTAACCGTTCAGCAGTGACTGTGCTATCTAATGCACTAGCCTTTAAGCTTTCAAAACATTGATTTACATCAGTGTTAACTTTCTCTATATTTTCTTCATTAAAATTTAAAGGGAAATCTTTTGGCATTTCTAAATTAAATTTACTTAATGAAACTTTAGCCTGAAACAATAGCTCTCTTTGCTGTTCGTCCTCGACCACTTGTAAGAATCTCCAATAATTATTCAAATTACGCCAATTTTTTATAATTTTATTTGCGGCTGCGGGTCTTGTATCTACTTCTACTAGCAGACCGAGGTTTGCTTGAGATTCACTAGGAGCAGGATGAACTTGACATGCTCCTAGCAATGATTTTTCATCAAGCAATATCTCATTCTGTCCTACTGACTCTGTTAAAGATCTGGGCAAAACCAGATCGCCTTCTGATTCTGGTTGAACTCTACATGCTCCTTCCTGGGTATCCGGGGTATCCGGGGCAAGAGTATAATCTTCATCGGAACGGGGATTGTAGCTATCAAATATAGTATTTAAAAATCCTTGCATTGGAATTTCTGAGTTCTCATTAGACTCGAGGGATTTAACTAAACCGGATTTCTTTAGCTTTATAAAATCCTTAACTAATTTCTTTGTTGTTGAATGTAAGGATTCTACAAAAGATGTTAGGTTATTAGTTGAACTGGAGGGACTATCACCCAGCTGCGAAACCATACTCCAGGAACCAGAAACAGTTGAAGAAGCATCACTACTACTAGCAGAATTATCAGAAGCAAAACCAGAATCCTCAGTGGCTGGGGAATGGGGGCGTGTTAAAAAATCGGAAGTTCTACGTATCTTCCTGGGTTGTCTTCCCAAATCATAAACATCAGCTTCTTCAACTTGTACCGTTGTGTACATGTCACCAAGTTTTAATAATAACTTTACTAATGATCGCCCCTTACCTATGAAATCTAATAAAGAAAAATCCTCTATAGTTAACTTATCCTCAATTGCTGGTCTTAATCCTTTTACGTTTATCATCGCTTCATTGGGTAAACTAGTATCATTAAAAAAGTAATTACAAAGATTAATTTTGAGAATATGGTTTATACAATCTTCAACATTTTTGACTACGTCGTTTTTTGGTATTTCTAATTCTTGTTCACTTTCAATACTGCTAAATATTTCCTGCAAATAGTAATAGGTTGTTAACGATATGTTTAATTTACGTTCAATATTTGGATTATTAATTTTCCCAGAAAAAAGCCCCATTGCATTAGCCGTACGTAATTGGGCTTTCTCTGCACTCTCGCTTTGTTTGTCTTTTATTTCTTTATTTATTTCTTTAAATAATATATCTTCAAGGTGACTGTTAAAAATTGAAATAATCTTTTCCTTTTTGACTTTCTGGTGGCTTCCATTAATTTTTTGTTTTAATTTTTCATATAAAGGCTTTTTGGATTCAAGTTTTGCCTCTTCACTTGTTTTTTCACCTACTGTATCTAGTAATTTTTTAAAATCTATATCTTTGATAATAGGTACTAATCCTTTTATATTTA
>NZWE01000016.1 GCA_002697535.1 Actinomycetota bacterium | reverse complement strand
TGTGTTGCGGAGTTTACTATTACGTTATCTATTAAGGTTCGTTCTTAAATTTATCTTAATTGTTTAACTTAAAATAACCCTATGCTGTTTTTTAAAGGCTAATGGCGTTATATTTTCTTGTTTTTTAAAAAAGCGTATTAAATGTGTTGAGTTGGGGAAGTTAAATTCTTTAGCAATTTCTGATAACGTTTTTGTTGTTTTTAAAAGTGCTTTTTTAATGGTATGTATTATATTTTTTTAATAAATATAATAAATTTTATGTTTAATTTTTAAAAAATTGGTGAAGATACTAATTATAAGTTTAAAAGTGTCTGATTTAGATAACAAAGAGCTTTGTTTAAAATCATACTTTAAGAGGAGTTAGTTATGCCAATGAAGGTGCCAGGATTTGGGGGAATGAGGGGGATGGGAATGTTTCGTACTGGTAGAACAAAGCTATCCAGATCTATGGAGAGTCTCAATCTAGGAGAAGTAAAAAGTTATTTAAACGCTAGAATAAGTGGTTTTAAGAAAACAGCACATCTGGAGACTACATTTCAGGCTCCTAAGTTTTCCACAAATTCTAATTCAACAAAGCCGTTCTCAAAAGGAGAAGGTGCTATTATAGGCAGCAGCAATACTGAAGTGGGTTGCGTGTTTTCTGCTGTCACTGGTGAAGATGGCAAAACAACTGTTACTAAATATGCTTTTAATGATACAATCCCTAATTTTTCTGATGACTACGGTGCTGGTTGCAGGGTTACTCTTTTTTGGAATACCTATGACACTGGAGTGGATGGTGAGCTTTCGTCCGATCATAACGCGGTGATAAGACTTTTACAAAGCGCGTTTGATAATAATTCAAATTTAAAATCAGAGATAAATGTGTGTCAGTCTGAAAACATCGTGAAACAAGATATTTTTGTTCAAGCTGGTTCTGGTGATGCTCCACAAGTGACTTTTATTGATGAAGGTAGTAAAAAAAAGTCTCCGGCTACAGTTGTATCCTTAACTCCAGATTTTCTTTCGAAAATGAAAGAAAAGACTGACGGATAATTAGAATGCTTATAAAATACTTTTCCATCTAAGGTAGTAATCTTTTGTAATAGATTGGCATCTAATAGTTGGAGTCGTTTTATATTAACTTAAAATAACCCTATGCTGTTTTTTAAAGGCTAATGGCGTTATATTTTCTTGTTTTTTAAAAAAGCGTATTAAATGGGTTGAATTGGGAAAATTAAATTCTTTAGCAATTTCTGATAACGTTTTTGTTGTTTTTAAAAGTGCTTTTTTAATGTTGATAATAATGGATTGGTTAATCCAAAAACTTGCAGGATGTCCGGTTTCTAATTTGACTCGTTCATTAAGATAGTTTGGATTAACAAATAATAATGATGCGTATTCTTTTACAAATCGTTTTGTATTTGTATCAGAGTCAATTAAAGCATTAAACTCATCAATCAAATCAGATTGTTTTCTTGTTTTTGTTTGTTTTGATTTTTTGAGTTTAGAATGATTAAATAATTGTTGTATTTGTATTAATAAAATAACGGTATAACTGCTGATAATAATATCTTGATTAATTTTAGATTTTTTTTGTGGTTTTAGCTCTGCTTGTATTTGTTGTATGGATTTCATGATGGCTTTAACATCATCAACAAGGTGGTATCCTTTTGCGTATACGGATTGAAAGAATTTAAATTGTGATAAGGCTATATTATTGTTTAATTTAATCTCGTTATTATCAATGGCTATAAATGAATATTCTGTTTCTTGTGTTGGTGAAAATTGGTGCATTTGACCGGGCCTTAAAAAAAATAATTGGTTGTCTAGGACAGGATATTCTTTAAAATCAATGTTATGGGTACCACCTCCTTTTTTTATTACTAAAATTTCATAATGTGTATTCCTGTGGATGTAATTGGTTGGTTGATAATTGTGGGTATATGATTTTGAACGAATGGTTTTAGATGCATCTTTTATAATGTTTGAAAATTCGAATTTAGATTTTATTAAATTGTTCATAATTAAGGTGTTGTTTTATTTCTTTGCCTATGTATTATACATGATAAATGACCATATTTAATGTTTTAGTTTTCAATTTTATCTTAGTATATAAAATATCTTTGATTCTTTATGTTTATCATTTAAAATAATAGTAATGTCATTTTAATATTAATTAAAAGAGGGAAAGTATGAGTAAGCAGAAAACACTTGCTGATGAATTTAAAATACAGTTTGTAAAGCCAAAAAATTGGGAATGTACGGATGGACATGTTGTTGAACATAAGCCTTATAAAAAGTATTTACGAACAGATATTAAAGATATTTTTGAATCAAAAGGTATTATTGATCCTTATTTAAGGCAACGAGAAATTGTTGCTCAAGTGTATCCATTTAAGATTAATCAACATATTATTGATTTAATTGATTGGGACCACTATCATTTTGATCCTTTATTTCAATTAACTTTTCCCCAACCTGATATGCTTCTTCCTGATGAATTGATTAAAATTGAGCAGATGTTAGATGATAACTGCTCTCGGGAACAAATAGCGGATGCTATATCAGATTTAAGAGGTGATAAAAACCCCGCACCTGCTAATCAAGCTTCTAATCGCCCTATTATTTTAGAAGAAGATCACTCTTATGAATGTGAGGGATTACAACATAAGTATACAAAAACGTGTTTAATGTTTCATCGTAATGCGCAGACTTGTCATGCTTATTGTACCTATTGTTTTCGTTTTAATCAGTTTGTTGGTAAAGATAAATTTTTAGAACAAGATACGGTTAATTTACATAAATATTTAAAACAACATAAAGAAATTTCTGATATTTTAATTACGGGAGGAGATCCTGGTACAATGAAATCAGATGTTTTTAAAGAAATCTTAGAGCCGTTAACAGAACCTGATTTTAAACATATTAAAAATGTAAGAATGGGAACCAAAGCGTTAACCTATCATCCTTATCGATTTTTAACTGATCCGGATGCTGATTCTTTGTTAGAGTGTTTTGAGAACTTTATTAGTCATGGAAAACATGTATCTATTATGGCTCATTTTAGTCATTTTAATGAAATAACTCGTCCTACTATTGAAGCTGTTAAGCGGTTACGTAAAGTAGGTTGTAATATTCGTACTCAGGCACCTATTATGCGTTATATTAACGATAATCCTTTAGTTTGGTCTACAATGTGGGAAAAACAAGTTCAATATGGAATGATTCCATATTATATGTTTGTTGCTAGAGATACGGGTCCTCAATGTTATTTTGAGGTTCCTTTAGCAAAAGCTCTTTATATTTTTTCTGAAGCACGTAAAAAAATGTCAGGTTTGTCGCATACTGCACGTGGTCCTTCTATGTCATCTGGGCCTGGAAAAGTATGTGTGTTAGGAAAAGAAAGAGTTGCTGGTGAAGATGTTTTTGTCATGAAGTTTTTGCAAGGTCGATTAGATTCTTGGTGTGATCGTGTGTTTTTTGCTAAATATGATGAGAAGGCTACTTGGTTGGATCAATTACAACCTGCTTTTGGTGAAAAAGAATTCTTTTTTGAAACAGAATATCGAGATTATTTAGCAACCAAAAAAAATATGGTGGCGCAATGTCACTCATAATTCCTTTAACTGATATTAATCCAAATCATACGAAGGATATCGAGTTAGAGCCAGAATTATCACTTTTTGTTAAATCTTCACAATGGCCCCAGGAGATACAAGCATTATTTTTTGATTTTTTATATTCTAATGTTGAGCATGCTTCAAAACTAAATTTGTTATTTTCTAATACAGATTTTTTACATCAATGTATACCATTGATTGCTTATAGTGAGTTAATTGAATCTTTTATTATTATTTATTCAGATCAAACTCAAGAACCACCAGAACCTGGTGAGCCAGGATCTGTTTTGTCGTATTTTCGGTCATACGGGTACGGAGAAAATGTTTTATGTTCTGACTGTTATGGGCAGTTATCCTGTTCATCGTGCTCTGTTGAAGTTCATAATGGTATTCCTGAAAATAAGGAACCTCGTGATGAAGAATATGATATGTTAGATATTGATAATGAAAAACCAGCAACAGAGTTTTCTCGGTTAAGTTGTCAGACATTGGTTGGAAAGACACCATTGATATTAACTATTCGTAAACCTATTAATAGTTAGTTAATTTTTTTTGTCTATTTTCTTACTAGTGGGTGCTTTTGATTAAAAGATAATAAAAGTATATTTCTTGCTAATGTGTTTGCTTAGTTTGTTTTACATAGAGATAAAATTGTCTCGTAAGGAAACAACGATGCGTGTCCATCACTCCAGTTGATACCTAGAGCATAATTTCCAACAGGGTTCATTGATATGGGATATATATCGTCAGCAATATCACTAGGTTTTATCAGCGGTTTTCCAGTAAATTCGTCACGAGATAAGGCACTTCTACATTCTAGTCTTAGTGTCTTTGGAGGTATAAAATATTCTTGATTATCTTTTACAATAATAATCCCATCTTTTTTGTTGTAGCCAATTTCTGGTAATTTGTTGTTTGCATGTTTTATAATACTAATTTCTTGAATAATTTTGTTAGTAAATTCTGTTATTTTTTTGCTTGAAGATGATGTTTTATGTTTTTCTATATAGGGTGTTCCATGATCAGAACAGTTTGATATATCAGGATTTAATTCCAGTTGTAACGTTTGTTTAAATCCAAATTCATGTATTAATCTATCTAAAGCTCCTTTACCAAATGGAAAATGTTTTTGATTATCAATTTCTAAGTAACTCATATTTTCAATGACTCCCACTACAGGAACTTTTAAGTTATCAAACATTTCAATGCCTTTTACCACATCAATAAAACTAATATGTTGTGGTGTTGTCACAATTATGGCTGCTGTGATTGGAATTAATTGGCATAATGTTATTGGTATATCTCCTGTTCCAGGAGGCATATCAATTATCAGGTAATCAAGTTCTCCCCACGCTGTTTGTGTTAAGAATTGACCTATAATTTGAGTAACCATGGGACCTCTTAATATAGCGGGGCCTTCTTCTGATTGTTCTAAGGCATAGCCAAACGACATACATTTTATGCCGTTATAATCGATAGGTCGAATATCGTTTCCTTGCATAATAAGTTCTTGCTGAGTACGAATCATGGTTGGTAAACTTGGTCCGTATACATCGGCATCAAAAATGCCAACTTTTGCACCACTTTCTTTTAAGCTATAAGCTAAATTTACAGATACTGTTGACTTACCTACCCCACCCTTACAACTCGATACGGCAATAATAGAAGTAATTTTTTTAAGGTTTTCTTTATCGGTACTGGTAATTGAGTTTTTTTTAGTTTGAGCACCCATTGTAACTGTAACGGATTTAACCCCTTTTATAGCTGATACTAAGTCTTCTGCCTGTTTTTTAAACATATCTTTTACAGGGCATGCTGGTGTTGTTAATTCGATGGTAAATGCTACATTGCCATTCTCGATTATTAATTTTTTAATAAAGTTTAGTGAGACGATATCGTTATTTAGATCCGGATCTATAATTTTAGATAATTCATTTAATACTTCTTTTTCCATTTGGCTAGTATACCCTTAGTTTTGTTTTGTTCCAAGTATAGGCGTTTTTTCTATTAGAATTACTCCTTTTTTTTTGATATGATTAGCTTAGTTTTAATATATTTTTTGGAGGAAGATTATGTCTACACAAGAAGCAACAGCAACATGGAATGGAAGTTTAAAAGAAGGAAATGGCTCTTTTAGTTTACCAAAGGCTGGTTATACNGGTGATTTTTCTTTTGCTACTCGATTTGAAAACGCTGATGGAACAAACCCTGAAGAGTTGGTNGGTGCTGCTATTGCCAGTTGTTATTCGATGTTTTTATCTGCTTTATTAACTAATAATGGTTTTGAAAATAAGCATATTGATACACGTTCTACGGTTACTTTAGATCGAGATGATACGGGTCCTGTTATTACAGATATTTCCTTAACGGTATCGGCTGATGTNGNTGGTATTTCAAATGATCAATTTCAAGGNTATGTGCAAGAAGCTATCCAGAAATGTCCNATTTCTCGTTTGTATGCCAGTGTTAATAAAACGGTTAATGCACAGCTATTAACATCTGCATCATAGCTTATTTGTTATNTGCATACGGTATTGATATAAGATACCTGAAAATAGATTTTTTTTATTGATTGATCAAAATAAGATCTTTTTTTCTATTTTTTTAAAAAATAGTTATCGAGATCTATAAGATTATTAATTAAGTCTTACGATTTTTTTGTTATTATATTAAAGGTTGCGTTTTACTATATTGTATTTAATGTTTAGATAATAAATTTGTGTTAAAACGTTATTTTTATGACGTTGTTTAATGTTCGTATTTATTGTTAAGTTTTGTTAGTGTTTTGTATAATTTTTCTAAATTATTTAATAGCTTTTCTTTTTTGTTTGGGATATATGTGAATTTTGGGATTTGTGATTCTGAAAATATTTTTTGTAATTGTGTTGATCCTAAATTATTTTTTTTTTGTATTTAATTTTTTGACTAGTCCTGTTATATGTTGATAAAAAATTTTATATGTAATTTTTTCTATTATTATATCTGTTAATTCCTGTGATCTTATATATGTATTGTCATATAGGATTTTTTTTAGCCGTTTTAATTTTTTGCTTCTTTCGTTAGTATTTTTTTTTATAGGCTTAATTTTTGTTGATTTAGTTGGTTCTCTATATCTATTTTGTGCTTTAGTGTTTACTACAGGGGGGGGCAACAATGGCATCGGTTTATTTGTTTTTGTTTGATAATATCAGTGCAGCGTCAATAGCCCCATAACTTAAAATCATATTTGCTCCTGCTCGTTTGATGCTTAGTAAGGTTTCGTATAGGGTATCTTCATAGGATAAAAACCCTTTTTCAGCAGCGGCTTTTATCATGCTATATTCGCCACTTACGTGGTAGGCTGCTATGGGTAAGGTGGTATGTTCTTTTATATCTCTGATAATATCACCATACTGTGAAGCTGGTTTTATTAAGATGATGTCTGCTCCTTCTTCTTCATCAAGTTGTACTTCTTTAATAGCTTCTAGTCGATTTGCTGGATTCATTTGATAAGTTTTTTTATCACCTTTTTTTGGTGCTGATTCTAAGGCATCTCGAAAGGGTCGATAAAAAGATGAGGCATATTTAGCACTATAACTCATGATTAATGTGTTGTTAAATTGAGCATTTTCTAGTGTTTCTCTGATTACTTTTATTCTTCCATCCATCATATCTGATGGAGCAATGATATCTGCCCCCGCTTTGGCTTGATACAGTGCCATTTTGGATAAGATTTCTATTGTTTCATCATTTATGATTTTATCATTTCTTACTAAGCCGTCATGCCCATCTGATGAATAGGGATCTAAGGCGACATCTGAGATGATTAAAAGTTCGGGAAATGTGTCTTTAATTTTTGATATAGCTTCATAATAAAAATTATTAATATTCAGTGCTTCACTTGCTTTTGAATTTTTTTTCTCATTGTGAATTCCAGGAAATAAAGCACAAGCTGTAATGCCTTGATCGATTATTGTCTTACAGTGTTCAATAGCAGATTGTATTGTATGCCGATAAATTCCTGGCATTGAATAGATTGGTTCTTTGTCAGTGATTGTTTCATTAATAAAGATTGGCATAATTAAATTGTTTACGGATAAGCTTGTTTCACTTACTAAAGATCGTATAGCTTGGTTATGTCTGAGTCGGCGTGGTCTTTGGTGTTGGATCATGGTGTCTTGTTGTAGTTTGGTTTTAGTGTTTGATGGAAGTCTTTTTGATAGGCATATAATGCTGGGGAACCACCTGTATGGATAAAGATAATTGTTTCATCAGAGCTAATACTATTTTTTCGAATTAAATCGATCATACCTGCTAATGCTTTTCCTGTATATACGGGATCTAAGAGAATGCCTTCTGTTTGGGCTAATATCGTTACGGCTTCAATCATTTCAGGTGTAGGCATACTGTAGCCGTTACCGATATAATTATCATCAATTAAAATATCTTCATCATTTATGCTAGTGTTGGCTTGTAATAAACGTGCTGTTTTTGATGCTAATGAACGAACGAGTTCTGTTTGTTCTATTTTAGAACGCATTACGCTTATTCCCAGACATTTTATCGGTGTTTTAGTTATTTTGATACCTGTTACTAAGCCAGCATGAGTTCCTGAACTTCCGCTGGTGCAAATAATGGTTGATGGATTAATAGCTAATGTTTTAATTTGATTTTTAATTTCATAAAAACAATTTACATAACCTAATGATCCAATTTCGTTAGAGCCTCCTCCTGGTATTATGTAAGGAGTCTTTCCTTGTTTTTTTAATTCATCGGCCATTTTTTTCATGATAGCTTGGGTGTTTTCTCCTTTTTTGGCTAGTGTTGTCGATGTTGCACCTAATAGTTGGAAGAGAAAGTTGTTACCGCTAGCTTCTTGGTCAAATGTATTTGGAATTCGTTCTTCTAGAACAAGATGACATTCGCAGTTTTCTCGGATAGCAGCCGCTAAGGTGAGACGGCAATGATTGGATTGAATAGCACCGCAGGTGATGATTGCAGTTGCTTTTTTTTCAATAGCATCAGCCATCAAAAATTCTAACTTACGTGTTTTGTTCCCCCCTCCTGTTAAGCCCAACATATCATCTCGTTTGATGTAAATTTTTGGTGATTTTTTTCCAAGAAATAATTCTAATTTATGGGCACGTTCTAACGGTGTTTCGTAAGGTGTGTAATTTTGTTTTTTAAATGATGATAAATCTAACATAATTAATACTCTTATTTTAGTAGATTTCTGTGTCTTTTGAAACCTCTTTGATTATGGCATAATAAAGCTGTTATGACATATGAGTCTTTTTTTGAAACACGTGATAGTATTGAGCAGGTTGAAGAATCCTCAAGTTTTGCACCTAAATTTGACAAGGATGGCTTAATTCCTGTTGTTACAACAGATTATACGTCTGGTGAAGTTCTTATGCAGGGGTTTATGAATCAAGAGGCTTTGATTAAAACCTTAGAATTAGGACAAGCGGTTTATTTTTCTCGTAGTCGAAAGGTGCTTTGGCATAAAGGTAAGACTAGCGGATTATATCAAATAGTTAAAGAAATACGTATTGATGATGATCAGGACTGTATTTGGTTACGTGTTGATGTTCAAGGTGGTGCTAGTTGTCATGTTGGGTATCGATCTTGTTTTTATCGTAGTATCCCTTTTGGTGATAAGTTTAATAAAGAATCTGTTAAACTAGAATTTGAAGAAACCGAAAAAGTGTTTGATCCAGAAGATGTTTACAAGGATGCACCTAACCCCACTATTTTATAATTATGTTAAAATGGTTTTTAATTTCTTTGATTCGATTATATCAATGGGTTATTTCTCCTTTTATAGGGTCTTGTTGTCGCTTTGAACCATCTTGTTCAGAATATGCTATTGATGCATTTAAAACCTATTCTCCTGTAAAGGCATTTTATTTAACTGCGAAACGTCTTTTATCGTGTCATCCTTGGTCTGATTTTGGTTATGATCCCCTACCCCATGATTCTCGATCATGACATTAAGTCTTTATAACACACGTTCCAAACAAAAAGAGGTGTTTAAATCATTGCGTGAGGGTGTTGTATCGATGTATGTCTGCGGGCCTACGGTTTATGATTTATTACATATTGGTAATTTTCGGGGGGTTATTTTTTTTAATGTGGTTCGCAATTGGTTGGAACATTTGGGCTACTCGGTAAAGTATGTTCTAAATTTTACTGATATTGATGATAAGATAATTGTTCGTTCTCAAGAAAAAAATATGTCTGCCTCTGAGTTAACGGAATATTATATTAAAGCATTTCAAGAGGATTTAAGTTTGTTATCTATTACACCTCATGATGTTACTCCTAAATGTACAGAGCATATGGATGATATTGTTACGTTTATTCAGGGCCTGATTGCTAAGAATGTGGCTTATGAAGTGGATGGATCTGTTTTTTTTGCTGTGAATTCGTTTGAGTCTTACGGGCAATTAAGTGGTAAACAATTAGCTGATTTAGAAGCAGGTCATCGTGTTGATCCTCATCCTAATAAACGGAACCCTTTTGATTTTGTCTTATGGAAACCTGCTAAAGAAGGTGAACCTTGTTGGGAATCACCGTGGGGTGATGGTAGGCCAGGTTGGCATATTGAATGTAGTGCGATGTGTCATGCTCATTTAGGTGACAAGATTGATATTCATGGGGGTGGTATTGATTTGATTTTTCCACATCATGAAAATGAAATTGCTCAATCAGAGTGTTTTACTGAAAAATCCTTTGTATCTTATTGGATGCATCATAACTTTATTCGTTTTGGTGATGAAAAGATGTCTAAATCGTTAGGTAATGTGATTAAAGGGCGAGATTATATGACTACGTATGATCCTGAAATTTTAAAATATTTATTATTGAGTGTTCATTATCGTTCTGAGTTAAATGTTGATACGAAACAAACGTATCATGCAATTTCTGCTTTAACTCGTATTTATTCAGCGTTACGTGATGCACAAGCTATTATGGATGGGGGTGATACGGTTTCAGCTGATTTTAAGGCTATGATTAAGGATGTTTATGATAAGGTTGCTAATGGTTTAAATGATGATTTTAATACTCCTGTTGTTTTTGCGGCTATTTTTGATTGTGTTCGTTCTTTTAATCATGAAGTAACAACTCGAAAAGCTAAGGATCCTTTGTTAAAGGGTGCAGCTACGTTATTTGTAAAATGTATTCAAGATTTAGGCCGTTATTTTAGTTTGTTTCAGCAATCCCCTACTGACTTTTTAAAGTGTTTAGATACCATTATGATTAAGGAATTAGATATTGATGTGGATTATGTTGAAACGTTGTTATCTGANCGATCACAAGCTCGGTTAGCTAAAGATTTTACTAAGGCAGATGATATTAGAGATTTATTGTTATCAAAACATGTTATCCTTCATGATGGTCGTGATGGTACGGTTTGGGAAGTTAATAAACATTTTAGTTGATTTGTCTGATCATTAGTTTGTTTTTGTTTTTACTTCTCTTTTTTATTTAATTTTTATTCTTTTTTTTACTTAAATCCTCTTTTTTTTATTTATTTTTACTATTATTTTTATTTATTTTGAAATTTTTCTGCTTTAAAACTCGATAACTATATAAATAATGTTATAAAAAGATAAAAATTATTTATTATTAGGAGTTTTTTTTATGATTTNTTCATCTGGTATTTCGGGGTATAAATCTTTTGAATCACCGACTAATAAAAGAGATAGAGACACAGAAAAAGAAAATGCCATACCTTCTAACCAAATAGGTACTACACAAGTAAACTCACCACCAACACTACCGGCATCATTATCATCAGTAATAGAACGAGCAACACCTAGAACACCAGCTAAAAAAAGATGTCGATTATCTGATTGTCCTGAATTATCTTTCAAAATAGGTTTTCTTAGCGTGTATCCTGAACTCTTTGCACAGGGTTCAGAGAAAAAAGTTTATAAAGCCAGTGCGCCGGGACTTCCGAACCTTGTTGCTCTTTCAACAAAAAATGTTGGGAAGAAATATAAAGACTCACAAAAATATCTTCCTGTATCTGAAGGGGGATGGTTTCATCCTTATGCTTTGGTAGGTGAGTTCTTGATACAAAATCGAGGTTCTCGTTTGTTTGATCTTAATGTTTGTTCTGCTTGGTCTGAATTTACACGTCAAGTTTATGATATTGGGTATATGGCATCTGGTTTAGAAGAAACTGGGTTAGTAGCGCATGATTTAAAATATGCTAATATGATAGATATTGGCCGGATTACAGCTAGGATTGATTCTCCTATTGGATTTAAAGATAATGATTGCTTATATCGTAGTAATTTGATGTACTCACGTTTTTTGGTTGGTACTCCTCTTTTTGAGAGTCCTTTATTAATAAAATCTAGTTTGGATGAGCAGGTTGTTTGGAGTGATTTTTTAAACTCTTTTCTACAATTGATAGACTCTCCTGATAAATCTAAGATAGAATCTAAGTTGGGAATTCTTCGAGATCATCGAGATGTGTCTCTTCGTAAGATTCGGTTAGGATTATTAGGTAATTTAAATGGTGTTAATATGTTTGCAGTGGGCTCTATTGTGTTGGGTGGTGTTTTAAGTGTTCTTAATCAGTCCTTAGGTAAGGAATTGAAATCATTTCAACATTGGCTTATGGATCCAGAGTTGAAAAAACAATGTTCACAGGAACTACATGGAGTGTCTCCCTATGGTGAGGATTATGATCGTTTAAAATGTTCGTTTCAAAATATCTCTCAAAATTTTTTAAAGGAATTCGACCATGCATTAAAACAATCTTTTTATTGTCATGAAATTAATAATATTTATTATAAGTATCAAAATCAATTTTTAAGCAAAATAGATCAGTATAAAGAATTGATTGAAGGTATAAATTTTAATTCGGTTATTGATACTAAAGTAGTTGGTAATTTGAAAAAAATTGCACTTGTTTCTATTGAAGCTATGACTGGTGATATTTCACCTAAACGTTTTGAAAGTGTTATGAGAGATATTTATGATAGCTCAAAAGGCGATGAAGTGTTTTTTAACAAAATGCCTTGTTCTAATAAATCTGAATTCCATTCTGAACTATGTTCTGCTACTCAGCTTTTAGATGTTAGTGATACTTAATCTGTTGATTAAAAATTTAATAACAATTCATCATATGATGGTAAATTCCAATAGTCAGCACTTATTCTTTTTTCTGCTGCATCTACGTCCTCTCTAAGTGATAAGAGTAATTCTTCACCTTTTTCTGCTAATGTTTGTGCTAACTTAAAGCTGTCTTCTATAGACTCAGTTTTGCTTATAAATTGCTGGATATACGTTTCTTTTGTTTGGATACTTGAATATAGTTTTTCTAAGACTTTTATATCTTTTTGAAGTGCTAATGAATTTATTTTAGCATTTAAGCTTTGAGTATAGGCTGTTGCTAATTCGTTAATTTGTTTTGTTATAGCCGGTAGAATTTCTTTTCTTATTAATTCTAAGCCTACTTTCAGCTCAATCNTTTTTGTATTGCTAAATGCATCTAGTTTAATATCAACTCTAGATTCAATTTCTCTTTTTGTTAATATATTTAGCGATTCATATAACTCGATACTTTTTTTCTTTGATTCATAGTTAATGGCTTCGGGTGTTGTATCTGTTTGAAATAATTTTCTTTTTGTTGCTTCTTTATGCCATTCTTTTGAATAATTATTTCCTTCAAATCGAACTTCTTTTGTTTCAATTAATATTTCTTTGATAAGCTGATACGCTTGCTTCTTGATATCTTTTTTTGTATTTAATCGTTCAATAATAACTTTGTACCCATAGGTACATAACATATTTAAAACTTTTGCAGCGGCTGCTCCATTGGCTGATGCTCCTAGAGCTCTTAATTCAAATTTGTTTCCAGTAAATGCTATTGGTGATGTTCTATTTCGATCTGAATAGTCTTTTACTACTCTTGGCATTGATTCTAAACCGTGATTTATATAATGGATTTCTTTGTCTGTAAATTTCTTAACACCTTCAATATGATCTAATAAATCAGTTAGATAACTTCCTAAGTAAACGGATAGAATGGCGGGAGGGGCTTCGTTCGCTCCTAATCGATATTCATTACCTGCATCTGAAATTGCAGCTCGTAGTAATCCGGCATGTTCTTTTACACCTAATAATACGGCTGATAGTGTCATCAAAAAGGATATATTTTTTAATGGAGATCGTGATGGTTCTAAATAGTTTGTTCCTGTATTATCACCAATAGACCAATTCATGTGTTTTCCGGATCCATTTACATCAGCAAAAGGTTTCTCGTGAAATAACACTAAGAAGTTATGTTCTTGACCAATTCGTCTCATAATTTCCATCGTAAGTAAGTTATGGTCGATTGCTAAATTAATTTCTTCATATAATGGTGCTAATTCAAATTGATTTGGAGCCACTTCGTTATGCTTTGTTTTAATAGGAATGCCATATCGATATAACTCTTGGTCTAAATGATTCATAAATTCCATTGCTCTTGGTTGAATGGCACCAAAATAGTGATCTTCCATTATCTGTCCTTTTGAGGCAGATGTTCCAAAAATAGTACGGCCACAAATTTGTAAATCAAGTCGTTTACTTGCTTTTTCGATTGGAATTAAAAAATATTCTTGTTCTAACCCTGAAAATACTTTGATTCGACGTGCTTGTCTATTTCCTAATAACTTTTGTAATTTAATGGCATAGTCATTTAATGTATGTGTTGATCGATTTAGTGGGGTTTTCATGTCTAAGGCTTCCCCTGTCCATGATAGATAAATTGAAGGAATGATTAATGATTTAGAATTTTTGTTTTCTCTTAAAAATACGGGAGATGTTGGGTCCCACGCTGTGTAACCTCTGGCTTCAAATGTTGAACGAATTCCTCCAGAAGGAAAGGAAGATGCATCAGGTTCAGATTGTATTAATTGTTTGGCATTAAAGGTTTCAATAATGTCGCCATGTTCATTATAGTCTAAAAAGGCATCATGCTTTTCAGCTGTTCCATTTCGTTGTGGTTGAAACCAATGTGTAAAATGGGTTGCTCCGTTTTCTAATGACCATTCTTTGATGGCTCTTGCAATATCTTCTGCAATTGCTTCATTTAGTGATGATCCATTGTTTATGGTGTCCATAAACTCTTCGTATGTTTTGGGGTTTAGCCTTTGTTTCATTTCTTTTTTTGTAAAAACTAAATTTCCATAATTTGAAACAATTTTTCCCATTCTAAATTCTCCTTATTTTTCTTGTTTTAACATTAAGCTGATAGCTTGGCCTCCTCCAATACATAAGGAGGCTATACCAGTTCCCAATTTTTCACGTATCATTTCGTGAACTAATGTTGTTGTAATACGAGCTCCAGATGCTCCAATGGGATGCCCTAATGCTATAGCGCCTCCATTTATATTTAGTTTTTCTTCTGGAATATTTAATGTGTTTTGTATTGCTATTGATTGTGCTGCAAATGCTTCATTGATTTCAAAACAATCAATATCATTAACAGTATGATTTGTTTTCTTTAGTAATTTTGTAATAGCTTCAGTGGGAGCTACTCCCATAATTTTTGGATCATTGCCAATCATATTGGCTTCATGAATTCTTATCTTTGTTTTTTGATTTAATTCCTTTGCTTTTTCTTCACTCATTAATACTACAAAACATGCGCCATCATTGAGTCCGGATGCATTGCCAGCTGTAACCGTTCCTTCTTTATTAAAGGCTGGTTTTAATTTTTTAAGTTTTTCTATGCTGATGTCATGTCGGATAAATTCATCATCTTCTATGAGTTTAGTTTCTTTTTTTGTTTTTATTGTAATGGGGATGATTTCATCTTTAAAAAGTCCACTTTTTTGTGCTTTACTTGCTTTTTGTTGACTTTTAAAGGCAAATTCATCTTGTTGGTCTCTTGTAATCTTCCATTGTTTTGCTATGTTTTCAGCTGTTACGCCCATATGGATATCATTAAAGGCATCCCATAATCCATCATGTATCATCGTATCGATTAGTAAGCTATGCCCCATTTTGTTTTCCCATCGATAATTTGGCATTGCAAAAGCGGCTGATGACATGGATTCTGTCCCACCCGCAATGACGATATCGGCATTTCCTGCTTGAATATAATTCATTCCAGTAATAATTGCTTGCATACTAGATCCACATACATGATTAATGGTAAATGCTGGTATTTCTTGGTTTATTCCAGCTTTTATGGCTACTTGCCTTGCTATATTTTGTCCGTGTCCTGCTGATAAAACGTTTCCTATAACAACCATATCGGTTTTGCTTTTTAATTCGGGTGTATCTATTAAGATTTTCTCTAAACATTGAACACCTATTTCTACAGGGGAAAGATCTCTTAGAGTTCCTCCAAAGTTTGTAATAGCGGTACGTTTTGAATCGGTAATAAATACCTTTTTTGACATTTTAGTTTCCTTTTATTTAAATGTTTATGGAATTTTAATACTATTATATATTTAATATATATTAAATGTTTTTTAAGCTTATCTTATAAATTAGTTTGTTTGTAGTTTTTATATTACGTAATTTTAGCATTGGGATTAAACTTGTTTTTGTATTGTTTCTTAATTTTGATATAATATTTTTAATTTTTAATTAATACTTAAGGAGTTTTATGTGTCTAATATCTTATGGAGACCTACTGAAGAAGAACAACTTGAAAGTCAAATGGCTCAATTTATGCAGTCGATATCAAATCGGTATAATGTTTCATTAACTACTTATCAAGAGTTACATTCTTGGGCTTGTGAACATTCTGAACAATTTTGGGATTACTTCTTTTCGTATTCGGAACTTATTTTTAAAGGTAGTTATTCTAAGGTTATGTCTAGTGATGTTATGCCTGGTGTAAAGTGGTTTGAAGGTGTTGAGATAAATTATGCTGAGAATTGTTTAAAATTTTCTGATTCTCATGATGCCATTATTAATGTAAATGAATCAGGAGAAATTAATCGTAGTTCATACAAGGAATTAACCGAAAAAGTTTCTTGCTGTGTTCAGTTTTTACGTGACAGAGGTATTGTTAAAGGTGATCGAGTTGCGGCTGTTGTTACAAACTGTGAAGAGACAATGGTGTTTTTCTTAGCGGTTGCAGCTATTGGAGCTGTTTGGACATCCGTATCTCCTGACTTTGGCGAGGAAGCTATCCTTAGTCGTTTTAATCAAGTATCTCCTAAATGTTTATTATATGTGGATTGTTATCGCTATAAAGGAAAAACCTTTTCTATTCAGGATAAAATACAAGCTGTTATTCAATCTTTAACTAGTGCTCGTTCACTTGTTTTACTGGATAGAGAATCCCTCTCAACTGAGTATGAGGATACGACACTTTATTCTGATATTTTTAATGTATACTCCCCGAACGATATAGTATTTGAGGCAGTTGCTTTTAATGATCCTCTTTATATTCTTTACTCTTCTGGTACTACAGGAAAACCAAAGTCTATAACACATTCGGTTGGAGGTGTTTTGATTGAACATATTAAGGAACAGCGATTGCATTGTAATTTAACGCGTGAGGATGTTTTCTTTTATTATACGAGTTGTAGTTGGATGATGTGGAATTGGTTGGTTAGTGGCTTAGCTACTGGGTCTACGTTAGTTGTTTTTGATGGAGCCCCTTATTACCCAGATAAATTAGCGACTTGGAAATTGATTGATGAGTATAAGATTACGATTTATGGTACCTCAGCTAAATATATTAATGCTTCTTTGAAGTTTAATTTACCTGTTTCAGAAGAACTTGATTTATCTTCTTTACGGGTTATTCTTTCTACTGGATCGCCTCTTTATGAAGAAGATTTTGATTATGTGTATCAACATGTAAAATCAAATGTTCAATTAGCTTCTATTTCTGGTGGCACTGATATTGTGGGTTGTTTTGCTTTAGGTAATCCCATGCTTCCTGTTGTTCGAGGTGAGTTACAATCGATTAGTTTGGGCTTTCCTGTTAAAGCCTATGATGAATTTGGTAATTCTGTTATTAATTCTGAAGGTGAATTAGTTTGTGAAAAACCAGTGCCTTCTATGCCTATTTATATGTGGAATGATGATGATTTTACGGTGTATAAAAATAGTTATTTTAATAAATATCAAAATATATGGAATCATTCTGATTTTGTTCTTGTTACTGAACAAGGTGGTGTTAAGATTTTAGGTCGTAGTGATGCAACCTTAAATCGTGCTGGTATACGGATTGGAACGGCTGAAATTTATCGGTTAATAGAATCTCAATCTTATATTCAGGATTCTCTTGTTATTCATATTGATGAAACTGATAGTATGATTTTATTTGTTTTAGCGGACCATGGTGTTGATTTTTCTACTGATTTAAAACATGGTTTAAAACACTTAATAAAAGAGAAATTATCGCCTCGTCATTGTCCTAATCATATATTTCAAGTATCGGCTATTCCTTATACAAAAAATGGCAAAAAGGTTGAATTGGCTGTTAAGTATATTTTTACTCATCAAGAAGAAAAGATTAATGTTTCGTCTTTACATGATGCAAAGGTCTTAGATCAGTATCGTACTATTAAGGAAACAGCTTTTGTATCAAAAGTATGATTAGTATTGTAGGATGTGGTTGGTTAGGAACTCATATTGCTACTTTTTTACAGCAGAATGGTGTTCGTGTTTTTGGAACAACCACTCGCCAAGAACAGTTAGGTATTTTGAATGATTTAGGTATTACGACTTCATTACTTACAGTTTCAGACAAAGGTGATGTTTTGATGGAGTCTGATGATGTTTTTTTATCGCCTATTTTGATTCTTACCTTACCGTTTCGGCGACGTTTTTTAGACCCAACTATTTATTTGGATCAAATTAAAGGACTTGTAAATCGTTATTGTGACTTGAATTCTGAAAACAAGTGGATTATTTTCACCTCCTCTACCTCTGTTTATTCTTTGACTAATTCATTTGTTTCGGAAGATGATGAGATTATTATTAACTCTGAAAGGCAACGTGTTTTATATGATGTTGAGCGTTATTTATTGGCGTTGATGGATGTTGATGTTACGATTCTTCGTTGTGCAGGACTTTATGGTTATGATAGACGTATTGCNCATTTTTTGNCGGGTAAACAGGTTGCTAATAAAGATGCTTATGTTAATTTAATTCATGTTGATGATGTGGTTGGTATTACTAATACTGTCATTAATCAAGGTATCAAAAATACAATTATTAATTGTGTTGCTAATCATCACCCTACTAAAGAAGAATTGTATTCTTTTCATACTCAAAAGCATGCTTTGCCATCCCCTGTTTTTATGGAAGATGCTGAACAAAGTAATTATAAAATTGTTTCTAATGATAAAGTTGTAAAAGACTTTCAATATTGCTTTAAATATACTAACTTATTTACAGATTATGATTAAGTATATTCTAATTTTTTATGTTCTCTTGTTTAACAGCATTTTTGCTGTTGTTCATATTGATTCGTTTAATAAGCAGTCCGATTTAGGTTTAAATCAACAGTTATCATTTAATTTAGATGTTTTAGATGGTAATAATGATTATCTATCATTTAAACCTGATTATCGTCTTAATTATGTTTTTTCTTCTGATCAATATACGCAACTTTTTTTAATTACTACGATGCATTATGCCAAGAAAAAAGATATCACCATTCAGGATAAATCCTTTTATCATTTGCGTTTTATTCGTTATGTTTCCGACACCTTTCGTTATGATCTTTTTTTGCAGGAACAGTCTAATATTTTTAAGATGCTAAAACATCGTTTTTTATTAGGAGGGTCTATTGGTCGTAATGGTATTAATTCCACAATTTTTTCTCATAGTATTAATATGGGATTAATGTATGAATTAGAAGAATTATCTACTTTAGAAACATCTCAATTAATACGGTTAACTCATTTTCAACAATTTTATATTCCTATTACTAATTCTTTGAATTTATATACTATTTTTTATTATCAGCCTGATATTGTTTCTTTTAATGATTATCGGATTTTATTGGAAAATAGATTTGTTTTTAAGCTTACAAATCATCTTAAATATTCATTAATTTTTGATTTTGATTACGATTCAGTGGTTGAAGATTCTTTATCTTCGTATGATATGGCTATTAAACAGTTTATTTCTTTTCAGTTTTAATTTTTTATTTTTTTGCTAATCAAATGTAATGCCGTATTTACTAGGGTTTAATGCGATTTTTTTCAGTAGACGCAATGGTTTTGCTACATGTGCCCCATCTAAATAACGATGATCAAGTGTAAAACATAGATTAATCATAAGATGTTTCTTTGGTTTTTCTGTTTCAAATGTCCATTCTTTAAATGGTTTTCCTACAGCAAGGATCATTGTTAATCGTGATAATGGAAATAAAGGGACAAAGCCTTCTTCAAATCCTAAGCTGCCAATTGCAGATATACCATAACTTCCAAAGGGATCTTTTGGTAACCCTGCCCATGATAAATTGATGTTTAAGCGGTTCATAATAAAATCAAATAAGGATACTAATAATTGGTATGACCAGCTGGGACAGTATTTTAAAATAGTATTGGTTCGATTAATTGCTTTATTTTGATTATTTCTTAGTTCGTTAACTTTTTTTTTGATTTCAGTTGAAATTTTCTTAAGTGATTTTTGATGGGTATGTTCGATGGTAATTCCACTAAGATCATAGTGTTTTTCTTTTCGAATATGTGTATGGATAAATGCTGTGATATTTTTTCGTTGATAGCATTTATTTCCAATTAATACGGTGTTTAGTTCTGGATACTTTTCATAGATTATTCCCATGGCTTTGGCAAAGAAATGTACCAATGATATTGTTTCTTCTTTTTCATCTAATATTTTTTTTAGATGGGTAATATCTATTTTTATTTTTGTATATACTTTTGGATCACTTGGTTTTTTCCAAGCTCCTATTGCAAATTTTCTAAATGATGTTGCTTTGACACGTTTTTTGATTTCTATATTTGGCATGTTATTGATGTGTTTTCCAGGTATGTGATGCTAGTAAATATATTAGATTAACCATTGTTTGATAATCTAGCATATAGTCTGTATCTTCAATGCCAATAACATCAAATCCAATAATAGTTTTTTTAGCTTTGCAAATTTGTTTAATTAGATAATTAATTTGGCTATAGTCAAAACTTGGTTCAGCATAGGAATTTGTGGTGCTACTGTAATGAGGTAATAAGCTATTGGCATGAATACTAATATAAACGGTATCTGTTAGGTTATTTATAATTTTTTTGCAGTATGAATCCCATGTTTTACCAAGAAAGTAATCTTTTTTTATATCATCTTGAAACAGAGCTTTAATTCGCCCTTTTTCTTTGTTTATTATTTCTAATTCTTCTTGTGTATAATGTTGTATTCCAATTTGTACTAAACGTTTAATATCATTATGTTGATTTAGTATTTCAGTCATGACGGAATGGGTTGAAAAATTTATTTCAGGTAGTGATTTATCTAAGTTTAGTTCGCTATTAATACTTAGGATAGAAAACGTTGGTACATAGTCTATTAAGGCATTAATAATTGGATAAGATGCCGTACTATCACCGCCGATTACGCCAATTACTTTATCTTTTTTTATCTGGTTTTCTACTTGATTATAAATGATTTGGTTAACTTCATTTAAAGTTGTATTAAATTCTTTTATTTCTTTTTTTGGTATTACTTCTTCATTGCTTACTTTTTCAGTTAGTATTTTAAAATTTTTTTTTGCTTTTTCATTTTGTTTTATAATATTTTCATTTTGATTTTCTATACCAATATTATTTATTGAAAATTCAGGGATATCTTTGTCTGTTATTAGGCTATCCGTCAGGAGTTCTATGAGTTTGTTTGTACTTATATGACTGGTTGATGAGAATAATGTTGTTGGGTTCCATGGTACTGGAACAAGTATGACTTCAGAGTTTGAATTTGTATTTTTATGTTTTGTCATGTGTCTTTGATTTTACCATAATTCTATTTTATTTTCGTTATGTTTAATGGTTTGTATTTTGTGGTAGTAAATCAATAGTTACTAATTAATAAAAAGGAGAAACTATTATGGTGATTGAACGATTAAATTCGTCTTATATTGATACGTTGTTATCTAATGAACATGCTTCTTTGCAAGAAGATATTGCTCATTTAGATTTATCTTGTTCGTCTAATAATTCATTGTCGTTTGATGATCGTATTGATGTTTTTAAATCCTTAACGCAAAGTTTGTTATTTCAACGTACTGCTATTTTGTCTGATGATATAGAATTTTGGTTTCCTGAGTGTGTTCCTTCTTATAAGCGAGATATTAAGCATGCTGTTTCCAAAGAAAAAATTGATGCTTCTTTGGAATGTGTTATTGCAGAATTTATGGAAGCTTAAATTTTGTAATTTTTTTTTAAACTAATTTTTAATCCTGTTTTATTGATTTTTCACGTTCTATTCTTCATAATCAATGCATGATTAAATGTATTGCCTTATTATTAGTTGTTTTTTTGCTTTCTTGTGAGAAGTCTGGGATTATGACGTATAAGGTTCCTAAGCAAACAGTTACTGTTGCTCAATTGTCAGTTCAAGGCAGTTATAAAATGCTTGTTTGGTCTGTTCCTGAAGCTTGGATTGAACAAGATTTAACTTCATTTCGTTTGTCTAGCTATCAAGTATCTACTCAATCTAATGGTATAGGTGATTTTTCTGTTGTTAAATTTCCGGGAGATGCGGGTGGTATATTGGCAAATGTTAATCGTTGGCGAGGTCAATTAGGGTTATCTTCTATAAGCGTTGATGATTTAGCTTCTCTATTTGTTCGTGTTGAACATCCTTTTTTATCAATTACTTTTTTAGAGTTACATCGTACTAATAAGATGCTATCTTCTGATGATATAGAGTCTATGTATGTTGGGTTCTTTATGTATGACAATGAATCTTATTTTTTCAAGTTAACTAGTTCTAAGACTTTACTTCAGTTAAATCGTGAATCGTTTATTACAATTTTAAAATCTATTGCTTATGAATCCTCTTAATAAATTTTTATCTTTTTTATCATCTATTCAGTTAGCGTTATATGCTTTTTCAGGTTTGTTTATTATTGTTCTTGTTGGTACCTTTATGCAAATTGATCATGGTATTTATTATGTTCAAAAAGAATATTTTCATTCTTTATTTATTACTGTTCCGTTTAAAGGGTTTCAGTTGCCGGTTTTTCCTGGAGGGGCATTAATTGGTTCAGTTTTAGTTCTTAATTTAACCTTAAGTACCTTATTAAAAATTAAGTTTACGTTTAAAAATGTGGGTTTAATTTTAATTCATATCGGATTTATTATTTTATTGCTTGGTGGTGGTTTATCTTCTTGTGTTGTTGTTGAAAGCCAGGTTTATATGGAAGAAGATGACACTGCTTTTTATTCGGAAGATTTATATGAAACCGAATTAGTTATTATTGATCCATCTTTTTCTCGTTATGATTATATTGTTACAATTCCTATTGATACCTTAAAACGTCAATCAGTTATTAAATCAGCTGAAATACCCTTTAATATTAAGGTGCATCAATTTTTTGATAATGCACAATTATCGCTTGCTGATTCTCGTAAGGGGGTTGCTGATATAGGAATAGGGAAATCATTGTTGGTTAAAAAGGTTCCTGTTTTTACTGTTGATGATAAAAAAAATAATCCAACTGCATTGCTATCATTTTCTCAAGATGATGTTCAGTCTGAAACAATGTTGTTATCTTTAGATATTAATGGTACTCAAAAATTTGTCTTTGATCAGAAAACGTATTATCTTCAAATTCGTCCAAAGCGTTTATATTTTCCATTTAAATTAACTTTGAAGTCTTTTACACATGATGTTTATCCTGGTTCTGATATTCCTAAAAACTATTCTAGTTTAGTTTCTATTAATCCTTATGATGGGAGTGCGGTAAGAGATGTTCTTATTTATATGAATCATCCATTACGATATGGTTATTATACCTTTTATCAGGCTAGTTTTGGGCAAGATGTACCCTCTTCTGTGTTGCAAGTTGTTTATAATAAGAGTTGGTATTTTCCTTATGTTTCTAGTTTAATTATTGCTTTAGGAATGGGTTTTCATTTTTTTATTCATTTATTGGCTTTTTTAAAGAAACGATCATGATAAAACGACTGCTGGTTATTTTTTTCTTTATTGCTTTGTTTCTGAGTGCTTCGTATGCAGATACGGATTATGATACTACTTCATTAGGTAAATTACCGGTTTTATATAAAGGACGTTTACAGCCCTTTGAGTCTTTTGCTAGGCAAGTATTGATTTCTATTCGTGAAAAATCGACTATTAAACGTGTTATTGATGGAAAATCGCAATCCATTTCAGCTTCTTTATGGTTATGGGAAGTGCTTTGTCATTCTGAGCAATCTAAACAAGATCCGTTATTTTTGATTCATGATCTAGATATTCGTCATGAATTTAAGTTAGATGATTCTAAAAAACATTTTTCATATTCTGAGTTAGAACCGTTTATTTTGCAAATTCAATCTAAATCTATAGCATTAGATCAAACTGAAAATCTTTCTGTTTATGAACAAAATATAAGACAATTAGCAGGTAAATTGTCTTTATTTATTTCCTTGCTTCATAGCTTTATTCCTTATAATGATCTTGTTTTTTATGATTATGTTACGGCTTATCATAAGCGTGTTTCACGAGGGTTAGAATTATTTACTGCTTATAATACAACTGGGGGACTTTCAACTAAAACGGATCAGTTACATTTGTTGGAATTTAATCAGGATTTTAAACGACATAGGCAATTTAGTGATCTATCTCGTTTATATTTTTATCCGAATCAGGATGAACCTGAAAATTTAGAAAAATGGTCTAATACAGGAAGTGAATTATTAAAACATTTAGACTTTAATTATCAAGCTAATCCTGTTTTATTAGATTATGCACATTTAACGTTATATTTTATGAATTCTAATTATGAATTGTTTAATGGTACGTTAAAATCGCTTACTTCTTATTTTAGTGAATCAATGACACGTTATTCTAAAATTGTTACTTTGGAATATTATTTTACAATGATTAATCCTTTTTATCTTAGTATGGTTTTGTATGTAGTTGTTTTATGTTTAATGCTTTTATATTATTTGCTGGATCGTGTCTTAATTTATCGTTTGGCCAAATATTTATGTTTGTTTGCATTTGGGGTTCATACGATTAGCTTAATTGCTAGGATGGTTATTTTGGATCGCCCTCCTGTTATTAATTTGTATTCATCTGCTGTTTTTGTTGGTTGGGCGGCTATTGGACTGTGTTTACTTCAAGAACGATTTTTTAAAAATAAATTAGGTTATTTTATTAGTTCTATTTTAGGTTTTATTACCTTGATTATTGCTCATCATTTAGCGTTACAATCGGATACGATGGAACAGATGCAGGCTGTATTAGATTCTAATTTCTGGCTTAGTACTCATGTTATTACGATTACTTTAGGTTATGGGGGCACTTTTTTAGCCGGAATGATTGCAACGTGTTATGTATTTATTAATTGTTTTAATAAAGGTGATCATAAGCAAAATTTGCAATTATATAAAATGGTTTATGCCATTATTTGTTTTAGTTTATTTTTTAGTTTTATAGGTACTGTTTTAGGTGGTATTTGGGCGGATCAATCTTGGGGCCGATTTTGGGGATGGGATCCCAAAGAAAATGGCGCTTTATTAATTGTAATTTTTAACGCTATTATTTTACATGCTCGTTTAGCGGGGTTGGTATATATTCGTGGTGTTATGTTATTAGCTGTTTTAGGTAATATTGTAACTGCTTTTTCTTGGTTTGGAGTTAACATGTTAGGTGTTGGTCTTCACTCCTATGGCTTTATGAATGAAGCCTTTCAGTGGCTTATGTTATATATTGCTACACAGTTATTTATTGTTGTTATTGGTTTTAATTTTATTAAAGTAAAAGAATAGCTTAAGGAGCTTATAAAAAGCTCCTTAAGAGATGTTGATTTTATGCGTTAAGAGCGTTTTCAAAATCCTTTTTGATATCATCTATATGTTCTAACCCGACAGAAACTCTGACCATATCAGGTGTTACTCCAGCAGATAACTGGTCTTTTTCTCCAAGTTGGGAGTGTGTTGTTGATGATGGGTGAATAACAAGCGTTTTTGCATCACCTACATTAGCAAGATGACTAGCTAGTTTTACATTTTCTATAAATGATTTTCCTGCTTCATACCCCCCTTTAACTCCAAATGTGAATACTGTTGGAAATTGGTTATTTAAATATTTTTTGCATCTTTCATGACTTGGATGATCCTGAAATGCTGTATGATTGACCCATTCTATTTTTGGGTGGTTTTTTAACCATTCTGATAATGTAATGGCGTTACTAATATGTTTTTCCATTCTTAAAGGAAGTGTTTCCATTCCTTGTAAAAAATGGAACGCATTATTTGGGCTTAAACTCATTCCTATATTTCGTAACCCTTGTACTCTTGCTTTAATTGCAAATGCTATATTGCCAGCTTCCGGGAAGTTTCCAAATGTATTCCATAGTTCTAAACCGTGATAGCGTGGATCAGGATCTGTAAATTCTGGAAAGTTTCCATTACCCCAATCAAAATTACCTCCGTCAATTAAGATTCCTCCTATACTAGTACCATGCCCTCCTATCCATTTTGTTAATGAATGTACTACAATATTGACACCATGTTCGATTGGTTTACATAGTCCAGGTGCAAACGTATTATCTACCATGACGGGTAAATTATGATTATGTGCTTCATCACATATTGCCTTGATGTCTAAGACATCGCCTTTTGGATTGCCAATGGTTTCAAAAAAAACTAGTTTTGTATTTTCTTTAATCGCTGCTTTTAGTTTTTCTGCTGTTAAATCTTCAACAAAATCGACGCTTATTCCCATTTTAGGTAACGTGTGTCGAAATAAGGTGTCAGTTCCTCCATATAATGATGAGGATGTTATTAAGTGATCACCAGCTGATAATGTTGTGATAATCCCGAGAAATATAGCGGACATACCGCTAGCTGTACATACGCCAGATGTTCCCCCTTCCATACTAGTAACTCTTTTTTCTAAAACATCTGTTGTGGGATTCATAATTCTTGTATAAATATTTCCAAACTCTTTTAAACCAAATAAATTGGCTGCATGTTCTGTGTTATTAAAAACATAACTAGTTGTTTGGTAGATGGGAACGGCTCTTGATCCTGTTGTTGGATCGACAGTTTGTCCTTCATGAAGTGATAGTGTTTCTAAGTGATTAGACATTTTTTCTCCCTTTTTGTGATGATTAAAACATATAGTAACTTATAATTTTTTAAAATTAAAATTACTTTTTATTTTTTTTTATTGAATTCATTTAACCAATAGTCCATTTCTAACTTTTTAACTAAAGTTTTTTTTGTTTCTGTATTTTGTTTCTGACTCGATAGATATCTAAAAAATGATTCGGAATTAATACATGTTAATTTGTTTTTTTTGCTTTTATATTTAATTTCATTGTCAGATGATATAACGGTATAGTTTTCTTTATGCGGTAAGGTTTGTATCAGACGTAATATATATTCATCAGCACTTTCTAAAATATCGGTGAAAATAATTTTTATTTGATCTAAATCTTGCTGAGACTGGTATGGTGTTTCTTTGTTTTTTCCATCAAAAACAAGTATGAAATAATCTTTCTTTTTTTTATTGAAATTACTTAAAAGTTGAATTAGTTTTTCTTCTTTATTTTTATCGGCGAGTGATACTTTGGTTAGCTTTCCAATTAAATTGTAGGCATCTATTATATAGTTCATTAATAGATACTAATCCCATTTACGATGTCTAATGATTTCGCCTTCTTTGATATAAATAATATCTTCGGCTATATTTGTACATAAATCAGCAATTCTTTCTAAGCGTCTTCCATTGATAATGATATCTAAGAGGTATTCTGTGATTTTTGGTTTTTTATTTATTATTTCTAAAATTTCTTTTCTTTGTTTATGTTTTAACGTGTCTACTTCTTCATCTAAGGCACAGATTCGTATTGCTTGCTTGGTGTTTAAGTCCAATAGCGCTTGAATGGAGCCTTCTAGCATGGCTAAGACTTTTGTAATCATTTCATGTAAGAAAAATAAGTTTTCTTCTTTATATTCACTTAATGTTTTGACTGATTTTGCCATATTAACTGCTAAATCACTAATTCGTTCTAAATCGTTATTAACTTTTAGCATAGCTATAATAAAACGTAATGTTTGTCCTTTGGGTTGATGCATGGCGATGATTTGTATACAGGTTTCTTCTAATAAAATTTCTTTTTTATCAATTTCATTATCATTTTCTTTTACTGTATTAATATCTTGTTTTTCTTGTTTGATTAATGTTTCGGATGCCAGTTTAACATTATCAATGACCAGTGATGATATGTTTTGAAATGATGTTTTTAGTTCGTTGATTGATGCTTCTAAATTTGTAGTCATAAGTATCTCCTTATCCATATTTTCTACTTAAATATTCTTCTGTTCTTTTATCTTTAGGAACTGTAAAAATTGTTTCTGTTGTGTCGTACTCGATGAGATCCCCTAGATAAAGAAAGGCAGTGTAGTCTGATACGCGTGATGCTTGTTCAATGTTGTGTGTCACCATAATAATAGATACTTCATTTTTTAGTTCGTTAATCAAATTTTCTATTCGTGTTGTTGCTTTTGGATCTAGTGCAGATGTTGGTTCATCTAAGAGTAATACTTTTGGTTTCATAGCTAATGTTCTGGCAATACAAAGTCTTTGTTGTTGACCTCCCGATAAATGACTTCCTTTTCTATGAATATTATCGGAAACTTCGTCGTATAGACCTACCTTTTTTAAGTTTATATCAACAATATTATCTTTTTCTTCTTTTGATAATTTGATTCCATTTAATATATAGCCAGCTAGTACGTTTTCGTAAATGCTCATATTTGGAAATGGATTAGGGCGTTGAAATACCATTCCTATTTGCTGGCGAACTAGAATAGGGTCTGCTTTTAATAAGTTTGTATTACCAAATGATATGTTTCCTTTAACTTTAAAACTTTTATCAAGATCATGCATTCTGTTTAATGATCTTATTAATGTTGTTTTTCCACATCCAGATGGCCCCATAATGGCAGTTACTTTATTTTTATAAAATGATAATGACAAGTTTTTAATTATTTTATTTTTTTTGACTGAAATATTTAATTTTTCTATGCTTAATATTGTTTCGTTTGTCATTTTATTACATTTTTTGAGATGATACTTAATCCTAACACAATTATTATTAAAAACAATGATGAAGCCCAGGCGATTTGATGCCATTCTTGGTAAGGGCTGGATGCGTAATTATAAATTAATAAGGGTAATGCGTTAATTGGTTTTGCCATATTAAAATTTAAAAATGCATTTCCAAATGCAGTGAATAATAAAGGTGCTGTTTCGCCTAATATTCTTGATATACCGATTAATACACCGGATGTAATTCCTTTTTGGCAACTTGGTAAGATTACTTTTTTAATGGTTGTATAATAGTTTGCGCCTAATGCATAGGATGCTTCTTTTAGCGTGTAGGGGATCATTTTTAAACTTTCTTCAGTTGCTTTGGCTACCATAGGTAACATCATTAACGCTAACGCGATACTTGCCGAAATTCCTGAAAATTTTCCAAATGGCATTACAAACCAAGCGTAAGCAACAATTCCATAAATAATGGATGGTATTCCTTGTAATGTTTCGACAGCGAGGCGTGTTAGATTATTTATTTTATGTTCTTTAAATTCTGCTAAAAATACGCCAATTAGCATACCTAATGGAATAGCGATTAGTCCTGATAGTCCTACAATTAAAAAACTTCCAATAATTGCACTTAATGCGCCTCCTCCAGTTTCTCCAACTGGGGCTGGCATTTTAATGAAAAAGTCTAAGTTTAGGTATGCTATGCCATTTTTAATGATATAAAATAATATTAAAGCTAATGGGATGAGTAAGGCGTATGAAAATATTTTTATGGTTTCATAAAATATTTTGTTTTTTAGAAGTCTTTTTTCTAAGTTAGTTTTATTAAGTTTCAATGGTATATGCCTTTACTATTATTTTGCCAATAATATTGATAATGGTTGTTATAATTAATAAAATTAATCCAAGTTCAATTAAACTTGATATATGTAGGGGGGCTGATGCTTCTCCAAATTCGTTTGCAATGACGCTGGCTAATGTATTTGCTGGGTCCATAATTGATTTTGGAATAAAATTTCTATTTCCGATAACCATTGTTACAGCCATTGTTTCACTAATAGCTCTTCCAAATGCCATTAAATGACCAGCAAACAATCCAGAAAGGCTATATGGAATGGCAATATGTTTAATGACTTCATAGGGTGTTGCTCCTAAACCAATGGCGGCTTCTACTAAATCAGTCGGGACTAAATTAATAACATCTTTTCCTAACGTAACAGAATATGGAATTATCATTAGAGATAATATTAGCGATGCCGCTAATATTCCTACCCCATATGGGATTATGCCTAGTGTTGTTTGAAGTTTAATAATTATGGGGACTAAGACCATTAAACCCCAAAAACCATAAATTACAGAAGGAATTCCTGCTAATAAATCCATGAGTGTTTCTAATGTGTTTTTTCTTTTTTTGTTTTTTAAAAAATATCCAATATAGATTGAAATTGATAATGAAAAAGGGATAGAAATTAAGAGCGCTAAAATAGATGTGAATAAGGTTCCTATTATAAAGGGAGCTGCTCCAAAATTACCTGTATTTGGTTGCCAATTAGTATTAAATAAAAATGATAATGAAATTGTTTTTAATGATAAAAAAGAATTGAATATAAGGGTAAATAAAAATAACGTTAAGATTATGAGGGTTAAATACCCTGCTCCTTTTAGAGTTTTGATGAAAAGTTGATTTTTTTTATGGGTCGTAAGATTTATCATAATTTTCATGGATATATTACTAGGTTTTTAATTTCTTTAATACTATTTTTTTTTACCGTTTTTGATAGGGGGTATAAAAATATTTTTTTAGTTTTTATAAACTATTGTTATTATTTTTGCTTTTGGTTTTTTTCTGCTTCTGTTTTAGATAATATTTTAAATAGTTTATGGTTTTCACCATCAATTATAATTTCTGCTTTTGCGGCAGGTCTTCCATTACTTAATGTAATTATTTCGATTTCATTTTCATTAATATCTAAGGATTTTTTTAATTTAACATTATAAAATTTCATTTCAAGCTCCTTTAAAAATAAAATACATAACTATTCTATAACATTTTTTTTTGAAATCAATTTTTAATTAAAAAAGCACCTAAATATTTAGGTGCTTTTTAACAATCTGTCTGATTATGCTACGTTTAGAATAGTTGTTGGTACCCTACTGTGTAGTTATAGTCTTTCTTCATTTGGATACCTTTAGCATGTTGTAATACAGGTTTTGAAATTTCAAATGCTAATCGGGCGCCTGCTAATGGCTTTTTTGTAAACTGTATATTACTACCAATACTTGCTGTATAGGATATATTTCCCGTATTTGTTGATGTGGTTGGTGACATCATAGTTAATGTTGTATCACTTCCTGTTATATCAGATTGTGTTGACCGTGTTAGTCTTGCTGACAGGCTCAAGTTACTATTTATTGCTTTTGCAACCCATGTTGATAAGGATAGGTTATTACCTAATCGATACTGGTTTTTATTTTTTCCTGTTCGAATAACACTAGCTATCTGTGATCCATATGATAGATACTTTGTATAGCCTATGTATGTAGTTCCTAACATGAAATCTGTGGTTCCTGATCCAAGCTGCATGGCATATGGTAGTCTAGATCCACTATTTGCTTCATCGATTGATCCAATGGGTAGGCTTAGTCCGATATTGGCTATCCATGATTGTTTATCTGATTTTAAAATAGTTTGTAAAGCCGATAGTTTTAGGTCTGATAGTCCATTTGTTTTAGAGCTTGATGTTTGATTCATTCTATTAATCATCGACATTTCTTTTTCTTGATAACTTGTCATCATCATTAATGTTGTGTGGTTGCTAACTCCATACATCATTCCTATCATATGCATGCTCATAGACATTGTTTCAGGAGCCATCATATAACTTCCACCCGTAATAGCTGTTGTTGTAATATCGTTATTACCTTGAATATTTCCATCCATAGCCATACTCATAAATCGATACGATGTCATTATTTCATTTTTGTTATGATTATGGTCAGCCATTAAACTGATTGGTCCATGTGAATCAACACGGCTTTTTGATAGATTATCTGCAAATACAGATGTTGATAAACCTATTAAAAGGCTTATTAGTATTATTTTTTTCATTTTTTTCTCCTAAATAATGTATTTAACTCAAAAGCACATTATCTCTAGGAGGTTTTTTAATTTTTTTATAGAATTTGCTTAATCCTTTTTTTTCTACTTGTCTTTGTTGTTTGTGTTTGGGTTTTATTTTTAGTGTGTTTTCTGGTTGTTTACAAAATAATGTGTTTTTTAAAAAATTTAGTGTTGTAAGTTCGTTATGACAAAAGCAATTTACGGCATCAAAGTAGCTTGAGTTTGAATAATTGATATGGGTTTCTTTGGGTTGTTGTATCGAACATGCCATATCGCTACATTGCTCAATTGTATCGCAACAACATGATTCCATTTCTGTTTGAATGGGGGTAGCAACTATGTTTTTATAACATGAAAATGTTAGACAAAAACAGGCTAAGGTAATAGCAATATATTTATTTTTTAATTTATACATGTGAGTGTATTTTATCAAGCAATTCTTACTTAGTCTAAGTATAGATATTTATTTAATTAAGTAACTTTGAAAATTTGCATTGAACGGTTTGTCTTTTAGGTATGGTATAGCGCTTTTTTGTAATGGGGTGTGTTGTCTGCTTTTGCTTTCTTTTTGATTTGAAAAACTTACCAAATCCAGTAATACGGATAATATTATCTTTTAAAAGATAGGTAATAATGGTTTTAATAAGGTATTGGTACGCTTTTTTTGTTTCATTTATAGATGTGTTTTGTTTAACACTTAATTCTTGAATGATTTTTTTTGAATAATTAGTCGCTTTTTTTTCTGTCATTTTTATTATTTGCTTTGATGTTTTATTGACGTTTAATCTAGAAGTATTATAATTAAATTTCAAGTGTATATCTATCAAAATTTATTATTAAGTTTTAGATCATCATTATTCCTGGTGATTATAATGATGTTGTTTGTTAACAGCACCTATGCTAATCCCAGTAAGCCATTTTTAGGAATTGGGTTTTCTGAATTTAAAAAAGATTCTTTTGTTGGTATTCAAATTGATTATATTGTTCCTAATTCAGCGGCTGATAAATCAGATCTTCAGAAAGGTGATGTTATTTATATGGTAGATTATCAGCATTTAGCAACGGTTAATATTTCTGAAAATTTCAAACAGTATATTAGTGATGAGAAAGCAATTGATGAGCAATTAGTTTTACATTATGTACGTGATAGTTTAACGATTGCAAAAGATATTGATGGCTCTTTTGTTGATGTTGAATATCATGTTGATAATGTTTTGACAGATGTTAATCAATTAGTTGCTAATAACTCTTTAGCCTTTCAATTTAATAGAAAAGCTGAACAAAAAATTGAGAAATTAAAGTTGGCAGCTAAGCCATTAATTACTTCCGTCTCGCCAAATATTAAATTAGATTTATTTCCTTCTATTTCCTATATTGCACCATATTATTCGGAACTGATTAATGTACTTAAGATTTATGATGGTTTTGAAAATCATTTTAGTATTATTGAAAAGTTTCAATATTATAATGAATTTTGGGATGATGGATTTAGATTGCCATTGGTCCGATATTTACATGTGAATTATGATAAAATGCCTTCTTTTACACGATTATTTCAACAAGAGTTAGGTTCGCTTAGGCCTCAGGAAGCTTTTTATCTTCAACAACGTTTAGCTGATTTTATTTTAACTGTGAGTCCCGCTGTTTATCCTAAATCAAAGTCTTTTAAAGTTCATTATGATTTTATACATTCTATATTAAAGACTTCGCAAGAGTCTTTAGATAAGGCCTTAACTAATCTAACTGAAAAAGATCGTGATTTTATCATAAAAAAAACCCCCGTTATCTTAAATGAATTAGCTAAGAGTTTTATTATTACAGGCAATGACTCTATTTCAGATCATGATATTTCTAATTACTTTTTATTGTTGAAACAGGTTGATATGACAGCGTTGTTACATGGTTATTCAACTTTACTTCAGCTGTGGAATCAAGATTGGTTATATCGTTTTGCTGCAACGGTTGATGATATGGAATTAATTGATTCTAAAATTGAAGGTATTACAGGATCTATTTATTTTTCTGCAGAAACAGATATGGGAGTATTTATCATCGCGGGTAAAGGTGATAATACGTATACCAAAGATATTTCCTTTTTATTAGATTTAGGCGGTAACGATACCTACCGTAATAATGCGGGTGGTTATATTAAAAATAGTGCTATTAATGTGCTTATTGATTTGCAGGGTGATGATATGTATTCATCAACGTATGATTATTCACAAGGATCTGGTTTTCTTGGTTATGGGTTTTTAATTGATATTCAGGGTGATGATTTGTATCGTTCCCTTAGAACATCGCAAGGTGTTGGTTTTTTTGGGTATGGTGCCATTATAGATTGGGATGGGGATGATTCTTATTTAGCTCAAGAATTTTCGCAGGGCGTAGCTTTGGGAGGTAAGGGATTTATATTTGATCGTAAAGGTAAGGATCAGTATCAGGCTGCTCTATTTTCACAGGCTGTTGGGTTAACACATGGTATTGGATCAATATTTGATATTTTTGGAGATGATTCTTATATTCTTGGAAATCGAGATTTTAGTTCTTATGGTTCGGTTGGTATTTTTAAAGGTGCTGGACAAGGATTTGGTTTTGGAATTCGTCATATATCATCAGGGGGGATTGGTTTTTTGTATGATTATAAAGGAAATGATTTTTATGAATCTGGTAATTTTTCACAAGGAACCGGTTATTTTTATGGTCTAGGCTTACTGATTGATGATATGGGCAATGATAGGCATATTGGCTCTCGATATTCTATCGCATCTTCAGCTCATTCTGCGCTAGGTATTCTGATTAATAATAAAGGTAATGATAGCTATCAAACACTGTATGGTTCTTCGATGGGAATTGCTTGGGATAATAGTAATTCTTTTTTTCTAGATGAATCCGGTAATGATGTTTATGATTGTTTGGATCGAAACTTTTGTTTAGCTCAAGCGGATCATAATAGCTTTTCTCTTTTTAATGATAAATCAGGAAAGGATATCTATAATGTAAATGTTATTAAACCGCCTGCTACTAACTCCTATAATGATGGTAAAAGTTTTTCTATTCATATTGATGAAGGAGGAGACAAAGATGTGTATTCTGGTCTTGAAAAGCTTAATAATATTGCTAAAGATCCAGCTGATTCTTATTTGTTTCTTGATTTAAAGTCTTCTTTGGCTAAATATTTAAGACAATTATAATTATTGTCTTATAATACGGTCTATTTCAGAAAAATTTTTCTGATTGCTTCTGATTGGTGTAATGTCAATTCCACCTCTTCTTAAAAAAGATCCCTGAACGGTTAGCTTTTTAATTTCTGAATAGCTGATAAGTTCATTATAAATAATATCAATACAATCTTCATGAAAATGTGGCTTGTTTTGGCAGGTTGCTAAATAATTAAATAATTCTTGTTTAATAATTTTTTTTCCAGAATATGTTATAAATAATGTTGCAAAGTCAGGTTGTTTTGTCACAGGGCATAAGGATCTAAATGTATCGGTATATAATGTTTCTGTTACTATCTTATTGGTAAATTTTAATTTTAAAAACGGTTTAATAGCCGTTATGTTTTTTTCGATTTTACTGATTCTATTTTCTAATTTATCTATACTTTCTTTGGTTTTAAAAATTATTTTAACGGGCGTTTTTATTTTTTTTTCTATATCTTTAATGATCGTTTTCTTTAATGTTTCTTTGGTTTTAAAACATGTTTGATTTAATGAATTTAAATATAATTTTAAAGATTTTGATTCAATAATATAATCTGATGAACTAGCATATCTAATTTGGCATAGTTGAGTTTGTGGTATTTTATTTTTATTTAACCAATATAATTCATAAATATTCCATATATCGATACCATAATTTGTTTTATACCTTTTATTTATTCGCTCTATGGGTACTAATACGTTTGGGTTATATAGTTTTGGAATAGTGCTCTTTTTTCCTAAAGGAATTTTTGCTGATTTTTGTTTTTTTATATTTTTCATATTTGTGTTGTTTATCTTAAAATTTTTTATTAGTATAAAATTATGACTTATTGTTTACAGTGTTCTCATAAACTTCAGTTAAAAATTCCCGATGATGATAATCGAAAACGTTTGGTTTGTCCAAGTTGTTCTTATATTCATTATGAAAACCCTAAAATTATTGTGGGGGTGTTACCTTACTATAACAACAAGATTTTGCTTTGCCAGCGTTCTATTGATCCTGGCTATGGTCTTTGGACAATTCCTAGTGGGTTTATGGAATGTAATGAATCTGTTGAAGAGGGAGCTAAAAGAGAGGCTTTTGAAGAGGTTGGTATTACCTGCTCTGATTTGAATCTTTTTGTTATTTATTCTATTCCTAGCATAAGTCAGGTTTATATGCTTTTTACTTCTGAATTAGGCTCTGATCAATTTGCGGTTGGTCCAGAAACACTTTCAGCTCAATTTTTTCTATTTAATGATTTACCTTGGGATGATATTGCTTTTTCTTCAGTTACGTTTTCTTTAAAAAATTTTATAGCAAATTTTCCGTTAACTGATTCAAAAGTTTTTATAAACTAATTTTTTTGAATTTTTATTTATGTATGTTTTATCTATTTCAATTTGTGGTATTTGCTAAATAAGATTAATAATTTTTTGGGATACCTTATGGATGATTCATATAATCATATTAATAAATTGCAGTCAAAATTAAAAAAAAAGAAATCATCTGTTATTACAGTAAAGATTTATGATTTAAATTCTGTTAGAGACATAACTATTGATCTTAATAATGGTAAAGATCGCTCAAAACTTAAGCATATCATTATGCATGAAGGTCATCGATTACGTAAACGTGATAAATATCGTTATACAATGTTATTGGAAAAAACAAAATTAAGTTAATATTTCAATTGAATTTTCGTTAACATAAACGGTGTGTTCCCATTGTGCTGACAATGAATTATCTTTTGTAACGGCAGTCCAATTATCTTCTAAAATAATACAGTCAGCGTTTCCTTCATTTATCATGGGTTCTATCGTAAATACCATTCCTGGTGCACAGATCATTAGTTTTTCTTTCTTTTTATAATGAAAAATAAATGGGTCTTCGTGAAACTTTTTTCCTGTTCCATGGCCACCAAATATTTTTACGACAGAATACGATTCTCTAGCTGCTATTTCTGAAATGGTATCCCCTATTTTGTTTATAGGATCAAATGGTTTTAGATTTTTTATCGATTCTTCTAAACATTCTTTTGTTATATTAATTAAGTGACTAGCTTTATCACTTATTTTTCCAATGGGATACATTCTACATGAGTCACCATAATAGCCGTTTATAATGCAGGTGACGTCTACATTTAAAATATCGCCTTCAATTAATACTCTATCTTCTGGTATCCCATGGCATACTACTTCATTGATTGAGGTACAAATACTTTTTGGAAAGCCTTTGTAATTTAACGGTGCGGGAATGGCATTATGTTTTATTGTTGTTTCGTAAACCCATTGATCGATTTCGTTTGTTGTAATACCAGGTTTTATAATCGCATTTAAGTCATCTAAAATTTGTTTGGTTAATTGACAACTTTTTTTAATTCCTGCTAAATCTTCTTTTGTTTTTATTAAGGATCTGTTTGGTATTGGATACCCTTGTAGAGATAGGCTTTTTAATGTTTCATCAAACTCGAAATGACATTGTTTATATTTTTTTTGGCTACCACACCAACAAGGGGCATTTCGATTAATTTTACTTTTATTGTTCATTTGAATTTATACTAACTTTTAGCAGTATAAATGTAAATTATTTCTTCCACATAGTTTTATTAAACAAAGTATAGTTTAGATAGGTGATGCTTGATAATAAAATAGCACCTGTTAGTTGATGTAAAATCGCTAGTTCTATCGGAACTTTTAATATTAACGTTAAAATTCCTAAAATTATTTGCACTAGTAGTATCATTAATACATAGGTTGCCGCTTTTTTTAATGTTAGGTGGTTTTCTTTGTTTTTTATTATTTTTATCCATAAGATAAGTAATAGCACCCCTAAAACAATGCCTAAATGTCTGTGAATGAATTGGATCATTACTGGATTATCAAAGATATTATTTTCAGGGTACATAAACGCTGATTCTGGTAACCATGACTCCCCCATTTTTGGATATGTATTGTACCCCCACCCTGCTTTCTTGCCGGCTGTAAATGCTCCGTATATTATTTGCAATAATATCCCTATGCTCCATAGCGCTGTTGGGATTGCTAGTTGATGCGCTTGATGAACTTTTTCTTTTGTTAAATCTAATAATGTCCAAATAATATATTGTAATAGTAACAATGCTGTTACTAAATGCGCGGCTAATCTAAAGTGGCTTACTTCAGGTTTATTAACAAGCCCACTTTTCACCATATACCAGCCTAAAACACCTTGAAATATGACAAGTCCTATCATTATTAATATTCGTTTATTTAGCCATCTAGGTATATATTTCTTTAATCCTAAGATAATATAAGGAATTATTAAGGCTAGCCCTATCAATCGAGCTAATATTCTATGGAGATATTCCCAGAAGAAAATTAGTTTAAATTCATTTAATGTCATTGCTTGATTAATAAGTTTATATTGAGGTGATGTTTGATATAGTTCAAATGTGTTTATCCAACTAGAATGCGTTAAAGGAGGAATGGATCCCATAATAGGTTTCCAGTCCACCATAGATAAGCCTGAACCTGTTAATCGTGTAATTCCTCCGATAATAATTATTAAAAATATTAAAATGGTTACAATGAGTAACCATCGTATAATTAGTAGGTTGTTTGTTTTATTGGCCATTTCAAAGCATATAGTATCATATTTTTTTCTTAAGATTGTTATTTTAGGTAAGTATTTCTTTTAGCGCTTCATTTAAATCTGAATAGATAAACTTATAGTTATGATTTATTAACTTTTCAGCTTTTATAAATGGGGTATTTAATAAGGACGGTGCTAGTTCTCTAAATAAAAGTTTAATAATAAAATCTGGGGGATGTAACCACGAAGGTCTTCTGATGTGCATGCCTAATGTTTGACAGAATATTTTCAAACTACATTGATGCGGTGATACTAGATTGACAGCTCCAGATATACTTTCTGTTTCAATGATATGTCTTATAATTGCAACCACATCTTTAATATGAATCCATGGACATGATTGGTTCCCATTGCCTAAATGCCCTCCTAAAAACATGTTAAAAGGTAGTAATAACGTATTTAGAAACCCTTTATCTGCATCTAATACGAGACCTATTCTTAATTGACTTGATCGTATGCTTGTTTTTAATGATTCACTTTCCCAATCTTTACATAAATCACTGATAAAACCTGTTCCTGCGGGAGCTGTTTCTGCAAACTCTTTTTTACTATCTACATGACTGTAATATCCTATTGCTGATGCATTAATCAAACTGATTGGTTTTGTATTTGCTTGTTCAATCGCGTTAACTAATAGTTTGGTTGTATCAATTCGACTTGTATAAATCTTTTCTTTGTTTTTTTGTGTTAAGGGTTTTAGTAAAGAAGCTCCTGCTAAATTTATGATAATATCGGATTGCTCTATAAACTCTATTTTTTTCTCAATAAAGGTATTCCATGTTATATACTGAATGTTTTTTTCTTGGTTTTTATTTTGTTTAAACCGAGATATTACTATGAAGTTATACTCTTTGTTGTAGCTTTCAATGAAACGTTTTCCAATTAACCCTGTTCCGCCTGACATTAAAATTGTTTTTAATTTTTTAGATTTATTGTTGTTCATTGTAAGTTTGTTTTACCATACACTATTTAGACTTAATTTTTCAATTCATTTATCTAAATAATTCTATGTTTATTTTATTTCTTTTGAGGGAATAAATTATATTAAAGGGGGAAACTGTTTGAGATGCAACCATAATGCACTATTCAGATTTCCCTATCTTTTTTTTTTCTTTTAGTTTCAGTTATAATTAGTTTTATATGGGATATATTTCATTTTTATTTTGGTTTATATTAAGTTCTTTTTTATTTTCTCAGCCTTATTTTCATGATTTCCCTGATGATGGTACTCGTGAACTAGCTTATTCTGTTAATGCCTATCATGAACATGCTCTTAAATCTATGGATTATATTATTCATTCTAATTCTCCTGGATATATTCGTTTAGGGGTTGCTAATCATCGTCTTTACAATGAGCCAGATGGTAAACATTTAGTAGTTGGTGTACATAACCATAAATGGATTGAAGGTACTCCTGTTGAAACTGGGAATTCACTTCATTTTTGTATTAATGGGGGGCATCGTTCTTTTTTTACAGTTTTATTAGATAATGGTTTAGTTGGTTATACACGAGATGGCCGTTTTCGGGTGAGTTATGATAATGTTTTGGTAACATTGTCAGGTAATTATCCGGTATTGGGTTTAAATGGTATTATCAAATTGCCTAAAAGGGGGCATTATACGATTAATCGTAAAGGCGGTTTTTTTGTTGATTCTGATTTTGTTGATACATTTCAAATAACGTCATTTCAATATTTTGAAGATATGAATTTATATTTAGAAGCGCTTAGTCCTACATTTTTTATTTTAACTAAAGCTATTGAGACTATTGAGGGATTTAAACATTATAGTGTTTTACAAGGGTTTGTTACTCAAGCTAATACCTTTCGTTCCTATGATAGTAAGTGGTATAGAGCCTACCATGATGCTTCGATTAATAGTTTATTTAAGTTAATTGAATATAGAAGAAAAGTGTTTAATACTATTAATTAACTTTAATAGTTTAGAAGTTTAAATGTGCCGTCATTAGTTTCTATTATATAACTACAGTGATGTACCCAGTCTCCGCAATTTAAATAATCTTTATTACTTATTTTTTTTATTATGGGGTGATGAGAATGCCCGCAAATAACACCGTCAACGTTTTCCTTTTGCAAATATTTTAATAATTTTTTTTCATATTGAAATAGTATTAAGATGATTTTTTTGCTCACAACTTTGATGATTTTACTTAAGCTTATTTTTTTGTTAATTGCTTTTTTTTTGAAAGACAAGATAAATTCGTATACTTTTGTACCCAATAGCGTAACAAATTTTGTTTTTAATGCCCCACTACTATCACATTTATCTCCATGAAATATTAAGTATGTTTTGTTTTTTAATGTTTTATATTTCATTTCTGTTTCATAAACTATGTTATAAAAAATTTTTTTGACATCCTCTTCTTTATCATGATTTCCTTGTAAAAAATAAATTTTTGTTCCTTCTTGTTGTAGTTGTTTTATTTGATCAATGATTGGTTTACAAATAGTTAGTAAATCAGTTGTATTTTTAATTAAAAATTTATCAATGATATCTCCATTTAAAAATAACTTTTTACATGCAATTGATTTTAAGAAATCTTCAAATTTTTCAATTTGACTTCCTTTTGATCCAAGATGCGTATCTGATACCCAAATCGCATTCGCATTTATTGTTTTTTTTATGCTTGTCATAGATATTCATTTTAACAATTAACTTATAATCATTCCATAAGATCTCATTTATTTTAAAACTTAATTTAGAAGCTAGCTTTGATATTGTTATTATTATTTGCAGGATGTATAGGCGATAGGGTTCTATATGATATTTCTGTAAATAAAAACTGTTTTTCCTTATGTGTTTTATTTTCTTTTATTAAGGCCTTAATATTGACTGCCTCAAATGAATATATGTTTTCTTCTTGGTTTTCTAAATCTATTTTTTGCTTTAGTTTTTTTTGTTCGTAAGCTGATAATTGAAGTAAGTCTGCATTATCATATAATATTTTTTTATCATAAAAATTTTTATCCCACGTTTGTGCTAGCATAAACGTATTTAAATAATTTATTAGTAGTATGAAAAATAATGTTTTTTTTATCATTTTTTTTCTTACGTTTCCATAATGTTTTTATATGATTGCATTAACTCTGTTGTTACCTTTTTATATAGTTTTTTGATTGTTACTTCTTTATTTGTTTCTAAATACAAGGATGTTGCTTTTTCTGCTATTTCTACAGGAAACTCTTTCGTATTGATATTCATGCCTATTCCTATTATTGTCCAGCATTGTTTTCCTTGAATGATATTTTTAATTAATATCCCTGCTACTTTTTTTTTGTTTATATATAAATCGTTGGGTGGTTTTATTGTACAGTTTATTTTATATTCTTTTTCTAACAAGGTCTTTAATGTTATGGCTGCTGTTAAAACCATTTTCTCTGTGTTAATTTTTGGTTTTTCTGAATACAACATTAAGGAATATAAAAAACTTGTATTCTTTTCTGCAAACCATATTCTTTGTTTTGTTCCTTGCCCTTTTGTTTGGTAGTCTGTGGTGATGACGAATGGTGTTGTGGGTCGTTTATCCTTTATTAAGGATTCTACATAATTATTTGTAGAATCTAATTCATTAAAATGGTAATAGGTTATCAACTTAAAACGGGTTCTAATACTTTGTTTGTTTTTAATTGTAATGTTTTTAGTAATTCTTTATCTACATCAGCTGCTGGGTTATGGGTCGTTAATAATTTTTCACCTGTAAAAATTGAATTAGCACCTGCCATAAAGGCCATAGCTTGAGCTTCTTTTGGAATAGTAAGTCGTCCGGCACTTAATCGGATTTTTGCTTTTGGCAAGGCTATTCTTGCAATAGCAACCATTCTTATCCAGTCAAATGTATCTACTTTTTCTTGGTTTTCTAAAGGTGTTCCTTTAACAGGGACTAATGTATTGATTGGTACGCTTTCTGGTTGAGGTGTTAGATTGGCTAATGTTTCGATTAATTTTAGTCGATCTTTTATACTTTCTCCTAATCCAATAATACCTCCTGAACATACGGATATACCAGCGTCCGCAACATGTTGGATCGTATTTAATCGATCTTGATATTTCCTGGTTTTGATAATGGAATCATAATGATCTTCAGATGTATCAAGGTTATGATTATAAGCCGTTAAGCCTGCTTCTTTTAAACGCTTTGCTTGAACATCTGTTAACATACCTAACGTGCAACACGCCTCCATTCCTAGCTCTTTTACATTTGATACCATTTTTAAAATTCGTTCAAAATCGTTATTATCTTTAACTTCTCTAAATGCTGCCCCCATACAAAAGCGACTTGAACCATTTTCTTTTGCTTCTTTTGCTTTTTGCATTACGATATCTAAATCAAGTAATTTTTCTTTTTCTAATCCCGTATTATAGCGAGCTGCTTGAGGACAATATGAACAGTCTTCAGGACATCCGCCTGTTTTAATAGATAATAAGGTGCATAATTGCATTTCATTACTATTATGATGTTGTCTATGTACGGATGCGGCTTCAAATACAAGATCTAAAAGCGGTGTATCATGTAATGTTTCTAAATAATTAAGTGAAATTGTTTTTTCTGTCATCATTTGTGTAAGTGGATTATATCTTATAGGTTGCTACGGGTAAATATCCCTTAATTAATTTAAAATTTACTTGCTTGGTAATATTTGAATTGCTTAATTTAATTTTTTACTTGATGCTTTTAATTTTTTTTTTATAATTACAGTATGTCTAAAAATATAATTCTTTTTTTTATTGCTTTTATTATTTTTTCTATTATTGATTTAATTTGGCTTGCCTATGTAGGTAGACCTATCTATGTATACTATCTAGGTGATTTTTTAAGAGAAAATCCAATTTGGATTTCTGCTATTATTTTTTACATATTTTTTATTATTGGAATGATTGTTTTTGTTATTAGACCTGCTATTAACCAATTAAGCTATCGTTATGCTGTATCATATGGTTCTTTTTATGGTTTTATTACGTATATGACCTATGAATTAACAAATCATGCCGTTATCAAGGCATGGCCTTTTGGTATCGTTTTGATTGATATTGTTTGGGGAGCTATTTTATCGGCTTTAGTTTCAGTTTTATCATTGTTCTTTTATCGTCGTTTTTGTTTAAATTAATGTTTGTAATATCATTTTTAATTGTGTAGCATTAATTTTTTAGTTATGAAACGTAAACGTATTCTTTATGGTATTAATGGAACGGGTGTGGGTCATATATCGCGAGCCAAAAGTTTGATTCCTTATCTCAAACAGTATGTTGATGTTGATATTTTAATCTCTGGAAAGTTACAAGAATTAAACTTTGATGATGACGTATTATATGATTTTACAGGATTTACTTTTGTTTATGAGGGTGGCGCTGTTAATTGGTTAAAAACTATTTTTCAATCTCATCCGCTCCAGTTTATTCGAGATATGTTTTCTATGAACTTAAAACCCTACGATATGGTTGTTACTGATTTTGAACCTATTAGTGCCTGGGGATCCTTTTTTCGTTTTAAGCATTGTATTAATGTTTCTCATCAGTCCTCTTTTTATTCTTTTAAAACACCACGAACGCCTTTATGGCCTTTCTTTATTTTGGCTGAACTTTTTATGCGTTTTTATTCGTTTACCTTTGATTATCTTGGTGTTCACTTTTTGCGTTATAACGACAATATTTTTCCGCCTGTACTAAAAGATGAAATTATTGATGCTAAACCAACTCAAGAGGGTCATATTACAGTTTATTTATCTGCTTTTTCACTGCAAGAGCAAATAGATTTTTTTAAGCAATTTCCAGATTATGATTTTCAAATTTTTCATAAACATTGTAATGACGTTGCTGTTGTTGATAATCTGAAAATTTCTCCTTTATCAGAAACTTTTAAATATAGCATGATAGCTTCATCAGGTTATATTTCTAATGCTGGCTTTGAATCTAATGCTGAGGCATTGCATCTTAAAAAACCTCTCTTATGTATTCCAATTCGGTTTCAGTATGAGCAATATTGTAATGGCGCTGCATTAAAAAAATTGGGCGTTACGGTTATACCTTACTTAAAAAAACGGGCTGTTAATGATTGGTTATTATCAAGGCAACCGCTTCCTCCTATTTCTATTTGTGATACAGATGAATTTGCAAAAGCTATCGTTAAGAAAATCAAAAATTAATTTTTTTTGGTTCTTCAATTTATATTTTTTTTTACGATTGATATTTAAAATTCTTTCACGTAGAATTAAAATATATTTAAAAAAGGTGGAGAGTTTGAATTCTTGGTTTCGTTATTATAATGAAACAGTCTCATTAATTGAGAATTACGTACTCTGCCTAAATGATACTTTGGTAAAAGGTGCTGAATTACATCAGGATTTAATCAATCATTATTATCAATTCATTGTCAATCAAAACATTAATAATATAGGGGATGCTAATGACTAATCAAGATAAACAGGTTGTACTCGTTACAGGTGGTTCACGAGGTATTGGAAGTTCTATTTGTAGTATGTTAGCTGAAAATAATTATTTTGTTATTTGTAATTATAATAATTCAAAAACTGATGCCGAGGCTCTCGCTAGTCAGTATGACAATATGGTTACTAAACAATTTGATGTTTCTAGTTTTGAAGATACAACAGCTGCTATAAAAGAAATAGAAAATAACTATGGCCCAGTTAGTGTGCTGATTAATAATGCTGGTATTACAAAGGATCGTTTTATTCATAAGATGTCTTTAATTGAATGGGATGATGTTTTAAAAGCAAATCTTTACTCTGCTTTTAATTGTACACGTAGTATTCTCCCTAATATGAGAGATAGAAATTTTGGACGAATTATTTGCTTAAGTTCTGTTAATGCGCTTAAAGGACAAGTGGGTCAAGCAAATTATTGTGCATCTAAGTCTGCTTTAAGTGGTTTTATCAAAGCAATCGCTTTAGAAAACGCTAGTAAAAATATCACGGCTAACTTAGTTGCTCCAGGTTATATTGATACAGATATGACGAAAAATATAGCAAAAGAAATTACAGATGATATTAAAACTAAAATTCCAATGAATCGTTTTGGAAAACCAAATGAAATTGCTAAAACAATTCTTTTTTTAGTTGATGAAGCAACATCCTATATTACAGGTGAAACCATTTCTATTAATGGTGGAATGTATATGAATTAAGATGCAACCAAAACTTTTAATTGATGATATTAGTAAATTATTAAACGAATCGAAACGTAAAGTTAAAAAAAGAATGAAAGGTAACTGTGCCTATCAAAATTGTGGTGGAAAAGTATTTTTAACCCATGATGAGAGTATTTCTTTTTTAGATTTTCTTGATTTTAAAGAACAAGTTATGTCTTTTCACTTAATTAAGGGTGGAGTTGGTAAAACAACGTTAGCACAAAGTGTAGCTTCTCGTGTGTCTGTTTATGGAGCAAAAGTGCTTTGTATTGATTTAGATCAGCAAAGTAATTTATCTCAAGCGTTTGGAAAACATCAAGAAACTAGTCCTAATGTATATGATATTTTATCTAAAAATATCCCTATAAAAGATGCTATTATTAATGTTTGCCCTGGCATTGATCTTATTAAAAGTTCATTAAGTAATGCGAAGTTAGATCATAAAATATTTCTTGATAATCATAATGTTGAAACATTTTTTTCAGATATGATTCAAGATCTTAAATTGGAATATGATTATATTATTTTTGATTGTCCTCCTACATTAGGGCCCTCTGTAAAATCTTCTATTATTGCTTCTGACACGATTGTTCTTCCGATTAATCCTGATTTGTTTAGTATAGAAGGATTAAAAATATGTATTGAAGAAATAAAAAATTTGGCTGACTCTTATAATAAAGAAATCGATATAAAGATTATTATTAATAAATATGATAATCGCACAATTTTATCTCATGAAATCAGTCAGTTTTTATTTGAAACCGATTATTTTAAACACTTAGTTTTACCTACGGTGGTTCATAATAGTCAGGATTTTTCAAATAAGCTTTCTAGAGGGATGTCTATTTTTGATTCTCCTTCTCAAAAAAAATCAGCAAAAGAAATTGATGACATTGTCATTGATTTAATGGAGTTAAGATTATGCCAAACAAAAAAGTAAAAGAAAAAAAGTTTACCAGCAAAATTTTATCGGATGATGTTCTTTCGATTGATGATTTATTATCAATATCATTATCAACAAAAAAAACATCTCCTAAAAAAGCTATAAAAAAATCTATAAAATCTAATTCCAAAAACATTGTAAAATCATCCCCTAAAAAGGCTGTAACATCTAAGCGTGTTATTAAAAAACTGACACCAAAAAAATCGAAGATTAAGTCTACTAAAAAATCTTCAAAGATTATTGAAGATATTGTATTTGAAAAACCAGAATTTAAATTAGTTGAGTTTAAACACGACCATCTACTTGATGTAGATGAGCTTAATACAACAGAAAAAATTAAAAATACTCTACCGAAAATAACATCTATAAAAAAATCAGTGGATGATTTTAATTCAAATAATTCTAAGTTTGGAAGTTCAGAGAATTTGTTTTTAAATTCTTATCAAGATTTTACGAATACTTTTATCAAAAATTGGTTTAACTTATTTAAAGTTTGATATTATCTTTAATAAAGTCTTTTATTGCACTTGCATTTGAATCTACATTATAAAATTTTTGTTTTTTAGATTCTATGTTTTCAAACCCTTTTTCTCGTTTAGGAATAGTTCCTATTGATTCTTGTATTGTCGTTTCAAATTTTGTTGCTTTTGCTGTTTCCATACATAGCATGGGTATATCAGATTCTTTGTTTTTTATCGCTACATGGATAGCTGCTGCTGTATGAGGATCTATAATTATTTTAGTATCTTTGTATATTGTTTTAATTGTTTTTATTCTATCTTCATGTGTACTTGAATCACTACTAAATTCATGTTCTTCTTTTAAAGTTGTTATTAGATCTGATAAATTAATTTCTTTTTTAGATTCAAATTCTTTCATTAGTTTGCTACATTGTTTGGCATCCCTTTTTAAACAGTCATATAATAATCTTTCAAAGTTAGATGCCTTTGATATATCCATAGATGGACTACTGGTTGTTATCACTGTCTCTTGTTTATAAACTCCTGTTTTAAATAATATGTCTAACACTTTATTTTCATTTGTTGCTATGATTAATTTTCGTATTGGTAATCCCATTTGTTTTGCGATATAGCCAGCTAACATATTTCCAAAGTTGCCAGATGGTACGATAACATCTAACGGTTCCCCTACTGTATCTACCGTATTTAAGTAACCATAAAAATAATAAACTATTTGGGCACAAATTCGCCCCCAATTGATAGAGTTAACGGCTCCAATACTATATTTTTGTTTAAATTCTATATCTTTATTAACCTCTTTTACTATGTCTTGGCAAGTATCAAATGTTCCATCTACTGATATATTAAATATGTTTTTATCAAGAATTGTACCGGCTTGTGCTTTTTGAAATTCACTCATACCTTCTTTTGGAGTTAACATGACTACATTAATTCTTTCTTTGGATCTCATGGCTTCTTCTGCCGCCGATACTGTATCTCCAGAGCTGGCTCCTAAAATGGTCAGAACTTTATTTTGTTTTGTTAATTCATATTCAATGATATTACCTAAAAATTGCATGGCTAGGTCTTTAAAGGCTAAACTTGGTCCTAATGATAAATCTTGTAAATATATATTGTTATATAATTTTTTTATGGGAGTTATTTTAGAATCTTTAAATTTTGTTTTTGTATATGTTTTATTAAGTATCTCTTCTAAATCTTTTTTTGGGATACTTTCACCTACAAATTTTTCGATGATAGTATAGGCTATCTCAGCATAACTTAACGTTTTATATTTTTTTAATGTTTCATGATCAATAAACGGATATATTTCTGGTATAAATAATCCGCCATCTTGTGCTAATCCAGATAATAGTACTTCTGAAAATGTATTTATTTGAGTGTTTTCATCTCTCGTACTAACGTAATTCATATCGTATTTAGTGTATGATGTGTTTATCATCTTGTAAATGTTATATCTTATTAATTGATTTTGTATTTAATATTCTTTATAATTAGTTAAATTAATTTGTAAGGAGATTATAAATGACAATAGAATTTTATAATGTAAAAAAGAAGAAAAAAGTAAGTATTGATGAAGCTAAAATTGAAAAGAAAACATATGAACGTGAAACAAAAGCAGGAAAAAAACAAGTACGTTATGCTTTTCGTGCTGTAGATGATGATGGAACTAACTTAACAAAGTTTTGTTCTGAAGCTGATTGGAATAAATTATAGTTATTAATTTAATTTAACTTTAAAAGCCGCTTTTATAGCGGCTTTTTTTTTGCTAATTTTCAGGATTTAGTGATGAATGATGGTGTGTTATTTTCCATTCACCATTTTCTATTTGTTTAAATTGAAACGTAAATCTACATGTTACTGATTTTTCACCTTGATCTGTTTCTAAATTAAAAACGTATTTTCCTGTATGTGTTGCACCATCAGCGTTAAGTGTTACCGTTGATTCTATAATATTTGCTTTAGGCTTTTTTTGTAAGAATGTTTCAAAATAATTTAACTTTGCTTCTTTGCTTTCTCTGATTTCATTGGAAACGGTAGGTATTAATATGGCATCATCAGTATATAAATTTACTACTTGCTCTGGACTTTGGGTTCCTAATGTATTGATCCAATGTTGTGTTAAATTCTCTATTTGTTCTTTATTCATTTGTACTCCTTTTATTTGTAAATTAATTATATTTAATGTTTTCTTATTTGAGCTTATGTTATATATTTTTTTAAAAAAAATCTATATTAATATATCTGCTATTTTTTGGATAAAGCCGTGGTATAATTTTTCATATGATTATCATTATTGAAACTCCCGCATCTTTACTTGATTCTATTACTAATCCTCATGGTGCTAACAAACTTTCTTTTATCCTATATAACCTTTTTTTAAGTCAAACGAATCACTTTATTATTGTTTTAACTGATTTATCTAATCATGAATGTAATGTTCGTAATAACGACCTGTCATCTAATGCTAATTATTTTTTTATTAATTATGAATCTTTAGGGAATTATTTATTTGATGAAAATATTGTACCTGATGTTGCTTTATCATTTGATATTAAATTAAAAAGACTGTTATCGTTTCGTTATTTACATCAATTTCCTTTTCCTGTAATTGGTTTAATTCATTCTTTAGGCTTTGAATCTCATATTAATGATTTATTATCTATTAAACCGCTTATAACTGCTCATGATCGTTTAATTTGTCCATCCGAAAATACTCAGGCCACTGTTCTTAAAGTTGGGTTTAATGAAATAAATACGCATGTTATGCATTATGGTTTGGATCATACTTGTTTTAAGCCTATTTCTAACAAGCGTAAACAAGATTTACGTAATCAGCTATCATTACCTCTTGACAAGACTGTTATTCTTTTTCTATCGCGTATTAGCCCTGCCCTAAAAACAGATCTTACACCATTTATCCGACTTATGCCTGATTTGTTAAAAACAAACCCTAATTTTATTTTTTATATTGTTGGTTCTGTTATTGATTCAGATTATGTTAAGCAGTTAAAAGGTTTTGTTAAAGAACTTGGTCTTGAGGATCATATTATCTGGGAACATAACCCTGATCATGATGCAATTGAACAGTATTATCAAAGTTCAGATATTTTTCTAGGCCTTTCAGATCATCCTGGGGAAACGTATGGTTTAACGGTAATGGAAGCCATGTCGGCTGGTTTACCTGTATTACTTTCTGATCATGCTGCTTATAAGGTTCATATTACTCATGCTAAAGAAGGTTATTATATTCCTACCTTATTAGCTAATGTTAACTTGAATCATTCTTTTTATTATTGTTCTAATACTGAATTTACTTCGTTATATTCTCAGTCTTTAGCACTTGATAATACTGTTTTAATTCAATTCTTATCTGCTCTTCTTGCTTCTCCAAAGAAAACTCTATCTATGGGTAAAGCAGCTCGTAAAAAGATTGAATCTAATCATACTTTAAATCATATGTTTCAACGCTTAATGGATCTGATTACTACTGTTGTTCAGGATTCTCATGATAAACCTTCTTCTTTTAATAACAATCTTTTTTTAAATACTCATGAACTATTTTCTCATCACCCTACTCGCTTTTTATCTACTACTGATTCTTTTTGTTTAACAGAAACAACTCGTAATCTTTTACAACAAGAGTTAGATTGTTTCTTTTTTGAAAAGCAATTAATCACATATAAACTTGTCACGGTTATTATTCATTTATTATCAGAACAAGACTATTGTTTAAAGGAATTATGTAACAGTATTAATGCTTCTCCTGAAGAAGTAGAACAAAATTGTGTTTTCTTGCTTAAACAACATATTATTTCTTTGAAACAAAAATAATACACAAAAAAAATTACCAAGCTATGTTAAACGTAAAGCATGCTCCTAAAAAAAGAAAGTACATTGAAGAAAGAGAATAAGAAGCAGCAGCAACAAAAATCCAAATGAGGATAACCGAATAGACATGGCGGGACGGTTTTAATTAAATATAAACAAATAAATGAAATTTTTTGTCTCTAAAACACGATAACTATATAAAAGACTGAAAAAATGTAACAATTTTTTTAGGGGAGGGAATTAAAATGTTTAAATTTAAAGGATCATTTCCTAGCGTAAATGGTAGTCAAAATGTTAAAGGATTATTGCCTAGCGTATATGGTACTCAAGTGGATGGGAAAAAGTGGAAAGATCTTAAAGATGAAGATATTCTACTCATTAGAGATTATAATAAACTTAAAGAGGCGATTACAACATTTTGTAAAAATGGAAAAAAAAGACCGAGGTGTACGATTCATGATCAAAAAACAAGAAGTTTGATCATTGCAGTTCGTAAAGCATGCGGAGATTCTACCTACAGCCCCTGGAGAGAACCGTTAGATATGATACGACGCAAAACTCTTGTAAATATTATCGATCCAGATCGCACAATAAGAGTATCAACTTCATATGATGTAAAACGACAGATGATTGATTTTTTACAAGGCAAAGATGATCATATGAAAAAGGAAGAAGATAATTTAATAGAGGAAGCAAAGAATAGTGTTATTAAGGACGAAATGGCTAGGCTAGATAATAGATTGTTGGAGCTAGACATTAAAGAACGACTTGATATATTAAAGAACAAATAAATACAGCTATACAAAAGAACTTAAATCAAAAATCCAAATGAGGATATTTGTTGTCTCATAAACGATTGTTTATGAGACACCTCTTCTTGAAAACCAAATAAATGAAATTATTTGTTTATATTTAATCAAAAAAACAACCCAGCTTTGCCAAAATCAAAGCAAGCCTCTACAAAAAGAAAGTACAATTTCAAGAGAAACTAAGATTCCCAATTTATAAAAACACGCAGACTACCATAGAACGAAGCCCTCAGGCGGAGTGTGTAGTTATGTGGTTTTAAAATTGGGAAGATTAGTTTCTCTGGCGGAGAGTAAGGGATTCGAACCCCTGGTGAGATTGCTCCCACAACGGTTTTCAAGACCGCCGCATTCGACCACTCTGCCAACTCTCCGCAGGAAAAAATATTTTATCACTCTCTCTTTTTTAGTTCAAACAAATTAGATGTTTAACACCCCACTACATTAGGGAAATAGTATATTATAAAAGGGGGGATTGACATGCATTTAGATGAACTATTATCTAAAGAAATTGAAATTGATTTTGATACGAACCTTACTATTCGTGAAAGTAAACTAAAATCAATTATTCATAAATGGCCTGACCAAATCTATGACATCATTATTATGATGCAAAAGGATCCCGCTCTCGAACATTACGTCTTTCAATTACCTGATACTAGTGGCGTTTTAGAATTTAATCTAAATAGAAAAACTAAAAAAATTGATATTAACTTTTTTGATAAAAATGATTTAAATAATCAACGTAAATTTAAATCGCTGCTTGGTGAAGTATATGCTGATATTCTTGAAGAACAAGCTTTAGAACATATTAATTATTCTCAATATGATGAACAATTAAAAAATGAATTAGATGATTTTTTAAATTAGGATTTTTGAAAGATAAATTTGTGGATTTTTCAAATTAGCTGTTTAATTTAGCTTTTTTTCTAAGTCTAAACTAGCCATCCTTTAATTGTTGCCTATATTTACCTGGTTAACTTTTACTGATTTATTATTCTTGGTGTTAAATTGATGTATTTTAGTGTATTTGGTACACTATTGTTTATTGTTCCTTTTTTTTAAGCTATGGAGAGGTACCCAAGTGGCTTAAGGGGACGGTTTGCTAAACCGTTAGTGGGCGTAAGCCCAGCGAGGGTTCGAATCCCTCTCTCTCCGCCAGAGAAACTAATCTTCGCAATTTTAAAATCACTTAACTACACACTTCGCCTGAGGGCTTCGTTCTTCGGTAGTCTGCGTGATTTTATAAATTGCGAATCTTAGTTTCTCTTGGAGGTGTTAGTGCTTTTTGTAGGGGCTTGCTTTGCTTTTGCAAAGCTGGGTTGTTTTTTTTGTTTTAACTTCTCTTTTTTTATTACTTTCTTGATTTTATAAATTGCGAATCTTAGTTTCTCTTGGAGGTGTTAGTGCTTTTTGTAGGGGCTTGCTTTGCTTTTGTAAAGCTGGGTTGTTTTTTGGGTTTTAGATTTTATTTGTATTTATTTTCAAATATGATACTATTTTTGTAGTGGAATTCCTGCATATTTTATTTCAAATAGTTATATTTTTAGGCATTATTAATGTTTGGTTAATAAGGTGTACAAAATCTACTTCTTATAGAGGTAAAGACTCTTTGAATCTTAAAGATGAATTTCATTCATATGGTTATTCAACTTTGTTTTTTTATTTTATTGGTCTTTTAAAGTTTCTTTTTTCTCTTTTAATATTTATTGGCATTTGGATACCAGGTATCGTTGTATGGGGCGCTTTAGGTATGGTTGTGTTAATGATTGGTGCATTATTTTCTCATGTTAAAGTTCTTGATTCTTTTAAGAAATCTATTCCTGCTCTTATTATGTTAGCTATGGCATCTTTTTTGTTTGTTTTTAATTTAAATATTGTCATCTAATATTCTTATTGCATGAAAAAAGTTGCTGTTATTGGTGCTGGTATCAGTGGTTTAACTATAGCTAATCATTTAAATAAAATAGCTAAGGTTACCGTATTTGAAAAATCTGCAGGTTATGGTGGTCGATTAGCAACTCGTTATGCTAGCCCTTTCACATTTGATCATGGTGCTCAATATTTTAAGGCTACTACATCAGAATTTAAATCTTTTCTAAAACCTTTGATTGCTAAAGGAATTGTTAAAGTTTGGAAGGCTTGTTTTCATGAAATTAAAGAATCAAAAGTTTATAAAAAATATCAATGGAATAATGAAAACCCTCATTATGTAGGTGTCCCTAACATGAATTCTGTTGGCTCATATTTAGCAAAAAATTTGGATATACACCTAAATACTACTATTAAAGCTATTGATCGAATGACTGATTCTAAAATATGGCAATTAACTGATAATAAAGGTAAAAATTTTCAAAACTTTGATTGGGTCATTGTTGCAATTCCTGCTAACCAAGCAAGCCAGCTTTTACCTTCTAATATCGTTTTTTATCAATCGCTTGCTAGCTGTCGTATGCAAAGTTGTTTTTCTTTAATGCTGGGTTTTGATAATCCCTTGCTTCTTAATTTTGATGCCGCTTATGTTGATGATCCTATCATAAGCTGGGTATCACTTAATCACACTAAGCCTAACAGAAGTACAGCATATTCTATTTTAATAAACTCTACTAATAACTGGGCTGACTCTCATTCTGGATATGATAAAAATTATCTTTTAACAACACTGTGTAAACGCTTTGAAATTATTTTTAATTGTAATACCGATCATGCTATTCATCGTGATATTCATTTTTGGAGATATGCAAATACTTCTAGAAAAAATTCTCCTTTATTACTTGTTGATTACGATTTTCAACTTGCTTCATGTGGTGATTGGTGCTTTCACGGAAGAGTCGAGTCAGCATTCTTAGTAGCTAAAAACTTAGCTGCTAATATTCATTCACATCTTTAGTGATGCTTAATTAATATCTACCCTTGCTTTTTACAATCAATAAAAGTAAGATAATTACTACGTTATATTAAGGGGTTTTCAAATGAAGTTTAAATTTTTTATTTTCTTAAATATTTTATTTTTTATAGTGGCTTGTTCTGCTCCACAAGATGTTAAATTAACATTAACCTCTGTAGGTGACACGATGAAATATAACCAAGAAATTCTACAGGTTAAAGGGGGTAGTAACGTCACGCTAACATTTATTAATAAAGCTAAGATGGCTGGTATGAATCATAATGTTATTATCTTAAAACCAAAAACGAATCTTAAAAAGTTTGCCTCTGAAGCCTTAGCTCATGGGCCAAACTATGTCCCACCTTCAGATCGTATTATTGCTCAAACGAAGATGACGAATCCTGGTGAAACAGTCTCCATTACCTTTGTTATGCCAAAAGAAAAAGGTTACTATCCGTATGTATGTACATTTCCAGGGCATGCATCATCGATGCAAGGTGTTATTCGAGTTAATTAATACGTGACATCTAACTCAAATTCAATAAAATCTGTTGCTATTTTTGGTTCTAATGGTTCTATTGGAAGTGCTTTTATAAAACATTTTCTAAATCAATCTAGCATTAAATACATATATTCTTTTTCAAGAGCTGTTAATAATTTTAACCATCCAAAAGTTCATCATTATTTTCTTGATATTTCAGATGAGAAATCCATTTCAGATATAGCTGATGAATTACCTGATGATCTTAATTTTGATTTAATTTTAATAACGTCAGGTTTTTTACATACTGAGGTAATTTCTCCAGAAAAATCAGTTCGTTTTATTTCTCAACAAAATTTATTAGATTATTTTAATATAAATGCAATTGCACCTTTACTCATTGCTAAATATTTTTCTAAATTTTTGCCTAAAAATTCCCCTTCTATTTTTGCTGCTCTAAGTGCTCGTGTTGGTAGTATTGGTGATAATAAATTGGGTGGTTGGTATGGCTATCGTGCTTCAAAAGCCGCTTTAAATATGTTTATTAAGACATTAAGTATTGAATTTTCTTTGGCTTTAAAACAATCAATTGTTATTGGCTTACACCCTGGTACAGTAGCTAGTAATCTTTCTAAGCCTTTTTTATCAAATTACAAAAAGAATTCTGTTTTTTCACCTGAGGAAAGTGTTTCTTATTTAGTTAAAGTGTTAAATAGTATTACTGAGAATGATTCTGGTAAAATTTTTGCTTGGAATGGTTCGGAAATAATTGCCTAAAATGAGTTCTCCACTATCTGTTTTAGTTACAGGCGCTAGTGGCTATATTGGTAGTTGTTTATTAGATATATTGTTAGACTCGCCTCATACCGTTTATTCGATGGTAAGACGTCCTAAACAATTCAAAAAATCTTTTGCCAGAAAACACTCTATTCGTTATGGAGATACGAATAATTATAAAAGTCTTGTTACTGCTCTCAAAGGTATTGATATAGCGTTTTATTTCATCCATTCTTTAGCTGAAGGTGATGACTTTATTGAATCTGAAAAATTATCAGCTATTAATTTCGTTAAAGCTGCAGAAGAAAATAATGTTAAAAGAATCGTTTATTTAGGTGGATTATTTGATGACTCTCAAAAATTATCTTTACACTTACAAAGTCGAAATGCAGTTGGGGATATTATTCGTAATTCTAGTATTTTAAGTATTACGTTCCGTGCGTCTATTATTATTGGAGCTGGTAGCTTGTCATATGAACTTATTCGTAACCTTACAGAAAGACTTCCCATTATGATCACGCCAAAATGGGTTCGGGTTAAGGCACAGCCTATTTCTATTAAAGATGTTCTTAGATATTTATCGGATAGTATTTTATTACCTATTAAGCAAAAAATGATTTTTGAAATTGGTGGCAGTGATGTTGTTTCTTATTCTGATATTATGCAAGAATATGCTAAACAAAGGGGATTATATCGAATTATTTTGCCTGTTCCTGTATTATCCCCAAAAATTTCTAGTTTATGGCTTTCATTATTTACTCCACTTTATGCAAAAATTGGCAAAAAATTAATTCAAAGTATTAAATCGAATACTATCGTGAAAAATTCAGACAAAACACATGATTATTTTTCTTTTAAAACATTAAATATTAGCGATTCAATTAAATTTGCTCTCGATCAAGAAGAATCTGATTTTTTCAAATCACACTGGGCTTCATCCTATTCCTCATCTAATTATCAAGATAATTGGATTGAAAATACAGAAGGAAATAAATTGATATATATTAAAAAAATAATCTTTAATGTCCCTATTATTGATAGTTTTTTTCCCATTCAGGTGATTGGTGGAAAAAATGGTTGGTATTTTGCTAACTGGATTTGGTATTTACGCGGGATTGTTGATGTTTTTCTTGGAGGACCTGGTGCTATTCGTGGTCGAAAACATTCTAAAAATCTTACTGAAGGAGATTTTTTAGATTGGTGGCGTGTTGTTGTTTTTAATCCTCCTTTTCAATTACGCTTATACGCAGAAATGAAACTACCAGGTCGTGCATGGCTTGATTTTTCTCTTAAGAAATTAACTGAAACACAGACAGAAGTTTATATTTCTGCTATTTTTGAACCTAAAGGGTTGTTTGGCCGAATATATTGGTACAGTTTATATCCTATACATTTTTTTATTTTTACAGGTCTTTTAAATAAAATTAAAATTCTTGCTTATCGAGTATCTCGTGAATGACTTCTAGACCTGTTCTATTTCAACTTATTTAAATTTTTATTTTTTAATTGCTAACTGATGATTTCTGCAGTATTTATTTAACTCTCGTTAATTTAAGCGCTAATAAGGGTTTTGTACAATTGCTTTTTGTTTAAAATGATAGCAGCTGTTATTTACTGCTATCATTTCAGCTATTGTTTAGTCTTGAGTATAGGTTACTTCTTCAATGAAATATGGGAAACACTTATATACACTTCTATTTAACACTGAATCTGTTTCTGAATCTAATAATATGTTTCTTACACATAGTTCATAGTGTGTGTAATAATTATCTGCATCATTATATGTATTTGGTTCTAGTAATGGGAGGTCAACGACCAACCCATTATACCCAATTCCTAACTCACCTTCAGCTACTACTCTACTAGCTTTTTCTACAAGAGCACTATCTTCTTCATTGATTTTTATGTTATTCCAATATTTTATTTCATTTACATTGTAATGGGATGTCATACTATACATATTGTCTATTTCTTCATTAGTATTTACTGGTTTAACAGTTTCTTCAATTTTATATTCAAATGTTAATTCATAATCCTCTAAATAATCATTATCTATGTTTGGGATCATTAAACTTTCATCAAAAACATATGTTAAACTTGTTCCTTCTTTATATATCCAGTCATTATCGATATCTGTATTTAAGCCTTTGTCTTTTATTGAATTATCAGTTTCTACTTCAGTACTGTAAGTTGTTCCGTAATCTTCATAATGGTTTTCTTTTACCACATAATTAATATAAGCATCATCTGTGACTGTAACATTTTCTATATATAATCCATCGTCATCTGAATAATCAAATCCTGCATAATAATCTGAATAATCATTGGATGTTTGAAATATATCAGAAAAATCTAATAAATCTTGCTTGTGTGTATTANCAAGATTATTATTGGCATCTAATAACTCTACTTTTATTTCTCCTGATTTTAACGTATATCCATCTAATTCTATCGCTGCTAGATTAGACTTAAATTCCTTGTCATAATTAAACTTTTCATGGTCGCTTATTTCAATTATTTCTATCTTTGTTTCAGTATCATTTGTTAATTGAACAGTAGCTTTAACTTTAACAATTTTATTCTGTGTATCGACAACAGTTATTATAAGCTCCTTGGATTCATCTTTTTCAATAAATACGTCAACAACAAAAGCTTTATCCATATCTAATATCCCAAGTGTATAAAATAATTTTGACATATCTAAGTGATCCTCATGTAGTTGACCTTCATCCATTGCCATCATAATTAAGGTCCATACTTCTAAAATATCTACATTTTCATTATTATTCACTTCGGTGATATCATTCCAACGATGATCTTCTGAAAATACACTTCTGATACCTTTTGTTGTCATTAATCCTTCTCTATCATTGGATGTTTTATATTCTTTATGTCTATATCTATCTCGGTACGTTCTGTTTGTATCCTCATAATCATCAAAAATATCATGCACAAGACCATCTTCTTGTGTAATTTCTGCTTTCATAAATTCTAATATTTGAATTGAGTTTGTTGGTAGTATTTCTATAGCTAAATCACCATCTGTCTTTGCTGTGTCAAAATCCATAGCTACGAAAATAGCGTCAGCCATGTCTTCTAATGTTACTTTGTTATCTTGCTTATAGGCATCTGCCATTAACTCAATTGCAGCAGGATGATTTTCTATCATTTCTTCGCCAAATACTTCTTCAATAATATTTTTAGCATATTTTTCATCTTTACGATTATGTTTCATATTATATTCAAGTTCAATCATATCAATATAATTTTTACCTGCATTATCAATTTCACAGGCATTTTTTATCTCTGAATAATCATTTTTGGTAAAGCTACTATTTTCAAACTTTTTTACTATAACTCTATTTGTGTTTGTATCGATAAATTCATGTTCTATTGGCTTTAACGTTGTTACGTCATATTCTTGAAACCCATGGACAGCTTTTAATGATCCTATCGTTTCTTTCACTGTATCTACTATAATATCAATGTATATTTTCATTTCACTTTCGGATAGCTTGTTTAATTTATCCTTTTGAATTGTATCAGAATATTTTTCTAATATGATAGGAATGACTCTATCACATATTTCTGATGTTTCTTTCGTAATGGTTTCTAGGATATTTGTTTTATTTTCTTCTAACGAATCTGAAACCCGTTGAACAATTTGTTTGTCTTTTCCTACTTTACTTAAGGTACTTTCTACTGTCGTTAAGCCTGAATCTAAATCTGTTGTTTTATAACTAAACGTACAAGAATTATCTGTATCAGCTTTTTCTGTTATCTCAGCAAAATCTGATTTTAAAAACATGTTTCCTTCATTTTCATCGGTTTGATATACATTTATTTGTACATCATCTAAATGATTCGTACAATCAACTGGAGTTTCTGTTCCTACATCCAGTACATCATTTATATTTTCTTTTAAAAATGAAATATCACCTGAGGCTATTGCTGTTAATGCATCCGATACATCATCATCATCAAATAAATTTGCGACCGCTCCACATCCTGTTAAAACAAATATTAGTCCAAGTAATAATAGCCTTTTCATTTGATTCCCCCTATCTTTTTTACTCCAAATGTTTACTTACCACTAATCATGTTTTTTTAAACATATTATCTTGTTACTTTAGTTAGTATTTACTTGTAAAAAAATATCGGTTTTACTTATAGACCTAATAAAATTGCACCTGATAAGGCTAGTGTAATTCCAATTCCTTTTAATAGCGTTATAGGGCTTTTTAAAAAAATTATTGATAATATGGTTAAAATCACAGCTGATATACTTAAAATAGCTCCTACATACCCTGGATTAACTGCACGATTTAATGCTTCTAAGGTTGCTATAATGACACCTATAATACTTATCACGCCAATAACTAGCCATATTATATGATAACTCTTTAGTTCTACCTGGCTTTGTACTGTTAGTTTATAAATAAGGATTAAAATCAGAGCGGCTATCGTATAAATGATTGCATTCACATAATGTACTGGTAATCCTAGCTTAATTAATTTTGTGATTGAAAACTGATGTATTGCTATTGAAACAGCACCTATTAGTGCAATGGTAAACCAATTCATTCTATTTATTATGTCATATTTATTATTTTTCACATATGCTTTAAGTAATTTAATATGTGTAATTTATACAAGAATTGGGAATAATTAATCGTATATAGATATATAACACCTTAATAAAGGGAGGGGGTTATGAGTTTAGATAATTATTTCAGATTATTACGTTCCAATCAACATAAGCGGTTAATTAACCCTGTAAAGCGGGTTGATAAATTTTCTTCTGACTCAGAAGACGATACTTCCGATCAACCTAAACAATCTTTTAGTGATATGATGAATGAATATCTTGATGAAGAATTTGATGCAGAGGATATCTAATTTTTATTGAAATTTTTTAATTACTTTTTCGATATTCTTTAATCCTTTTTTTAATGTTGTTAATTTAGGACCAAAACTTATTCGTGTATAGTTATTATAGCGTGAATGTTTTTTTAATCGTCGTTTACCAGGATTTACATCAAAAAATATACCCGGTACAGTAATAACCTTTTCTTTTAAACATTCCAGAAAAAATGTCTGACTATCTTGTAACTTTTTAGGCAACTTTGATAAATCACACCATATATAAAAGGTTGCTTCTGGTTCTGAATCAATAATAAAGCCCATTTCTTTTAAACACTTTAGACAATAGTCACGCTTTTCTTTAAATACATCCTGAATTTCTTTAGTATCTTTTAATAACGTTTTTGGATTTATTAATTTTACAGCTTCCTCTTGTAACGAATGTACAGCTCCTCCATCCAGGAACGATCCAGTACTTGATACTCTTTCAATAATTTCTTCAGATGCTAACAACCACCCTACTCTCCATCCAGGTGATCGCCAATTTTTTGATAAGCCATTGATAATNACAATAGGATCTTCATTAATATCATCAATATATTCAGCGGCAGATAAAATTAGCGATTTTTTGTCTTTATCAGAATAGATATAATGTGAATAAAATTCGTCATATATGGATAAACATCTTAATTCTCTTGCTAAGACTATCCAGTCTTTTAATTCCTCACCCTGTATTACCTGACCTGTAGGATTACATGGATTACTGATTAACATTGCTGATAATCCCTTGTTAATAATTTCATCTTTTAAATCACTGATAGGCATTTTATAGTTATTTTCTTTTTTTAATGTAATGGGTATCGGTGCAAAATTCTGAAATATACTTAATAATTCCTCATAAGCCGTATAATCAGGGATAAAATGTCCCATATTTATATGCCCTAAAGTTGCCACTAATCGTGATAATGCTACTCGTCCTCCCCCCGCTACACAAACATTTTTATAACTGTATTGTGACTTTTTTCCCTTCCTAAACATTGTATTATAATAATCAGCTATTTTTTTTCTTAGATCTAATCTCCCTGCGACTGGAGCATATTCACTATTATGACTATTAATTTCTATTGTTTTTTTTCTTTTTTTACCATTAAATGTTTCTGTGTCAGGGGCACCTTGACCTAAATTTGCCCAACTTGAATCTAGTGGACTATAACCCGCGTCATATGCTTTTTCTAAAACATAGATTACTCCTGTTTTAGGCATTTTCTTTAAGTAATTAAGATAATCTTTTGAACTCATTAAAAAAGTTTACACAAGTTTTAATAAATTTAAAACATTATTATTTTGTATTTAATTTTATTTTAACTATTTCTTTTCTTTATAAACAGCGTGTTTTCTAATGAGTGGATCATATTTTTTTACTTCTATTCTTTCTGAAGTATTATTTTTGTTTTTTGTCGTGTGATATGAGTGACCACTTTCTGTACTTTCTAATATAATATGTTGCCGATGACCTTTTTTTGCCATGCTTTACTCCTATTTACTACCTTTAAGTTGTTTCATTAACGCTTTAATACCTTTCTTTCGAATTGTTTTAATCGTTTTTGTTGTTACTNTAAGTTTTACTAATTGGCCATTAATAGTAAATCGCTTTGATTGTAAATTAATTTCTTTTTTTGTTTTTGTTCGTCTTTTTGAATGACTTACGTTGTTTGCTACTACAGCTCTTCGTTTTGTTAATTGATCTTCTTTAGGCATTTTATTCTCCAAAAATGATTCACATTTTATTTATTAAGTATTAATAATAGCTATATTTTTAGAAATATTCAATATTTCTTTGGTTAATTTAAAATTAATGATTTAATTTCATTAAAATCAATTTGTTTTTCTGAGGCTCCATCAATATCTACAATTTCTGATAGTAATTTCTTTTTATCTTGTTGTAATTTATTTATCTTTTCTTCTACTGTNCCTGCACATATTAATCGGTACACAATGACTTTGTTTGTTTGGCCCATACGATGGACTCTGTCAGTTGCCTGTGCTTCTATAGCAGGATTCCACCATGGGTCAATATGAATAACATAATCCGCAGCTGTTAAATTCAATCCAATACCACCCGCTTTTAAAGATACTAAAAATATAATAGGATCATCACTATCTTGAAACGTATCTACTAATTCCATTCGTTTTTTTGCAGAAATACTCCCATCAATTCGTAAATGTCTTATTTTGACTTCATCTAACCATTCTTCAATTATATCTAACATGGATGTAAACTGGCTAAATACAACCACTTTATGCCCTTCATCAATTAATTCTAAAGATTTTTCTTTTAACATATTAAATTTGGCTGATTCAATTCCTAAACCTTTAAACTCTTCTACAATCCCTGGATGAGTACATACTTGTCTTAATTTCAATAAAGCAGTAAGCATATTTAATCTATCTCGTTTATTACCTGTTGTTGAAACACCTTTTTTAGCTACATCTAATACTGTTTTATATAATTCCATTTGTTCATCAGATAATGGGCATTCTAATGTAATTTCTGTTTTTTCTGGCAAACTATCTAATACTTCTCGCTTTTCTCTTCTAAGTACAAATGGTTTTATTTTGGATCGTAAAAAATCCTTATTTTCTTGTTTAATAACTTCTTCAAATTGCTTTTTAGAGCCTAAATAACTTGGCATTACAAAATCAAATAAATTCCAAATATCCTGCAGATGGTTTTCTATTGGGGTCCCTGTCATTACAAGTTTAAAGTTTGCAGATAACTGTTTTATTGCTTTTGATACTTGCGCTTGTGGATTTTTAATTGCCTGTGCTTCGTCCACCAGAATTGTTTCAAACAATATGTTTTTTAAATACTCTATATCATTTTTTAGTATTCCAAACGAAATAATAATATAATCATAGTTTTTAACTTTGTTTAATAGCTCATGTCTTTGTGGCCCAACATAAATTATTGATTTTTTGGTAGGTAAAAACCGGTTAATTTCTTTTTTCCAGTTATATAATACATTGGTTGGGCATACTACTAAGACGGGCCCTTTTTTATTACTTAAAGATGTAAAGGCTAATGTTTGTACTGTTTTACCTAACCCCATATCATCGGCTAATACGCCTCCTAATTGAACATTTGATAATAAATTCATCCAATGCACACCGTAATGTTGATATGGTCTTAATACGCCATTAAAGTCTTCTGATATTTTTGTCTCATTTACATTAAAAGAATTTACTTTGGTTATTAAGGTTTTAATATCTTCTTTATCACTGGTTGTATTAGACATCATCATGATTGGCAAAATTTCTTTTTTGGAAAATGTTTTACCAATATTAAAAGCGCCCTGCTGTTTTAATAATTTAATTTCTTCTTGTGTTGATTTACTTAATTTAACAAAGCCATTTTTTGTTTTGATATAACCTTGGTTTTCAACTAATAATCGACTGATTTCTAATAAAGATCGTTTTTCACCTTCTATGTTGCAATTTGGATCAAATTCAAACCAATCTGTTTTAGATGATTTTATTTCAAATGAAAGTGTTACAGGATCTTCTAATACATTAAAATCATCTACATTTGAATTTATTTTCCACTCTCTATTTTTTAATTCAGGTACTAATGAGTCAAAGAATTTAGCAATATCACCTGGGTTTGACAATAAAAATGGTAGATTGTTTTCATCAAACAACCCCATTAAATCTTGTAAAAAGATATCTTCCATTCCAGGTTGTCGAATCATTTTTTTTCCAGTTTGTCTGTCGATAACTTCTTTATCTTTATTGCTTGAATCTACAATTTCATTTCCATATTCAAATGATAAGACTGGATGTAAACACTGACCATCATAATTTAATGTTAATAGAGGGTTCGGAGTAATTTCTTCTGGTAACAGACCTTTAATGTTTCCAATAATTTCCCAGTGAAAACAATTTTTATAAGGTTCATATAAACGCTTCATAAACGTTGATATATCATCAGATTTTTCAATAATAAAACTTTGTCTTTCTAATAATCTGCGTAAAAATGTTTCTATTCGCTTATCTATTTTTCTTAAAATCCCTGCTGAATATAGATATATTTGAGAGTCATTTTTTAAGATTAAAAAATGTGTAATATGTTTTTTTATATATTTCTTATTTAGCATTTTTGCTACTAATTTGTAGCCAACTTGTTCTAAAATTAGAGATACTGGTAATACATCTTTTGTTGAAAATGTGTATTGCTGCTTGTTTTCAAAAATATTGACATGCACTTTATGTTTTTTTGTATTTAAAAAGAAATTAAGAATTTCTTCATTATTCATAATTCCATACACTAATCGAGATTGATAACTAAATTTTTTAGTTACCCGCGATATAAAATATAAGAATGTTGACTCTTGCTCTTTTAAAGATTGTTCCTTTTCATATAGAAACTGCATTAACTCAGTTAGGTTTAGTGATACTTTTTTCTTTTTAAAAAAAACCTCGTAAGTTAGGATCAACCTTTTTTGGGAGTCATGTACAAAGCGTACATGCGCTTTAAGTTTTTCCATATATGTTTGTATTATATGTAATTTTTTCAAATTTTAAAATAAGTAATTAATTTTTTATTTTTTACCCTTTTTTTCTTGTTTCATGTTACCCATTTAATTATCATGATTTCATAGTGTTTACGTATATGATTCTGATTAATTTAATTGTTTCTACCCAATCATTCGTATCGAATTGTAACCGATTTTTTATATCTTTATTAACATCATATTCGGAATCTGAATTTATGTTTTTATTTAAATTTTTCTACTATTTGTATATTTTGTTTGATTTTATTTCTTAAATTTTTATTACCTTTTATTTTGTTATCAATTTTTTTAACAATTTTTGCTAGATTCTCTAGCGGTGTGATAATAATTGTTTGATGAATCCCAGCTTCTATTGTTTTTATAACGGCATCGTTAATTTTAAAATTTTTTTGTATTGCTCCCATAGAAATATCATCTGAAAAAATAATTCCTTCAAATTTTAAATCTTTTATTAAATATCGCGTAATTATTTCTTCTGATAAACTTGCTGGATATTTTTTATCTATTCTTGGGTATAAAATATGGGCTGCCATTATTGCAGGAGCTCCTATATTTATACTTTTTTTAAAAGGAACAATATCGGTCTTTATCAGACGATATATATCTTTATGTATTGGCATATTAGTATGTGAATCTATTGATGTGAACCCATGACCAGGGAAATGTTTAATAACAGGTAAAATATTTTCTAATAAACTTGCGTTAATGGCCTGTTTTGCATAATTAAATACTGTTTTTGGATTATTGCCGTAACTTCTACTTCCAATAACAGTATTAGCATCATCATAAAGAATATCTAAAACTGGGCTAAAATTTACATTAATACCTATTGTTGCTAGTTCTTTGGCTTGCTTTTGATATAAGTTAAAGGCTTCTTTTTCAGAATAGTGGTTTGCAATAGTATTAGCAGCGGGCAATTGAATCATGTTTTTTTTGATTCTATTAACTTTCCCTCCTTCTTGATCAATGCAAAAAAACATTTTGTGATTAATATTTTTTTTGATTGCAGAGATAGCTTCTTTTACATGATTGGCATCTTTGTAAGCATCTGATATAAAAATCACACCGCTAATATGATTTTCTTTAATAAAGGTTATCCATGATTGATGGATGGGATAATTACTAATTCCAATAATAAGTTGCTTCCCAATTAATTTATGAGTCAATTCAGCATGCGTTGCTGTAGTTAATAGTAAGAAGNAAATTATTTTAAAAATATAGTTCACTTATAGTTTTATATCAAAATTTATTTTGTTTGAACATTATTATTTTTTTGGCTTACTTGTTTTGCTATAATCTTTGTTATGAAAATTGCTTTAGTTCAAATGAATCCGGTTATTGCTGATTTACAGTCTAACTTTGATCGCATGAAACACCACTTTGAAGCCTGTGCCTTACAGGATGTATCATTAGTTATTTTTTCAGAATGTGTGTTAACTGGTTATCCTCCTCAAGATCTATTATGTCGTCATGATTTTATTGATTCCGTACATCGTTATATTAATAAAATAAAATTAATGACAAAATCGTTTCCAGATTTAGCTATCTGCTTTGGAACTCCTTTTTTTGAGTTTGGTACATTATTTAATTCAGCATGCGTAATTCATAATGGCGATCTTATTTTTAAACAAGATAAAATTAATTTACCTAATTATGATATTTTTGATGAAAAACGTTATTTTTCATCGGGTACAAAGCAGGATATCTTTTGTTTTAAGGGCTACCGTATCGGAATTACTATTTGCGAAGATGCATGGAAAAAGGATTATCATTTATATAATCATAACCCTATTGATTTTTTCTGTGATAAAAATATCGATTTAATGCTAAATTTATCCGCTTCTCCATTTGAAGTTAGCAAAGATGTTATTCGATTTGATTTGTTTGCGAATCATGCTAAAACATTAGATGTTCCTGTAGTAGTGGTTAATCAAGTGGGTGCAAATGATCATCTTATTTTTGATGGCAATAGTTTTGTAGTCTCGCCCTTTGGTGATGTGTTATGTCAATTATCTTCTTTTTCAGAGGATGTTTCTTCCCTTTCTCTTGATAAGCCCCCCTCTGTAGATGGTATGTATCATGCGTTACCTTTAACTGCTAGTATTCATGATGCGATAGTTTTAGGTATTCGTGATTATGTTGCTAAAACAGGTTTTAAGAATGTTGTTATTGGGTTATCAGGAGGCATTGATTCAGCGGTTACTTGCGCTTTGGCAGTCAAGGCCCTGGGCTCTGAAAATGTTAAAGGAGTTTCTTTACCTAGTCAGTTTTCTTCTGAGGGTAGTTTAATTGATGCAAAATCGTTAGCTGATAATTTAAATATTGAGTATTCAGTTATCTCTATCGAGGCTATCTATAATCAGTGTTTACTTGATTTAGCTCCTATCTTTCATGATTTAGAACCTAATGTTACGGAAGAGAATCTCCAAGCTCGTTCTCGTGGTATTTTGTTAATGGCTATAGCTAATAAATTTAATGCACTTGTGTTATCAACCGGTAATAAGTCAGAACTAGCTATGGGATATTGCACATTATATGGTGATATGTGTGGTGCTTTATCAGTTTTAGGCGATGTATCGAAAACACGTGTCTATGAATTAGCTCGCTTTATTAATCAAGACTCTACTATTATTCCAGAAAACTCTTTATCAAAACCCCCTTCAGCTGAACTAAGACCTAATCAAAAAGATAGTGATTCTTTGCCAGCTTATGATCAATTAGATCCTATTATTAATTTTTATATAGAAGATGGTTTAGATGCATCGTCCATTATTGAACAAGGTTATGATCAAGAGATGGTTATGTCTGTAATTAAAACCATTTGTATTAATGAGTATAAACGTTCTCAAGCACCTATTACTTTAAAAATTACCTCACAGGCATTTGGTAATGGACGTCGCTTTCCAATTGCTATGAACCTTTCTTNTTGATTTTTTAACACAAAAACACTATTTAAAATCTATTTTTCACCTTCATTATTATAGTTAAAAAAATAAAACATAAAATTTCGATATAATTTAGTGAAATTTTTTCACATCTTATTACGATAATTAAGTAACCGGAAAGATAACGAAGTTTCCCCCCTTTCTTAGTTATTCCTTCCGGTTTTTTTATACCTGAATAACTTCTTTTAAATCTGGAACGTCTTCTCTTAATCTATTTTCAATACCCATCTTTAATGTCATTACAGATGAAGGGCAATTACTACAGGCACCTTGCATACGTAAGGTTAAAACACCGTCTTCATATGAATGAAATTCACAATCGCCTCCATCCATGGCAATTGCTGGGCGAATTTCGTTATCTAATATCGTTTTAATTTTCTGAACAGATTCTGAATCATTTTCAGCATTTTCATTGGCTTGTGGTATTAATGAATCATCGAATAATACTTGATCTTTACTACATAACTCTTTAATAATATTGCTCGCTGTTTCCAATACCTCTTCCCAGCCATTTTCATCATGTTTTGTTATCGACACAAAATTGATTCCAATCATNACTCCTGCAATCCCATTGATCTCAAATAATTTTGTTGGTAATAATGATCCTGCTGCTTTTTCTTTTGAATTAAAGTCAATACTTCCTTTTTCAAGAAACGTTTTTTCTAATAAAAATTTTATGGTATTAGGGTTAGGTGTTGGCATTGCTGTTAATTTAATTTCTTCAGTCATTTTTATCTCCTTTATTCGGTTGTAATGGTATGGTCATCACTTTCATTTAATAAAGCATCTTCCAGTGCTCTCCATACTAGGGCTGCACATTTTACACGAACAGGAAACTTTTTGACACCTTCAAATACAATTAATTTTCCTAAATTGTCTTTCTCTGCGTCTTCTTCTGTTACTAAGTTTAAAAAATTGTCTTTTATATTTAGCACATCTTCTATTTTTTTGCCAATTAATGTTTCTGTCATTAAGGAACCACTAGCTTTGGAAATAGCGCATCCTGTTCCTTTAAAGCCTATATCTTCTATAATACCCTCTTTTAGGCGTATCGTAACGACATAATCATCACCACATAAGGGGTTATGCCCGTGTGAGTAATGAGTGTTTGGATCTACTTCTTTAAAATTTCTTGGATTTTTATTATGTTCCAAGATCATTTGTTGATATAAATTATCTAAACTCATTTAAAAAACTCTATTACTTTTTTTAAGGCATTAACACATCTACTAATATCTTCAGCTGTATTATAACATCCGATTGATATACGGGCAGTTGCTGGTACATTTAGTAGTCTCATTAGAGGTTGTGCACAGTGATGCCCTACACGAATAGCCACATTTTCTTGATCCATAACAGTTCCAATGTCATGGGGATGAATGTCGGTCAGGCTAAAGGATAATATAGCCGCTTTCTGTTTTGATGTTCCATGAATGCTTAGTTCTGTTATACCACTAATTTCAGTGCATAATTGCTCATATAATGCAGATTCAATGCTTTGAATCCTTTTAAAACCAATGGAGTTAATATAATTTATACATTCATGTAACCCCATGATTTCCATAATAGCAGGTGTTCCAGCTTCAAATTTGGTAGGAGGTTTCGTAAATGTTGTTTTTTCAAATGATACATACTCAATCATGTCTCCACCAGTTTGATAAGGCGTCATAGCCTCTAATAGTTCATATTTCCCATATAATACGCCTATTCCTGTAGGACCGTATAACTTATGAGCTGAGAAGCAATAAAAATCACAATCTAAATCTTGTACATCAANACTCATATGCCCAACGGCTTGTGCACCATCAATTACAATAACGGCATTGCTGTTTTGTCTTGCGTAATTAATCAATTCTTTTATTGGGTTTATTGTTCCTAATACATTTGATATATGAGTAATACTTATTAATTTTGTATTCTCATTACACTTCTGTTTAAAGTCATCGATATCTAACTCGCCTGTTTCTGTTATACCGCATACCTTAATTTGCTCAGCTTTAACAACCTGTTGCCATGGAACAATATTGGCGTGATGCTCCATATCCGTTAATAAGATAGAATCACTGTCTTTAATAGTATCTTTTAAATAACTTTTAGCAATTAAATTTATGGCTTCCGTTGTTCCTTTTACAAACACTATTTCATTTTCTGTTTTGGCATTAATAAATGACTGGACAGCTTTTCGGGCTGCTAAACATTTTTCAGTAGCTTTTTGACTGATAGTATAAATGCCACGATTAATGGTTGCATAATCATCTGATACAAAAGAGGTCATTGTCTTGATGACAGACTCTGGTTTTTGTGTCGTTGCGGTACTATCTAAATAAACAAGTTCAGGGTGATTTTTAAAAATTGGAAAATCATCTCGTATATTATGCTCTTGATCACTCATATTATGACTTTATTTTACTAACAACGTCTTTGATATCAATTACTAATTCTGATTTTAATTTTTCATCAGTAATTTCTTCAATTATTTCTTCAGCAAAACCATAGGTTAATAAGGCTTTTGCTTCTGACTCTGTTAGCCCTCTTGATTTAATATAATGGACTTCTTCTGGGTTTAATTGTCCAATTGTACTCCCATGAGCGCACTGCACATCATCGGCATCAATTTTTAATTGAGGTCTAGAAAGAGCTCTTGCTGCATCAGAAAATAATAAAATTTGATTCATTTGTTGTGAATCTACTTCATGAGAGCCTTTTGCTACATAAACTAACCCTGAGAACTCAGCAATTGCTTTGTCATCTAAGATCGTTTTAAAATGCTGCTTACAAAAACAATTTTTAGATTCATGATTAATCGTTAAATGATTATAAAACTGTTCTTCACCTGCTAAAACACTAACTCCTTTTAAGTTTAACGTAGCTTTTTCTTTATAAAATGTTACATTTGTATCATGTCTTGTTAGTAATGCATTTGCTACATAGGTAATATGATTACAATTACTATTTTCATTCATATGAATAATGGCATTAAAAAAGGCTTTAGATGCATTATCTTTAAAAATATGATTTACATTTACATTCGTATTATCCTTACAAATAAGTTCAAATGATGTATTGGTAAGGGTGGTATCAGAGCCTTGTTTTTGATGATATAAAGACGTCGTAAGTGTACAATTCTCTTCAACAATTATATTGATTTTACTATTTACGGTAACACTTTCCTCAGAATGATCAGATGTAATCAAAATGGTTAAGGGTTCTTTGATCTCTGCGGAACATCTAATGGTTATTACTTCATTAGAACATGCTGAATTTAAATATGATAATGAACTACTTTCAAGGTTAAATTGAAGCGATTCATTACTACATTGCGTGATATCATTTGTGATAGAAAGTCCAGCTATAGTTGGTTTTGATTGTAAAGATCCATTCTTTATAACAACAACTTCAGATTCTGTTATTGTATCACTTTTTTCATAATAACTTTTTTCTAACGTTTCATGATCTGTATCGGGTGTCCAATAAAGCCAATTTTCATGCTTTTTAGTTGGAAAACCTTTTTCTTTGAATTCGTCTTTTGACTTTTTTTGTAATGTTTCTAATTTCATTGTCTTATGATTTATCTTCTTTAAAAACATCATAACCTTGATCTTCTAAGGTTAGAGCTAAAGATTTGTCTCCTGATTTAATAATCTTTCCCTCAGCCATAATATGAACGATATCGGGAACAATATGATTCAGTAATCGTTGGTAATGAGTGATGATTAAAATCATTTTGTTTTCTGACTTAAAATGGTTAATTGCATCTGAAACTTGTTTTAATGAATCAATATCCAAACCAGAATCGGTTTCATCTAAAACAACAACACGGGGATCTAACATTAGCATTTGTAAAATTTCGTTTCTTTTTTTCTCTCCACCTGAAAACCCATGATTTACAGGTCTACTTAAAAATGCTTCCTTCATATTTAATACAGTTAGTTTTTCTTTAATTAAACTATCAAAATCAAAAGGATCTATTTCTGGTTTATTATTATATTTTTGCTTTGCGTTATAAGCCATTCTTAAAAATTCAGAGTTATTAACGCCTGGTATATCAACCGGATATTGAAACGCTAAAAACACACCTTCATTTGCTCTTTGATCAGGCTCTAAGTCTAAGATATCTTTTCCATCAAGCTGAATATCCCCTTCAGGATCTTCAAAATCAGGGTGACCCGATATTACTTTTGCTAAGGTACTCTTTCCTGATCCGTTAGGCCCCATAATGGCATGAATTTCTCCCGGTTTTATGGTTAATGAAATACCATTTAAAATATCTTTTTCTTCGATACTCGCTTTTAAATCTTTTATTTCAAACATGTTTATTTTCTCCTACCCAACTGTATTTTCTAATTTTAAACTTAGAAGCTGTGTCGCCTCTACAGCAAATTCAGTTGGTAATTCTTTAAATACATCAGCACAAAATCCATTTACAATGGTTGTTAAAGCATCTTCTAACGAAATCCCTCGTTGCTGGCAATAAAACAACTGCTCTTCTGATACTTTTACGGTTGCTGCTTCATGACCTAAGTTTGAGGATGCATTTCTCACATCAATATAAGGAAATGTATTGGCCGAACATTCATCTCCAATTAACATTGAATCACATTGTGTAAAATTTTCAGACTCTTTAGCTGATTTGTTAATTTGTACTTTTCCGCGATAGGTATTAATTGATTTACCAACGGATATTCCTTTTGATACAATCGTGCTTTTTGTATTTTTCCCAATATGAATCATTTTAGTTCCCGTATCAGCTTGTTGAAAATGATTGGTTANCGCTACAGAAAANAACTCCCCTATCGATTCATCCCCNATTAACATACAACTAGGATATTTCCAGGTAATAGCTGATCCTGTTTCTATTTGTGTCCAACTAATTTTTGATTTTTTACCTAAACATTTACCACGCTTTGTAACAAAGTTATAAATACCACCTTTTCCCGTTTTNGGATCACCTGCATACCAGTTCTGAACCGTTGAATATTTAATTTCTGCATTATCTAGAGCCACAAGTTCAACAATAGCGGCATGCAGCTGATTGGTATCAAATTTTGGAGCAGTACATCCTTCTAAATAACTTACATGACTATTTTCTTCACAGATAATCAATGTTCGTTCAAATTGACCAGTATCTTCTGCATTAATTCTAAAATAAGTCGATAACTCCATTGGGCAAATAGTGTCTTTTGGAATATAAACAAAGGATCCTTCTGTAAAAACAGCAGAATTTAAGGCTGCAAAATAATTATCTGTATGAGGCACAACGGATCCCATATATTTTTTTATAAGATCAGGATATTTTTCAACAGCTTCTGAAAAAGGACAAAAAACAACCCCATGCTTTAATAGCTTATCTTTATAGGTAGTAGCCACAGATACACTATCAAAAATAGCATCCACTGCTACATTGGCTAATTTTTTTTGTTCGTTTAATGGAATCCCTAACTTTTCAAAGGTTCTTTTTAACTCTGGATCAACATCATCCATAGACTTAAGTTTTTCTTTTGGCTTTTCTGGCGCTGCATAATAATGTAAGGCCTGATAATCAATTTTAGGATAATTGAGTAGTGCCCAATCGGGTTCTTCCATTGTTAACCAATGTTTAAAAGCTTTTAGGCGAAACTCTAAAATAAAATCGGGTTCATTATTTTTGGCTGATATCTTTCTGACAATGTCTTCATTTAATCCTTTTTCGATTAACTCTGTCTTGATATCCGTCTTAAATCCGTATTCATATTCTTTATTAGCGATATCGCTAAATTCTTTTAAACTCAATTTAAATCTCCATGCTCTTGATAGTATTTACTTATCAAAATCTATTTTATGTTGATTTTTATTATAAAATAGAAAGATTCTTTAAGCAATCATTAGCAATCTGCCTTTTATTCTTTTATATAAAAATAGTTTTATTATACTGAAATATTTTGTTCTACTTTTGGATTATAGGCATGTGCTGAATGACCAAAAAAGAGTTCAGCTGATTCCATAATCGTTTCTGATAATGTTGGATGAGCATGGACTGTTTCAGCTAAATCAGCTGCATATAGTCCATTTGATATGGCTAAACATCCTTCTGCAATCAATTCACTGGCTCCTGGACCTACAATACCCATTCCTAAAATACGTTGGGTATCTTTTTCTAAAATTAACTTTGTTAAACCATCAGTTCTTCCTAAACTTAAGGCTCGTCCTGATGCTGCCCAACTAAACTTAGAGGTTTCAATAGCAACCCCCTGCTCTTTTGCATCTGTTTCTGTCAGACCACACCAGGCAATTTCTGGATCCGTAAATACAACACATGGAATCACCATATTTTCTTTTGTAACGCGGTGACCTAAAATCGATTCAACAGCGATTGTTGCTTCTTTAGATGCTTTATGTGCTAATAAAATACCACCAGCCACATCTCCGATAGCATAAATATGAGTGTGATTGGTTTGTAATTGCTCATTAACTGTAATAAATCCCTTTTCATCTGTTTTAATATCAATATTGTCTAATCCCATATTTACCGTATTAGGTGTTCTTCCTACTGAAATCAAAACATTATCATAGGATTCATTTTTCTGTTTTCCATCAACTGTATACTGTACTTCTATTTGCTTTCCTTTAGTTGCCATTTTTGTTACTTTTGCATTAAATATTAGTGATTCAAAATTTTCTTTTGCTGTTGCCATTACAGGACGTATTAAATCAGGATCTGCACCTGCTAAAATACCATCAAGGGCTTCAATAACCGTCACCTTTGATCCTAAGCCGGCATATACAGAACCTAACTCCATACCAATGTAACCGCCACCTACAACTAACATCGTTTTAGGTATTTCTTCTATCTCTAAGGCTTCTGTTGATGTCATAATTCTCTTATTACCTAGATCAAAGGTACTTGGCATCGCTGGCTGTGATCCTGTTGCAATAATGGCATGTTCAAACTCGATAAATTGTTGACCTTTGTCAGTTTCAACTCTGCAAACGTGGGTTTCTTCAAGATGGGCTCTTCCTTGGATAAATGTTACATTCTTTTTCTTACATAATGTAGCTATGCCTTGATTTAATTTTGTTATAATACTTTGCTTCCATGTTCTTAATTTATTGATATCTATTTTTGGTTTGCTAAAACTGATTCCAAATTCATCTGCTGTTTTAGCCATATGTAATATTTCTGTAGCATGAATTAATGCTTTTGAGGGGATGCAACCTTCATTTAAACATGTACCACCTAGCTCAGCACGTTTATCAATTAAACAAACATGTTTGCCTGAACTTGCTGCATAAAATGCGGCAGCATAACCTCCAGGGCCGCCACCAATAACAACTACATCAAATTTTTTAGCTTTCATTGTTACGATATCTCCTTTATTTCAGATTCTGTAATGGTTTCAAATTGATTTTTAACTTCCATAGCAAATCTTGCACCATCTGCGCCATCGATAATACGGTGATCATACGATAAACAAATTGGCATTTTTAACAACATTTTACTTAACTCTTTATTGGGCTTAAATTCTCCTGAACCAATTCCTAAAATAGCAACTTCTGGTGTATTAATTATAGGTGTAAATGCACCTACACCCAGTCCACCTAAATTTGAAATGGTAAAGGTGCTACCTTGTAATTCTTCAACGCTTAATGTTCTATCTTTTGCTTTATCGGCTATTTCTGTTAATTCTTTCGCTAAANTCAACAATGATTTTTTATCGACATCCTTAATTACCGGTACAATTAAACCATTTTCGGTATCTACAGCTATTCCCATATGATAATACTTCTTTTTAATAAGTTCGTTTTTATTTGGATCATAAGAGGCATTAAATTGAGGAAATTTTTCCAATGCCCTTTGAACTGCTTTGATAGCAAAGACAGTTAAGGTTAGCTTTGCTCCTTTTTTCTGATATTTAGGATTGTATTGTTTTCTCATAGCCATCAAATTAGTAATATCAACATCGAGTTGTTGTGTGACATGAGGTACGGTTTGCCATGCTGTCACCATCTTTTCGGCTATTTTTTTCCTTAAAGGTGAGCATTTTTCTACATCTACTACTCCCCACTTCGAAAAATCAGGTAGAGCTACTTCTTTTTTAGGTTTTGTTTCTGATTCAGTACTTGGATTTAACATTAAAGACTGTAAATAGTTGATATGATTACTCACATCAGTTTCTGTAATCCTTCCTGAGTTTCCTGTGCCTGAAATATAACGTAAATCTAACCCAATTCGATACGCTAGTTTTTGAAGTGAAATTGAGGTTGATACGGCTGAATTTATTGTTGGTGCTTGTGCGGAAACGGCAACGGGTTGTACCTGTTTCGGAGCAGAAACATTTACAGGCTGTACTACTTCCTGTGTTATACTTTGTTTTACCTCAGCATTTTCACCTGAATCTAATTGCCCAATTAAAGTTCCATTAGAAACGGTATCTCCCTCTTTGATTGTTAATGATGTAATCGTTCCTGCAGCTGGTGACGGTACTGGCGCCACAGCTTTATCGGTCTCTAATTCGATTAGCGTTTGATCAGCTGTTACTGTGTCACCTTGCTTTACTAAAATTGAAATGACGATTGCAGAATCGATGCCATCTCCTAAATTTGGAATTTTTATGTCCATACCTTTTTTCTCCTCATAGTCCTAAATAAATTCTGGAAACGATTTCTTTGGATCGATTCCTAATGTTTTTATTGCTTTTTGTACCTCATTCATCTTTATATCTTTATTTAAAGCTAATTGATATAAACATGCAACTATAATTGACTCTTTATCAATTTCGAAAAACCGTCTTAGGTTTTCTCGGGTATCACTTCTACCAAAACCATCTGTTCCTAAAGTAAATAGTCCGCCAGGAACCCATTTATCAATTTGATCTGGCACCATTCTCATATTATCTGAAACGGCTACAAAAACACCTTTTTCTTTTTTTAGTGTTTTTTCAACATAATTTTCTTTTTTTGTTTCATTAGGATGTAACATATTATACCTATCACAGCGGATTGCCTCTGTTCTTAACTGTTTGTAATTGGTTGCCGACCATATATCTACATCGATTTTGTAATGCTCTAATAAGTATTCTTGCGCTTCTAATGCAATTTTCATGATACTTCCACTCGCTAATATATGCACTTTTTTCTTTTGTTTATGATTGGAGGCGTTGAACTTATAAAGCCCTTTTATAATTCCCTCTTCTACCCCTTTAGGCATTTCTGGATGCATGTAATTTTCATTGCCTAATGTTAAATAGTAAAACACATCATTTTTATCTTCATACATCTCTTTCATACCATGAAATAGAATAGTTCTAATTTCGTACATAAAGGCTGGATCATAACATTTTAGGGTTGGTATCGTACTTGCTAAAATCAAACTATGGCCATCTTGATGCTGTAAACCTTCTCCATTTAAGGTTGTTCTCCCGGCTGTTGCACCTAATAAAAATCCTTTTGTTTTCATATCTGCTGCTAACCACATTAAATCGCCTATGCGTTGAAACCCAAACATGGAATAGTAAATATAGAATGGAATGGTATGTTTTCCATGTGTAGCATAAGATGTTCCTGACGCTATAAAGGAACACATGGAACCACTTTCATTAATTCCTTCTTCTAAAATCTGGCCATCTTTGGCTTCTCGATAATAAATAATCGTTTCAAAATCAACGGGTTCATAAAGCTGCCCTAAATGTGAATAAATTCCATATTGTTTGAAAAATGATTCCATTCCAAAAGTTCTTGCTTCATCTGGGATAATAGGAACTATTTTACTACCCAAGTCTTTATCTCTTAGTAATTTACTTAAAATTCTGACAAAAGCCATTGTTGTTGAAATGGGTGTTCGTGACTCTTTTGTAAATTCTTCAAATCCAGTAATAGCGGGAATTTTAATTGTATCAGCTTTTGTTTTACGTTCTGGTAAAAAGCCACCTAATTGTTTCCGTTGATTGAGTAAATATTGTATTTCAGGTGATGATTGTGGCGGTCTGTAAAAAGGAGCGTCCACTACTTTTTCGTCACTTAATGGTATAGATAACTTTTCTCGATACTCTCTTAATTCTTTTTCATTTAATTTCTTTTGTTGATGAGAAATATTTTTACCTTCACCGGCTTCACCTAAGCCATACCCTTTTACTGTTTTAGCTATAATAACACTGGGAGCCCCTTTATGTTCTGTGGCTTCCTTATAAGCCGCATATACTTTTTTAGGATCATGACCACCTCGTAATAATCCTTTTAACTGTTCATCTGTTAGGTGATTCACACATTCTAATAAGGCTGGATATTTCCCAAAAAAATGTTTTCTAAAATAACTACCAGGTTCTACAACATATTTTTGATAATCACCATCCACGGCCTCTCCCATTCGCTTTATCAATAAGTTCCGATGTGGTGAGGCTAATAACTCATCCCAATCTGAGCCCCATATCACCTTAATGACATTCCAACCTGCACCATGAAAGACAGATTCTAGCTCTTGAATAATTTTAGAATTACCTCTAACCGGCCCATCCAATCGTTGTAAATTACAATTTACAATAAAGGTTAGATTATCTAACTTTTCTCGTGCAGCAATACTTAAAGCGCCTAATGATTCTGGTTCATCGGATTCACCATCACCCATAAAACAAAATACACGTGGTTCTTGTTCTGGACTAATGATCTTTCTGGCAACTAAATAGCGGTTAAATCGTGCTTGGTATATGGATAATATTGGACCTAATCCCATTGATACCGTTGGATATTGCCAATAATCATTCATTAAATAAGGATGAGGATAGGATGATAACCCTCCATCTTCAGCTAATTCTTGTCTAAAATTATGTAATAACTTGGCTTCAAGTCGTCCTTCTAAATAAGATCGTGCGTAATTACCTGGTGATGTATGACCTTGAAAAAATATTTGGTCTCCTTCATTAGCACCATTATTACCTCTAAAAATATGGTTAAACCCAACTTCATATAACGTACACATAGAGGCATAAGATGAAATATGCCCCCCTAGCCCGTCATGCAAACGGTTTGCTTTTACAACCATGGCCATTGCATTCCACCGAATAATATCTTGTATTTTATGTTCTATTTCTTGATTACCTGGATAATCTGGTTCCTCTTCTTTTGAAATTGTATTGATATACGGGGTGCTGATAGCGCCATCAATTTTAATATTATTTTCTTTAATTTTATTAATACATAATTGAATCGCTTCAATTGCCTCAAGCTCATGTCCGTTTTTTATAAGTTGATCAACTTGATCGACAATGGTTCGTGCTACTAAATCATGATGGTTTAATTCTTTCATTGTTTTCATTTTTTTTCCTATTTTTGTTATGAATATTCTAGTATAGTATCACTNATAAAGAACACTCTCAAATGCTAAGATAATCAATATGCTTAATATTATAAATTCTTCTGACATAAAAACAACTATTGATCATCTAGACTATGATGATACTTTTCATACATCCTTAGCTGGATCAGATACCTGTATCTATCTTCGTTTTTGGGAATTAGATCACTATGCTGTCATTTTAGGTCGTAATAATAAAGCATCTATTGAAGTTAATGAAACGTTTTGTTCGCAATCAAACATTCCTATTATTAAACGATCTAGTGGTGGTGGTACGGTGTTGTTAGGTCCTGGATGTTTATGTTATTCACTTTTTATCCCCACTTCTCATCCACAATGTTCTACTATTGCAGATACCAATTACTTTGTTATGCAAATGCATAAAAAAGCTTTATTAACGCAGTACCCAGATATTGATGTTCGTGGTATTACGGATCTGGCTATTCATGATGTAAAAGTCTCTGGTAATGCACAGCGTCGCAAACGTGATTATATTTTGTTTCATGGTACTTTTTTGTATTCCTTTGATATGTCGATGATATCAAAAACATTACACTTTCCCTCACGTGTTCCTGATTATCGAAAAACGAGATCCCATGAAGACTTTGTTACTAATATTAGTATTTCTAAAGATACTATCATTAAATTAATCTCTTATATTTGGCAGGATGATTTATCATCACGTTAGAACAAGCAATAAACAGTTAATTTATGATTATTTTATAATGCTTTAAATGTTGTCATTTTTTATTAAATAAGCTAATTTATTTTCTTAGTCATGAAAAAAAACTTATCTAAAAAGCCTTACTTTTCAAAAAAACGTATTAAACAATATTTGGTATTTATTAGTGTCACTATAGGCACTTATTTACTTATTTCACCTGAATCTTTTTCAACACCCTTTATCTCGATTATTCTTTTTGGTATTGCAACCGGATTAAGCCTAGCCTTTTTCTTTTCCATGATAGTTTCTCGTGATAAATCATATGTACAAGCTTTACAAGATCAATCTTATAATGATATTTCTGCTCCTTTAAAAAAAGTTGAGTCTTCTATTAAACACTTAACAAAGTCGGTTGATTCTACTAAATCTATTATCACTAAAAAACAATCTAATTTAACATCATTCCCATCACTCCCAATTAACTTTTCAATTATTTCTTCGTCCTCTTCAGATGATGCTTATATATTGGATCAAGAATTTAAAATTCCACTTCAGTCTCCACAAGAAAAGTCTATTTATGACAAACTTGTAGGCTTGCTTAAAAAGAATGGTCATCATATTCGTATCTTAAAGCCGTATAACCCAACTTATAAAATGGACATGAATTTTGAAGACGATATTGAATCGGATCTAGCATGTAGCTCTCTAAGTTCAGATTTTCCTCAAAATTTAATTAACTTTAATTAAATGGACACTTCTCTTTTTGCTCATTTTCAAGAGCTTCGAAAACGTGTTTTTATCTGCTTAATATTTACACTCTTATATATGATTATTAGTTATCTGTTTTACGAGTCGTTATATCAGTTCTTTTCACAACCTTTTTTATCTTTAAATTTAGATTCCCACCCTTTTTATATTCGTTCTATTTTAGAAGGTGTTTTTGTTAAATTAAAATTTTCTTTTTTATTTGGGCTTGTATTTTCTATTCCTGTTTATTTATATCATACACTTCGATTTTGTTTGCCTGGATTAAAAAAAGCTGAATCAAGAATTATCTTCGTATCATTGCTAGTTAGCTTTCTTTTTGCATGTATTAGTTTTATCTATGGTTATTATTTATTATTGCCCTTATCGATAAAATTTTTGATGAGTTATCATTTTATTCCTCAAGATGTTGGTATCTTACTAACTTATTCTGATAATTTATTTATTGTCTTTAATTTGATTGCCGCGATTATTATGGTATTTCAACTTCCCGTGATTTTAATGCTCTTACTTTACTTTAATATTGTGACACGTTCTTTTCTACTACAAGCCAGTCGTTACCTCATTGTTCTTGTTTTTATTATTTCAGCTGTATTAACACCTCCAGATGTTATTTCACAGCTATTAGTGTCCTTACCTCTTATTATTTTATTTTTTGTTGTCCTTATCTTTGCAAGGATATTTAATTGGGGTAATGATGTTTAATTTTGGTTTTTATGAATGGGTTGTTATTATTGTTTTATTGGTTATCTTTGTCAAACCAGAAGATTATCCAAAATTATTTCGTTATATTGCCAGGTTTATTAAGAAATGTGATACTATTTTTAGATCAATTCTTAATCAGATTGATTTTTATGATAAATAAGGAGATATTATGCTAGGTTCTAAAGAAATTATTATTATTGCTATTATTGTTTTAGTTTTGTTTGGTTCAGCAGCTATCCCTAAATTTGCTAAATCACTTGGACTTGCAAAAAAAGAATTTGAAAAAGGTTTAAAAGAGTCAGAAGAATCAGATGAAACATCTAATTCAAATGATGCTTCCTCAGATAATAACAATACTAGTAAAGACGCTTAAATTTCTTTTTTACTTTTTCTGTATTAGTTAGNTTGTTGGTGCGTTTTGAATAAAATTCTATAAGCAGCCTCATCAATAGATACCTCTTCAAATTCACCTATACATTGTTTTTTGTCATAAATTTTATACGTCCGATTTTCACTACCTATATTTGAGCTTTCATTTGCTATCATATAATCACAGTGTTTTTCAGCTGATTTTTTTAGTGGGAGTTCACTATTTTGTATGTCATCTTGCAAACAAAATCCTACCACTGTACCTATATTATAGGTTTGGGTAATATCTTTTAAGATATCTTGATTTTTTTTGACGGGTATTTGGGTATTATCATCCCGTTTTAACTTTTTATCATTATAAATAGGCAAATAATCTGATACGGCTGCTGCCATAATTAATGTATCGGTAGTTGAGATTGATTCCTTTATAGCTGATCGTAATTCTTCACTATTATTTACCTGAATCATTTTCTGGTATCCTATGTCATCACTTTTTTTTGTCGATATCAATGTCACGTTAGCTCCATTAATATAGGCTAATCGTGCTAAAGCAACACCCATTTTTCCACTTGATTGATTTGACAGTGTTCTAACTGGATCAATTTTTTCCGTAGTACCTCCTGCTGTAATCAAAATATTCTTCTTTGATAGATCCAAACCGTTAAATTGTAGTTTTCCTAAACAGATTGCAATTTCTAGAGGTTCTACCATCCGACCATAGCCCTGGTCGTCTGATAATAACTCTCCATAGGTGGGCCCCAAAATAAGAGAGTTATTTTGCCTACATCGCTTTATATTCTCTTGTACCACCTTATTATTAATCATTTCAGTATGCATAGCGGGTACAATAACCTTTTTTCCTTCAAAGGCTAAAAAACAATTTAGCATTAAATTATCAGCTATTCCCATGGCACATTTTGCGATCGTATTTGCGGTAGCTGGCGCAATTAATAAAATATCATGTGATTGCGCTAATGTAATATGAAGGTTGTTTTTTGACCAAAAATCTTCCTCATCATAACAATCGTTATCAGATAATAACGCTACAGAAAAAGGTGTAATAAACTTTTTGGCAGCTTCAGTAAGTACACATGTTACAGAAAAGCCCTGCGCTCTTAACTCTCTAATAATGAAAGGTGCTTTTATAGAAGCTATACTTCCGGTAATACAAAATAAAACCTTTTTAGTCACAAAAAAATCTAGTTTATGTTAGGAGAGATTTAGATTTCTTTTTTGCTTTTTCTTTTGGTTTCTTTTTTTCTTCTTCTTCTTTTTTCTGCTTCTCTATTCTTTCTTCTAAATTCTTATCTAATTTTTCTATTAATTCTAATTCATCATCTACTTCATCTTTTTCTGTTATCTCTATTAAGCCTTGATCAAATTCTTTCATGGCTATATCAATTGGATTAAATGGTTTATCTCTTAAAACCTCAACTAATGGCTTTTCGCCTTCACTTATTTGTCTAGCTCGTTTTGCAATTGCTACAGATAATAAAAATCTATTTGGAATTTTTTTTAATAATTGAGTAGGATCTATCTTTGGAAAATTTAAACTTTCTTCTTTATTAATTATAGAGTCTTTTGAATCTTTTTTTTCTGCCATATTTCACAACCTCACAGATCAAAACTTTTAGTTATTAAAAACTGTATTTCTTTACTAGAATTAGATATTGTATCATTAATCACTACATAATCATAGTGTTTAATTCGTTTCAATTCTTCATTTGCAGTTTCTATTCGCTTCTTGATAGCGTCCTTACTTTCTGTACCTCTTTTTGTGAGACGTTCCTCTAAAACGGCTACTGTTGGAGGTGCTAGAAATACACTTAAAATTTCTGGGTACTTATGCTTTATTTTTTCTGCCCCTTGTGTATCAATTTCTACTAACCCAATCTTATTATTGTTATTTATTCGGGTAATTTCTTTTTTTAATGTACCATATCGATTGCCATGCACATTACACCATTCTATAAAGTCATCCTCATGGATTGCCTTATCAAACTCTTCATTTTTAAAAAAATAATAATCTTGCCCATTTTCTTCACCAACTCTGATAGGTCTTGTTGTTGCTGAAATAGCTAACTCTAGCTTTTTTATACTTTTTAACAACTCTTTAATCACAACGCCTTTTCCAACGCCTGAAGGACCTGATATTACAACTAGTAAATTATTATTTTTCATATATATCAGAATAGTTTACAATAGAATTATTATTATTTAACCCCTTAAATCATCAATAAAAGAGGAAACTATGGAAGCAATCATCGCTAAGATTACAGGTATGATCTGGTATTGGCCAGTTACCTTATTATGTTTATTTGGCTGTATATTTTTCACGCTTATACTTAAATTTATTCAATTTCGTTGCTTTCCTCATGCTATTCAATTAATTTCTGGGAAATTTGACAATCCTAATGAAAAGGGTCAAATCACCCATTTNCAAGCATTATCTGCTGCCTTATCAGCTACAATAGGTCTTGGTAATATTGCTGGTGTTGCGATTGCAATTGCCGTAGGTGGTCCTGGTAGTATTTTTTGGATGTGGATTATTGGTATTTTTGGGATGGCAACTAAATATGTTGAATGTGCCTTAGGAACACATTATCGAGATATTGATAAAAAAACAGGCGCTGCACATGGTGGCCCAATGTATTACATTACTAAAGGGCTGGGTTCTAAATTTAAACCCCTTGCTATCTTTTATGCCGTAGCGATTAGTTTAGCCGCTTTTGGAGCAGGCTGTTTGTTTCAAGCTAACCAAGCTGCATCTGCTTTGAATTTGTATTACAACGTTCCTACACTTTATACGGGTATTGGCTTATTTGCTTTATGCTTTATTGTGATTGTTGGTGGAATTAAACGTATTGGTAATGTTGCTTCTAAAATTGTCCCTTTAATGTGTTTAATTTATATTAGCTGTGCCCTACTCATATGTATTATTAATGTATCTGAAATACCCAATGTTTTTTCTATTATTCTTAAAGATGCTTTTACAGGTTTTGCTATTGCAGGTGGTTTTGTTCCTGTTTTTTTACATGGTGTAAGGCGAGCCATTTTTTCTAACGAGGCGGGTTTAGGGTCTGCTGCTATTGCACATGCGGCAGTTAAGACAGATTATCCTATTAGAGAAGGTATAGTAGCTTCTTTAGGGCCCTTTATCGATACAATTGTAGTTTGTACAGCTACGGCTATTGTTATTATTTTAAGTGGCAATTATGGTTCTAATATTTATTCGCCAATTCCTAACCAAATTATGTCATTTGAATCGGCTGATCTATCCAAGGAATTTCAAAGAAGCTGGACCTTAGTTAATAAAGAGGATGTACCTAACTCAGGTGACTTATCACCTAATATTATTGATGGTAATACCGTTGTTCAATATAAATCAAAAGGAACCATGCTTGAACCAAAAGCATTTTTTAACATCTCTGCTAAAACTAAAGCTGTCGGATTTTCATATTATAAACAGTCAGGGGATATGCAAATCAAAGTATTTTCACAAGATCGTAAAATATTGGGTTATTTAGACAGTAAAGGGCTTTTTAAGAACAACGATATCTCTATTGATTTTTTTGATACAGCTGGAGAGTGGAGCCGTGCTCTAATAACCATACATAACCCGCTTATTACGTCTTTAACATTACAGTTTATTCCACTTAATGATAATGTTCATTGGTATATAGATTCAATCGCACCTGTCCAAAAATTAAATGGTATTGCGTTAACAACACATTCTTTTGATCACTTTTTTAAAGGTTTTGGTTCTATTTTTATTACTTTTGCGGTTCTCTTCTTTGCTTTTTCAACAATGATTACTTGGAGTTATTATGGCGAAACTGCGATTCATTTTTTGATGGGTGCTAAATATACCCGGTATTACAAATGGCTTTTTGTGTTCTTGATTATTATTGGTGCTACTCAAACATTAGATTTAATTATCAATATATCTGATGCACTTATAGGCCTGTTAGTTATTCCTAACATGATAGCCCTCTTTTTATTACATAAAAAAGTTATTAGATGGACTCAAGATTATTTTTCTAAGTTAAAAGCAGGAACCATTAAGGCTTATAAATAATTATATCTAATACCTGATAGATATTCTGATTTCTATTTAATTATTCTTAGGTTCTAAAGTGTCAAATAATCTTTTCCTATAAGGGGGCCTGCTTCTGCATGATCCAATTTGTATAGAACATCTAATTCGTCATGCTTTCTCTTTTTTCCTATAAATTTATTTGAGATAAAATCCTGCTAAAGCCAGATCTTGTATTGCCAAGCCAGTTGAATCTACAACAACTCTTCTTTGAGCGTCAATATCTTTTCCAACTAACAATTGCCCAAGAGTTGCACTAATATTGTTTTTTTTTATTTTATCTAGTGTAATTGCTGTATTTAATTCTCCTGAATGACTTGCCTGTTTGATATCATCCACAATTAAGGTTGCATCCATCACTATGGAGTGATCTAACTCTTGCTTGCCTTCAGCATCTGCCCCTATTGCAATTATTAAACAACTTTCAGGTATATCCGCTTTCATCAACACAGGTTTATTGCCAGGTGTTGTGGTGATGATTATATCGGCGCTTTCACAAACTTCTTTTATACTTTTCTTAATCATCACCTTGCTGTTCTTGCTATTAATTTTTTTAGCGAATATCTCACACTGATCCTTTGATATGTCATACAAACTAATCGTATCAAGCTGCTTAACTTCTTGAATGCATTTAACTTGGTACTCAGCCTGTTTCCCACAGCCTATTAGAGCTATCTTTATANTTTCACTTTTTATTATCAATTCAGTTGCTATGGCGCCTACAGCGCCTGTTCTTAAGCCTGTTATGGCTGTTGCCTCCATAATGGCTTTAATAGCCCCCGTTTTGGGATCATTAATTAATAATGTGGCCATAACACAGGGCAATCCTAATTTGGTATTATGTTTATGAGAATTTACCCATTTTATCCCTGCTATATCATAGGCCTCAACATAAGCAGGCATTGCTCTAAAGTCACCACTATATTCTGGAAGATTAAGATATATTTTTTCGGGCATTTTATTTTTTTTACTTTCATAATCAATAAATGCCTGTTTGGTTACTCTAATCGCATCAGCAGGTGTAATTTTATTTAAAATATCCTGGTCAGTAATATAAATGGGCTTACTCATGATTGACCTAATAATGATAAAAAGGTAGCGCTTGTTTGAATCCCTTTAAAAAAATTTTCAATTAATAACCGTTCATTCGGTGAATGAATACAATCATCTGGACAGTTAAACCCCATCATAACCGTATCTATACCCAAAATTTGCTTAAAATCAGCAACAACGGGGATTGTACCGCCCTCTCCGACAAACTTTGGCACTACGCCAAAGGTAGCCTTATATGCGGCTGATGCTGCTTTGATATAAATCGTATCGATAGCCATTCTTGCCGGATGAGCTAAACTATGAATATCAATATCAATACTCACACCTTTTGGTGTAACGGATTTTACATAAGCTTTGAATTGATCAGCAATAACGTTAGGATCTTGATTAGCAACTAACCTCATACTTACCTTTGTACTTGCCTTGGATGGAATAATGGTTTTTGCTCCCTTTTCAATGTAACCTCCTACAATTCCATTACAATCTAAAGTAGGCTCTACCCATAATTGCTGGGCAATATTTACGGCTGATTCTTTTGCAAAAGCTGTTAAACCTAACTCACTAAGATACGTCTGTTGATCGATATCAACATCATCAAGATACTCTTTTTCTTTGCTTGAAAGGCTTAAGACGGAATCGTAAAATTCCGGAATCATCACCTTGTCATCCTCATCTTTTAATTGAGCAATAACCCTACATAATGCCTGGATAGGGTTTTGGACAACTCCACCATATTGGCCAGAATGTAAATCTTTATTAGGGCCAGTTACTGTAATTTCTGCGTATACCATCCCTCGTAAAGAGAAACATAGCGCAGGTTGATTTTTATGAATCATAGGGGTATCAGAAATAATTGCAACATCCGCTTTTAATGACGCTTTATGCTCTTCTAAAAATTGTGCTAAATTAGGACTACCAATTTCTTCTTCCCCTTCAATAATCATAATAATATTTACTGGCAATGTTTTTTCTGTTTCTAAATAAGCTTCTATCGCTTTGATATGGCAAAACACCTGCCCTTTATCATCTGATACACCTCTAGCATAGAGATACTCACCACGGATACTTGCTTTAAATGGATCTGATTCCCATAACTCTAACGGTTCCGGTGGCTGTACGTCATAATGACCATATATCAGTATAGTGGGTTTTGTATCAGATACTTCATAGCGAGAGTAAACAATAGGATGCTTTTTTGTTTCATAAATCGTTGTTTCATGCATTCCGATTGATGTTAATTTATTTGCAACATACTTGGCACACTCATGTACATTATCGTTATAATCAGGATTCGTTGAAATACTTTTAATAGCCAAAAATTCGGCTAGCTCATCTAACGTTTTTTGTTTCGTATTTTCTATATAATTTATTGTTCCTGTCATAAAACGCCCTTTTTTATTTGATTATAGCATTTCTTCTTTTTATCTTTCTAAAAGAATTGTATTTATACATGTTTTGAAGCTTTATTTGGGTGGTATCTACTTATTATGAGTAATAAATCTTACGTACCATCCAATGACAGCCAACCGGTGTTACGTCCATCATTAAACAGCTTGATTTCAAAAAAATTTTCAACTCCTTTACAAGGTAGTTTAAGAAAACCGCTGTCACCACAACATTATGAATCTATTTTGAACACGATTGTAACTCATTTAAAATAAATTTTTTAAAATCTACTTTTTTGACATTCATTTTTATGATATGTTTTTGTTATGAAGCGTAATCTTAGTTTGGATCATCTTAATAATGCGTCCCAATATTTATCTCATTTAGATGAAGCGGATCCCAATGATGTTGCCTTTTCATTTTTAAATTATCTTGCGGAAGCTATTCCTTTAGATGTTTTAAGTGTTTTTATTACGAATTATAATTTAGAACCTGACGCTAATGTATTATATATTCTTCGTTTGGATCGTGAAAAAATTGAATTATATGAATCTAATTCTAATACAGAAAATAATATTTGTTACCAATTTTCGGATGATGTTATTACTTTAAATGCTAATCCTATGAGTACCATTTATAAAACGGCTTTTAAGAAACGCCTTAATGATATTATTAAGGATTTAAAATTTAATAAATGTGAAATTCTTGAAGAAACTCTTTAACATATTATTTTCTCCATTTTCTTTTCTTTATCATAGCGTTTATCTTCTATCATACCGCTTTTATTTGTCTTGTTTAAACATTCCTATTTATGCACGCTTTCCCCGCTTAACATTGTTAGATTTATGTTATATTTTTGAGGAATTTCTTCGCTTTGTTTGTCTTCCTTTTCGACTTGTTCTTTCTTTTTTTACAGCTAAATCTGCGTTTAGTCCTGTTTATGGTAGTATTACCTTTTCTGGTATCGCTAAGATAGCAAATTCATTAATGCTAAACCATTACACTGTTTGTGATATTGGTTCAGGCAAAGGAAAGTTATTATTTTATCTGTCTATTGCACACAAGTGTAAAGGCGTTGGCATTGAAACATATGCCCCTTATGTTTTTGCACATCGTTTATATTCCTTTTTTTTGGGTTTATCCAAAACAATTACGCTTCATCATCATCATATTACAACTAAACCTCTCCCTCAGGCAGATGTTTATTTCGTGTTAGGTTTGGGGTTTGACTCTACTACCCTAACTTATATTCAAGAAGAACTAAGCTCGTTAGTTTCTAGATCGATCGTTGTTAGTGTTGGTGTGCTTTTTCCTGCTTTATCGTCTTATCATCGAGATACATTGTCTCTTCCTTATTCTTGGGGATATTGTGATACCTATATCTATCATTGTATAGATTCCACTGATAAAGCTTGATACACTAGTTTCTATGCTTACCCAATTAAGAATTCAAAACTTTATTACGATTAAAGATTTTAGCTGTGAATTTCATCATGGCTTAACGGTATTTACAGGTGAAAGTGGTACTGGTAAATCGGTTATTTTTTCGGCGTTATATTGCTTGCTGGGAAAATCCTTTCCAGAATCCTTAATTCGTACAGGGGCTTCCGTTTCTGAGTGCGAAGCTGTTTTTAATATCAAAGACTATCATGACACCTTCTTAAACTCTTTTTCAGATGACGATGAGACATTGATTCTTTTTCGTCAACAATCTCATGATAAAACGGCTCAAATCAAGGTTAATTCACGAACCGTCACGCAGAAAACGTTAAAAGAAATTGGTAAACGGTTAGCTATTATCGTGAGTCAACATGAACATTTATCGTTAATGAACCATTCATATCAACTCAAGCTACTTGATCAGCTTAATCCTGAGTTAGTCCCTTTAAAAGCCAACTATAAACACTTATATGAAGACTATCTTAGTAAAAAGAAAGTGCTTACAAACTTTCAAGCGAGTCATAGTGATCCCTCTAAAATAGATTTTTTTCAATTTCAATATGATGATATCAATCAACATGGATTTTCGGCTGATGAAGAACAAGACTTATTGGCTAGAAAAAAAAATTATACAAGCTTGGAATCTACCAAAAAAGCTTTAAATACTATTAACTCAAGTTTTAATCGTGCTTTACCAGACCTTCAACAGGCTTATTCAACCCTAACATCGATAAACCATGACTCTCTTAACCATCTTACTGAACCCTTGCAACAACATATACATGAATTAGAAGATATTAGCTTTTCTGTTTCTCAATCACAAAAAGAATTTACGACTGATCACCCTTTAAGTATTAATGATATTGAAAAACGATTGGATTTAATTTTCACCTACACCTCAAAGTATAACGTTTTATCCTTACAACAATTATGTGTGTTTCGTGATGAGTTAAAAACAACATTGGATTCATCAAAAAATGCTGCAAAACACTTAGAAATACTTCAAGCAGATCTACAGGATAGTATCGCAAAACTTCGTGAACAATCCGATCAGATTCATGCTATTCGTATTGCCAGCGCATCACATTTTAAACATGATATTATTCCTATTTTAACCTCACTTGGATTTGAAACTATTGATTTTGATATTAATTTTATTTCACTCAATGATTTTTCTTCTACCGGTTTAGATCAAGTTGAATTTATGATTAGAATTAATGCAGGGGAACCCTTAAAACCCTTATCAAATATTGCATCAGGCGGAGAGCTATCTCGTATTTTATTAGCTATCTTTTCATTATTTCCTAATTCGTATCACAAACAACTGTATCTTTTTGATGAAATTGATACCGGTATTGGTGGTATGGTAGCTAATGCTATGGGAAAACAGTTACATGATATTGCTAAAAATCAACAACTTTTTTGTATTACCCATCTTGCCCAAATTGCATCGTGTGCAAATCATCATCTTGTCATTTCTAAAACAACATCATCAACCTCTACTCAAACCGAATGTCATTACTTAGAACAGACTGATAAAGCACTTGAGTTAAAACGTATGGTTGGTGGTGAAAGCCTTATTCAAACGATTGCTTAACTCGCTTTACAAGTCATTAAAAATCAGACTAATTAGATTTGTGTTATTGATCATTATTATTACTTAAATACTCTAATATAAATTAATCACAACTAGTTATTTATAAATCTAGTATGCTATAATTTTTGTCTTATGTGTGGAATAGTTGGATATGTTGGAGACAGAGATGTTTCTGCTGTACTTATTGTAGGTTTAGAGCGGCTTAGTTATCGAGGTTATGATTCTTCAGGTATTTCTGTTATCTCTAAAGGTGAATTAAGTTTTTGGAAAAAATCAGGAAAAATACATGAGTTAAGTAAAATACTTGATGGCTTATCGATTAATGCTTCATTAGGTATTGGTCACACACGCTGGGCTACCCATGGTATTCCCAATGATATTAATTCTCACCCTCATTTAAATAAATCAAAAAAAATATCGATTGTTCATAATGGAATTATCGAAAACTTTTTAGAGTTAAAAGAAGAGTTAATTGGTGATGGGTATGTTTTTCGATCTCAAACGGATACAGAAGTTATTGTTCATTTAATTGATAAACTTTATTCGGATAGTTTAGTTCAAGCTGTTAGTGATGCTTGTAAACGACTCAAAGGGTCTTATGCTTTAGCAAGTATTGCAGAACAAAACCCTGATCATATTGTTGTTGCGCGTTCTGGTAGTCCTTTAATTATAGGGAAAGGACAAGATGAAAACTTTATTTCTTCTGATATAAATACCATCTTACCGCATACAAAAGAGGTTATTTATCTTGATGACAATCAAGTTAGCGTTATTACAAAACAATCCATCTCCGTATATGACATGGATCTTAATCCTGTAGAACCAACGATTCATCATATTAATTGGGATCCTGTTCAAAGTGAGAAAGGTGGCCATGATCATTTTATGCATAAAGAAATTCATGAACAACCGGCTGTTATCCGTCGTATTATTTCTAAATATGTCAAAAGTAATGGTTCTATTGTTTTTAAATCTATGAACGGTGTTCCATTATATGATGTATCTCGTTTTATTATTCAATCTTGCGGAACATCATGGCATGCAGGACTGATTGCTCGTTATATGTTAGAAAATTATGCCAAAACGCCTTCAGAAGTAGATTATTCCTCTGAATTTCGGTACAGACGAATGATTTCTAAAGGAAAAGATATTGTTTTAGCTATTTCACAATCTGGCGAAACGGCAGATACATTAGCTGGTATTCGAGAAGCTAAAACACATTTTTTTCCTATTATTTCCTTTGTTAATGTTAAACAAAGTTCTATTGATCGTGAATCTGATGCGGTTNTTTATAGTCATTCAGGACAAGAAGTAGGTGTTGCATCAACCAAAAATTATTTATCTCAATTGACTACCTTATTTTTATTTAGCCTTCATCTTGCTGTCTTAAAAAAAGAATTAACGCTAGAAGAAACGGAACCGTATATTAATGAACTTAAAAAAATTCCAGATTATATAGAAAGTATTTTAGCTCAAGAAGAAACTATTAAAGCATTGGCTGATAAATACTATCTTAGTAATCAATTCTTATTTATTGGTCGTGGTATTAATTATCCAAGCGCATTAGAAGGTGCTTTAAAGTTAAAAGAAATTTCTTATGTTCATGCTACGGGTTATGCAGCTGGAGAATTAAAACATGGACCTATAGCTTTGATTGATTCAAAGTTACCTATTGTTTGTATTGCGCCAAACACATCAACATATGACAAAATGTTAAGTAATATCCAAGAAGTTAAATCACGTAAAGGTAAAACCATTATTATTGCGACAGAAGGTAATAAAGAAGTCGCTGATTATGCAGATGATATTATTTATATTCCAAAAACGATTGAAGATTTATCGCCCTTATTAGTTAGTATTCCTTTACAATTATTATCATATTATATTGCTATTAAACGTGATTGTGATGTGGACCAGCCTCGTAATTTAGCTAAGAGTGTGACGGTAGAGTAACCTACCCTACCTAATGCTTGCCTACGCTATTCTATTTACCGCTATTGCTTTTGAGGTNCTAGGAACATTATTGTTGCCAATCACACAGCAATTTACACGGGTCATACCCAGTATCGCTGTTATTGTTTCGTACAGTGTCTCTTTTTATTGTTTATCATTACTTACNAACAAATTACCCTTAGCTATTATCTATGTTTCTTGGGCAGGATTAGGAATTTTTTTAGTTAGCTTAGTTAGCTATTTTTTTTATAGTCAATCACTAAATTGGCAGTCGATTATGGGCTTATGTTTTATTATTTTTGGCATTAGTTTGGTTAATATTTATAAAACATATTAATTGTTTTTAAAAATTTTTGAAATTTTTTTTATCTTAAACACGATAACTAGATATAAACTTATTAGATTATTATAATAAGTATAATAAAATAGGTACTATTATGTTAACTATATGTGATTTTAACAGAGCTCAATTAACCAATCGGTTTCCATTTACTATTGGTAATATTAGATGGAATTGGCATCCCCACTGCTATTTTAATGATAATCTCTTATAATTTAAGAGAATACCTAGCTAGTTTTTACTTTTTTTTTGTTGTTAGTATAACTTTTTTATATTCTTCTTAATATTTTATATACCAAATTTTGGTACTATCAAACAACATCATTCTAATAAATTAAATAATATCTCATCTTTTTAACTAAAAAGATGAAAGGAGAAAATAACATGACATTAATTAATAGAGAAAAGCCCTGCTGTGATGCCCCTTCGTGTACCCATGGAGGTAAATTAACACCCAAATCTTTAGAAGAAGCTACACCAGCCTCTGCTCCTATATCACCCCCAGCTCCTCCGACTGGATATCCATCATCAAGCTCTCCTAAACCACTACCACGGGCAGTAGCTTNCGGAAACATAGGAGANAACGATTNGACTNGTNCTNTTTTANAGAGCTTACAAAATGATACAGATGACGATGTAAGAGAAGCNGTATCCAAAGTTCATGAGGAGATTGNTCACTTATTAATTGATATGGGCGCTAATGTAAATGCTAAAGATAAGCAGGGAGTAACAATAGCACCTCCTTCTTTGCCATCATCCAAGATCAAAGTGGAAGGTGGTAGGATTGCTTTTCTTGATTCCGTTGATCGTGAGTTTGCAAAACCATTTCAACTTTCTGATCATAAAACACGAGGAATCGATAGTGCTGATTTGTTCATAGCTCATCGGACTTCTAGTCCTACTCGTACTGCAGATGATTTTGCAGATCAATCTAATTCACCATCGGCAGATCAATCTAATTCACAATCGATTGAAACTACAGGCTGCACAATAGCATGATTCTAAACAAGAAACCGTACTAAAAACAAAAATAATAACTCATCTTTTTAACTAAACAGATGGAAGGAGAAAATTATGACAAGTACATATCAAACAGCGAGATCTATTCCAACAGCGACTTCATTTCCAATAGAGAGACCTGCTGCTCCACATAACAGTCATCAAGCAGCAAAAAAATTAATTGAAAATATAAAACAATTTTCTAAACTAAAAATAGAATCTATGTTTCAAGGTCATCCTGAGTTTCCTAGCAATAGCATAAAGACATATTTAAGAGTGATTCCTATATATGATGGTAATAACGAAATATCTATTCGTATAGACAATTTCTTTCCAGCATGCAGTTCCGATCCCTGGTCAGAAACTCAAAAGGAACTTTTCAGTGAAATTTTTAATTATATTCAGGAGACCCTTCAAGATGAAATGGTTTTTAAACATTTAAAAATAGATGATAATAGAGATTGTATATATATCTATAGAATTCAACCTGCAGAGGAATCTTGCGTTCAGGATGCTGTTTTACCACCAGTAAATCCTCATAACCAAAGGCCTAGTCATAAATATCTTAAGAAACTTTGCGTTATATCGTAACTCCTAGCAGGATACTGTAATAAAAACAAAAAAAACAAAAATATTAACTCATCTTTTTGACTAAAA
>NZWE01000015.1 GCA_002697535.1 Actinomycetota bacterium | reverse complement strand
TATTCAGAATGGCTATTGTCCCCCTGAAGTTAATAAATCAAATATTGATCAAGAATGTTTAGCTCGAGTCAAAGCATTTCAGGAAAAGTTTCAAAAGATTGGTGTGTTTGTTGGTGGGGGATATATTTGGCATGGTCTAGATGATCTAATTGAATTTTCAAAATCTCAACCATCTATCGGGTTTCTTGTTATTTCTATAAATAATATGCAGATAGATTGTGATAATGTTTTAGTATTAACAGAGCAAAGTCCTGATACAATTCGAGAAATTTATCGATATTGCCATTTTGGTATTAGTAGTTTTAAGACAAATTTAATTGGTATTTATGAAGGGTGTCCTTTAAAAACTCGTGAGTATCTATATAATGGTTTGGTTATTTTAACTTATAACATACATTGTTCCGAGTATATAGATGCTTTAAAGCCGTATGTTTTTAATATGAAACAAAACCCCGATTCGTTTAAATTACTATTGGCAATTAATAAAAAAGCTACTATTTCTAAGCTTGCATCTCAATATTTATCTTGGGACGTTTTGTTAAAGGATATTTAATTTTTATGATAGTTTGTTTAGAATAGTCTTTCAAAATAGTTGTTTTAAAGCGCATGAAAAAAGTGGGGGAATATTGTTGGATTGTAATGAAAAATTTTTGAATTGAAAAATAGTGCCTGAATTCTGCCGTTTTATATTTTTTGATAGATATTTGGGACCTATCTTTTAAGTTTTTATAATTTTTTTAAATAACTTTTGGTTCTCAAATTTAAAGAAAGAACGTTACCATATAGTAAATTGTATTTTAGGTAAAAAAATAATAATATAGATGATGGAAAAAATGGTATTGAGGTTTTAAAATTATTATCAAAAATACGACTTAGTTTAAACTGGAAGGGTTATTATGTTAGAAAAATCTTATTTTTTACATGATTCTGTTTTGTGTAAAGATAATGTAGTTATTGGGGAAAATACTGAAATTTGGCAATTTAGTTCTATTCAGACAAATGTTGTGATTGGGAAAGGCTGTATTTTAGGTCAGTCTGTTCAGGTTGGTTCGAATGTAAGGATAGGAAATTACTGTAAAATTCAAAATAATGTATCGGTTTATGAAGGTGTAGAGCTTGAAGATTATGTGTTTTGTGGTCCATCTATGGTATTTACAAACATTCTTATTCCACGAAGTAAGTATCCTCAGGCAGAATCAAAATATTATCAACGTACGTTAGTTAAAGAAGGTGCTTCGATTGGTGCTAATGCTACTATTATATGTGGAATTACTCTTGGACGATTTTGTTTGATTGGTGCAGGTGCTATAGTCACAAAGGATGTTCCTGATTTTGCAATGATAGTTGGTAACCCTGGAAAACAGGTAGGGTGGGTTTCTGAAGGTGGAAAAAAATTAGATTTTTCTGTTTCAAATACTAATTTTTGCGAAAAAAGTCAGCGAACTTATACATTTCAGGATGATATTGTGGTTGATTTTGAATTGTAGAGCTGGTAATTACTAATAGGTAATTTTGCTTGATTTAAAATTTTTTTTAAATAATATTTTCGATTTTTTCTGAAAGTCTGTTATGGTTAGTTTATAATATTTTCTTTAATTAGTTGGAGTTGGAAACAGTGAAAAATCGCTAACCAATTATTAAGAATTATAAATATTAGGGGTTTTATTTAGTAACTATTCAATTTATCATGGGACTTAAAAAATTTAATGCGTGATTAGCAAGAGATTTAAGATTGCTGTAGAAGATTATTAAGTAGTGCTATTCTCATAAAAAGGCCATTTTGAGATTGTTTAAAATAATGAGCTTGATCTAATGTATCAATATCGGTACTCATTTCATTAACTCTTGGTAATGGATGTAAAATAATACATGATTCAGAAATATTGGTTAAAACTTTTTTTGTTAGAGGGCTTAAATAGGTTGGTGCTGTTTTAGAAAAACGTTCCGTTTGAGTTCGTGTAACATAAAGAACATCCAGTTGATCTAAGCATGAATCTAACTTAGCTACGGTTGAAAATGGGCAGTGGTTTTTGCTTAGTATCTCTTGGGTCGCTGGAGATATTTGAAAATCAGGAGTTGCAATAAAGTGAAAGGAATTATCATCATAACTACTTAAGCTTTGTACTAATGAATTTACCGTTCGAGAATATTTTAAGTCACCCCAAAATCCAATCCTAAGTGAATCTAGACGTTGATGATGTTCATACAGTGTCATTAAATCAATTAATGCTTGGGTTGGATGTTCTTCAGATCCATTACCCGCATTAATTACAGGGACAGTTGTATGTTGACTAAAGGCTTTCATGCTATCGATGTCAGGGTGTCTTAAGACAATGATATCAGCATAATCACTCATAACTCGTCCCATGTCTTCTAATGATTCACCTTTAGTAATAGAGGATGTGTTGGCTTGTTCTAAGTTGATATATTGTCCTCCTAATCGGAGGATAGCGCTTTCAAATGAAAAGCGGGTACGAGTACTAGGCTCAAAAAAGAGGCTAGCTAAAATAGGTGAGGGAGTTATTGATTTAATATCGGCTTTAGGTGTTTTTTTAATGTCTATAGCTGTATTAATTAAAAGAGATATATCTTGATGGTTTAATTGTTGGGTTGTTAGTAAGTTTTGAAATGATAGTTTTTTATTCATTTTTTAAAGTATAGCAGGCTTTTATTTGAGTGAGAATTGTTAAATAATGTTCTGAAAATATGTAATGGTTTTGATTAATCCTTCATCTAAATGAGTGCTAGGTTCCCATTTTAATGATTTTTTAGCTAACTCGATATTAGGCATTCTTTTTTTTGGGTCATTATCAGGAAGAACTTTATAGTTTATTGTTGATGATGATTGGGTTAGTTTGATTATTTTTTTGGCTAGTTCAAGGATACTTATTTCGTGTGGATTTCCTAAGTTGATGGGGCCTGTCGTTTTTTTTGGTTTTTTCATAAATGATATTAAGCCTGTTATGAGATCATTAATGAAACAAAAGCATCGTGTTTGAGACCCATCTCCGTAGATTGTGATTGGTTTGTTTTGTAGGGCTTGTGTTATGAAATTGCTTATTACTCTACCATCGTGAATGGCCATGTTGGGGCCATAGGTATTAAAAATTCTTGCTACTTTTATGGTTACTTTATGTTGTCGATGGTAATCAAAAAATAATGTTTCGGCACAGCGTTTTCCTTCATCATAGCAAGCTCTTGTTCCAATTGGGTTAACATGTCCCCAATAGCTTTCATTTTGTGGGTGTTCTTGAGGATCTCCATATACTTCTGAGGTAGAAGCTTGTAAAATAGGTTTTTGGATTTTTTTTGCTAAATCTAGCATATTAATACTTCCTAGTACGGCTGTTTTTATAGTTTGAACGGCATCATTTTGATAGTGAATAGGGCTAGCGGGGCAGGCAAGATGATAAATTTCATCAACTTCTACAAATAATGGTACTGTAATATCATGTTTTTTATATTCGAAATGAGGGTTTTGTAATAATGTTTCAATGTTTTTTTTATTGCCTGTAATGTAATTATCAATACATAGTATGTGGTTTCCTAGTTCTAGCAGTTTTTCACATAAATGAGATCCAACAAATCCAGCACCTCCTGTAACTAGGATTTTTTTCATTTTTATAGGATTGTTTCAAGGATTGATGAAATGGTTTTTGATGACTTTCCGTCTCCATAAGGTGATTCTTGATAGCTTTTTTTGCAGTGATTATTGGCGTTTTGTAAAAGTTTTTTTGCTTCGGGTACTAGTGATTTGTTGGTTAAATCAACTAATTTATTATTATTATTTTTGCTTTCAGATCGTTCGGTTTGTTTTCGAGTTACTAATATGGGAATACCTAAATGAGGGGCTTCTTCTTGAATACCTCCTGAATCTGTGATGATTAAGTCACTTTGTGACATCATCCAGATAAAATTTGGATATGATTGAGGATCGATTAGTTTAATATTAGGAATGCTATTAAGAAGTTTGTGTGCGGTTTCTTGAATATTGGGATTTAGATGTAATGAAAAAATAATTTCTATTGATTTGTCGTTAGAAATTTCAATTAATTGCTTACATAAATTTTCAAAAGGTTTTCCGATACTTTCGCGACGATGTCCGGTTACTAAAATTAATTTTTTATTATTTTTTTTACATATTGTAAAGGGAGGTGTAAATCCATTTTCTACAATATTTAATGTATGATTTAGGGCATCAATTACTGTGTTTCCTACTACCCAAACATTATTGTTAATACCTTCTTTTTGTAAATCATTTTTATTTTTTTCAGTAGGTGCAAAATGAAAGGTAGCTAACTGTGCTATTAGTTTTCGGTTAATTTCTTCAGGGAATGGATTGTTTCTATCAAATGTTCGTAACCCAGCTTCGATATGTGCTACTGGAATTTTAGCATAAAATCCAGCTAATGCACCGGTAAAGGCTGTGGTTGTATCTCCTTGAACAATAATAAGTTCAGGTTTGCTTTTATTGAAAATAGTTTCAAATTGGGTTAAACATTTTGTTGTAATATCAAATAAGGTTTGTTTTTCTGTCATGATATTTAAGTTGTAATCGGGTTTTATATTAAAAAACTCTAATACTTGGTTGAGTAATTCAATGTGTTGAGACGAAATACAAATAGAGATGTTAAATAGTTTATTTTCTTTTAATGCTATGATTAGGGGAGCTAATTTAATGGCTTCTGGTCTTGTTCCAAATATGAATAATATATTTTTAGTCATATAGTTTAATTATATAGTTGTTTGTAGATAATAATAGTTTGAAATGTATTTGCAACAATATTGATAATTCTTTCCCAAAATTCCATGCCGTAACGTTTTGACCATTTTTCTTTTATTTCTTGAGGGATGTAGATGGTATCGCCTAATTCAATTTTTGATGGATTTTTTTTGATTACACCATTCGCTTTAAAAACATATGTTTTTCGTTTTAAAGCGAATTGATTTCTTCCTCCAGCTTTATTAACGTAGTAACGTGTTGATTTATTTTTTTTATAATAAACACCTCTTGCTGTTTGAACGCCTCCAATTACAGAGATAATATTTGATTTTTTGGGAATATTAATTGAATCGTTATTTTCTAGGATGATATTGTTTAGGATATTTTCTTGCTTGAAATCAATAATAATTCTTCCTTGTGATTTTTTTTCTTGCTCTTTTATGAATGATAAAATTGGTTTTTGATTTTCAAGAAATTCTTTGGTAAATAAAATTCGTTTTTGTTCTTCTTCCATAAAAAATTTATGTCCAGATATTTCTTTGTCTTTTATACTTTTTCTATTTAATTCTAGACCGTTTATTAAGGCTTCTTTTGTAAATCCTCCTGCTCTATTTATCAGGCTTTGTAAGGATTCGTTATGATTAATGATGTATGTTCCTGGGTATAATACTTCTCCAGAGATTGTTATAGACTTTTTTGTTTTTAATTCAGGGTTATCAGGAATGAAGATGGTATCATTGGCTTCTAGAACATAGTTTTCAGTAGATTGTGGGTTGCTTAAAATGTTACTTATATTTAATGAAATTACTTTACTTTCATTTTCGGCATTATATTTAATTAATTCACCTTTTAAGGCGGCACTAGGACTTAAGGTAGCTAGTTGAATTAGATCACTTACTGTTAAGTTTTTAAATCGTTGATAGGTACCAGGAGATTCAACGGATCCTTGAATAAAGACGTATTCTTTTATTATTTCATCAATTTCAATAACATCCCAATCTTTTAGTTTTGTGTTTATTAATGTTTCTTTTTCTGTTCCATCGATGATAATTAGCTCTTTTTGATGATTGGATATGTATCTAAATAATTTGATTTTCTTTTTGTCAGCTCTTGATGCTATGCCTTCAGCTTTCTGAATGAGATTGAGGAGACTCATATTGGGAGTGTATGAGTAAATACCCGGTTTTTTAATAGCCCCAATGATTCTTACGGTATTTTTTTCTTCATCTAGAATGGATGAAATTGTTATTTGATCATTATCTTTTACTATTGTTTTTTTCAATGTTTCTACTAAGTTTTTATGGTTTGTTTCTATGTTTAATAATGTTCTACGTTTATTGCTTGAAATTCGTTTTACAGAAATAATAGATTGATCGGATGTTCCCCATACGCCACCTGCTAATTTATAGATTGCAGAATGTACGGATGTTTTTCCATTTAGTTCGTAGATTGCGGGTCGTTTAACGTCGCCTTCTATTTTAATGATTGAACCTATTGGAGGGACAAATATGGTGTCATAATTTTTTAATTTTTGATCATGATTATTATTACCTGATAATAAATATTGGTAGAGATCTACAGTTGTGATGGTTTTGTTATTTCGTTTTAGTTTGATATTTCTTAAGGTTCCTTTTTTGGTTGGTCCATTTGCTGCGTGGAGTGCTGTAAATAAGGTGGATAGTGATGAAATATCATAGGATCCTGGATTATTAACTTCCCCTAAAATGAATACTTTTATTGTTTTTAAACTTCCCATTGTTAAACTTAGTTCGAAATTGACATATTGTTTTTGTAGAGCTTTTTTAATGACGGTATGAGCATTTTTATAGGATATACCGGATAAAAGAATATTTCCTATTTTTGGGATATAAATTTTTCCATTGTTATCAATGTTTACTTCAATTTGTTGTTCAATTTTTCCCCATATTCTAATGATTAGATTATCTCCCGATCCAAGTATGTAATCATCGCTTACAGGGATGTTCATGTCTAATATGTTATCTAGTTCAGCGTTAAATATGTCGTAGCCAAATTGTTTGATGATTGTTTCTTCTAATTTTTCATCTAGAAGGGCATTCGCTGTTGTTGGTATCATTTGTTTTTTTATTTCTTGTGTAAAATAATATTGTGGTATCGCTATTGAATCTTGAATTTCGTTTTCATTTAATTTTTCTTCAAGGTTTGATTTGATGTATTCTTTTTCTTCTTCTTTTTCTTCTTCGTAGAGATCATAATAATCTAGTATTAATTTTTCTTCCAAATTATCATTTGTGCTGTTTTTTTTCTTATTAGTTGATTTGTTATTTTTTTGATTTTTAGAATTTGATTGGTTATTTTGATTGTTTGTTGAATATTGAGATAATGTTTTTTTTACTTTTTTATTATTTAATGCTTGTTGTAATGCGGCGTCAATTTGTTGGTTTAGAAGGACATTTCCTAATGATGGACTGGATAGAAGAAAGATTAATAAAATAGGTATTATAATTTTTTTGAATTTTGATTTCATCATGGAATGATAGATAAATACAAATAGTTGTTCAAGTCATAATTTTAATTTTTCAAATTAATACCTTGAAATTTTTTCTTCTATTTTATATTCTCTTTTATGGTCTTATGATCAGATTAAGCTCTCGATGATCCCCCCCCCCTAATCGAGGGCTTTTTCTTTTTTAATTTATTTATTTTTCTTAATACTAGATTTTAGGATAATACAGAGATTTGTTTGAGTTGTTTTTTTTGTTTTTAGGCCTGTAAACTTTTTTAAGATGGGTATTTTTTTGAGTAAAGGGTTTTGGGAGTGATAGGTTTTTGATATAGCATTTGAGAATTGTGTGATTAAGGTTGTTTTTTCGTTTTCTAAAATTGTTTTTATAGTTATATTTCGTGACCCTAGAATAGGGTAATTATTATTATTAATAGATTTCCATAGTTTTACGTTTGAAAGATTACATTCAATATTACATTGAATTTGGTTTTCTGAAATGATAGTTCCTGAAATATTTATATCGAGTCCGGTTTGAACATGGTGTAAAGATTGGGAGGTTGATGTTGTGTTGATGATGGTTGTGATATAGGGGAGTTTTTCTCCAATAATTAATGATGCTGATTTTCCATTTTCTATTTCAAATTGTGGATGAGCAATTAGTGTTGCATGTCCGTTTTTTTCTAGTGTTTTGATAGTGTCAAGTAATTCTAATGTGTTTGTTAAGGTTGATAATTGGTTATAGTTAACGTGTGTTCCTTCTTCAAAAGGACTGTTTATTAGATTTAGTTCTTTTTCAAATTCTTTGTTAATTTCATAAATGTAGCAATCTATTTGAATAGTAGTAGGTAATAAATTTAATTTTTTTAACATGTTTGTTAATGTTTCTTTTTGATTTTTATTATGTAAAATAAATAATTTCCCAGTTTCTTTATTCGTCATAATAGCTAAATCAGGATCGTAATACTGTAACATTGTTTTTACGGTTTCTAGTGAATAAGTGTTTGCTTTAAAAACGGTCATTGTTTTTGTGTCATGGTTATTTTGTTTTTGTATTGTTTGTAAGGCATTTCGATTTAAGGCATTTGGGTATTGCATGATGGCGGTTGCGGATAGGGTTGAAGCCATTATGATAATTAAGCTTAATGTTAGTTTGTAAATTACCATTTTATAATGGGATACGTAGTTCTATGGTTTGGTTTAGTAAATCAATGGCAATATCGTTAATAGGTCCATAATAATTTTTTAGATCGTTTAAGACTTGTATTAGTATGTTATTACTTTTTTTTGTTTGGATAATAATGTGCTGGGTATGTCTTTTTTTTTGATTGCTAATGATGGTTCCGTTAAGCCTGTTTGTTATAGATTTTATTAATGTATCTATGGATGTTTTTTGTTTTAATTTTGTTTGATAGGTTTTAATTAAATGTGTGATGTTATTTTGCTTTTTTTGTGTTGTTTTTAATTGGTTTGATGTTTGTTGATATTGTATTGTTACTATCGTTGTTAAGAACGATAGTATAATTATTATTAGTAGGGTTTCTCTATAATATATACGTGATTTCATAATAACTTCCTTGTTTGTGATTTGTTAGTTGTTTAATTAGTGCAGGAAGTTGATGGTCTATGTAGGGTAGGTTCGTCTCATATGAATAGACTAGGAAGGTAATGGTTTTTGGGGGGCTGATCGTAATGGTTTGTATTAATAATGGTTTTTTTAATAAGCTATTTATTAAGGTAGTTGTGGTAGTAAAGATGGATTGTTTGGTTTCATTATGCTGATTTAGTAATAGTGTAATTGTTTTTTTTGTTTTTGATAATTTCTCTTGGATAGTACTAAATGATTTTTTTGTAATACTTAATATGCTAGACCATATTATTAAGGTAATACTTATTAGTATGATACAGCTATATCGATAATCAATATTTTTTTGATACAGGATTGTTTTATTTGGTAAGGATATTGTTTTGACAGTTATATTTTTGTTTTGGAAGATTGATAAGATGCTTTTATAATGGGTTTTTAACGAATTTTCTAAGATGATGTTGATTGATTTTTGGGGGATGTTTTTTAGTAACTTATTTTGCTGGTTTTGTGAGTTTAAGAATTCATAATATGAAATAGGTATCGTTTTTTTTGCTATGGTAATATTTGATTCATTAAGGTAAATTTTTTTATTATTAAAAATCACTTAATTATTTTATCTAAAAATAGATATTTTATCAATCTAGTTTTCTTTTTATTGATTTTTATTTCATCATTAATCTTTTTTAGGTAATATGATGGTTTATATCAAAGGGATTTTATGAAACATTTTAGAGATGAATTGGTTTTTCATACTCAAACTAGACGTGAGTTGATTAATATTACGCCTCAGGTTAATCAGGTTCTTCAAAAAAGTGGTATTCAAGAAGGATTGTTACTTTGTAATGCGATGCATATTTCTGCTAGTGTTTTTATTAATGATGACGAAGCTGGGCTTCATCATGATTTTGAAGTGTGGTTAGAAGGGTTAGCCCCAGAAAAGCCATATTCTCGGTATCAGCATAATGGGTATGAAGATAATGCGGATGCACATCTAAAGCGTACGATTATGGGCCGAGACGTAGTGGTCGCTATTACTAAGGGGCAATTAGATTTTGGTCCTTGGGAACAACTTTTCTATGGTGAATTTGATGGTATGCGATCTAAACGTGTATTGATTAAAATTATAGGTTCATAAGTGTTTTTATCAAAACGTTCTTGTTCACTCTTTGTGTTTGATCAAACTGTTTCTTTAGATTCTATTTATGCTGTTAGTGCATTAGAGCTTATTAAAATACTTGCTGAAGGTTCTTTTTTTTCTTTTTTTCCTAAAGTATATTCATATGATATTTGGACTGATGATGTTGCCAATGATGTTGTTTTAGGTTTAGTTTCTTTTTTATATTTAGAAGGGGTTGAAATTCGATTTTGGAATGATTTATCTTTGCCAGAAGATTTTGTTTTTCAATTTAAACCTTATGTTAAGTATTGGGGATTTTATTGCCCAACCTTTAATACTTCAGATTATCAAATGATTATTGGATCTCATGGTTTTCAGGAGGCTCAAGCTAAATTAGATAGGTTTTTATCTGAAAATATTAATGTTTTTTTGCATATGCCACTTTATTCTTATCATTTAGATGATTTTCCAGAATGGATTGATTTTATTCTTAAGCATGATTATCTTACTTTTTTTCATTATCAAAAATTTGATTTATCATCGTCTCAACGGCGTTCTATTCATTATTTTGAGCAGTTTTTACCGGTTGTTGTTTTACCCTTATCTAAGCCTTATCTTGATTCTGATTTAAGTTTGCCTTTTCATGGGGGGGTAAATTTTGAGTGGTTGTTTAAGTTAGCGATGATTCGAAAACGGTTACGACGTTTTAGATCTTTTTTTAGTATTTAATAGGGTTTAAATGGCTTTTTTTAAAAGTTTGTAATTACGATGTTTAACATCCCTAATTTTGGTGCATAACAACACTAATATCAATTAATTTTATTAGTATTATTGTAAAAAACAGGGTGGGTTTTGCTTATGTTTTTGATGATTATATGTAATGAATTGGGTCGATTTTTACACGATCATAGGAGGTTTGTATATGGTTAATAAAAAAATGGTTTCATTATTATCTATTGGATGTATCGGTTTTTTATTTGTTAGTATTTTTGTTATTAATAGTGTTGTTAAGTCAGTTGTTGTTAAAGAGTTACAGGCTGTATTTCAATCAGAAGTAGAAGTTGGTTCAGCTCGATTATCTCTTAATCCGGTTGGTGTTGTTGTTAATGATTTAAAATTTGTTGATTCTGATAAGGTTGCTTTATTTCAATTTGAAAGTTCTCAGATTAAATTATCGTTACAGGTTTCAGAGTTGTTTAATGGACGTTTTATCATTGATGAAATGATGGTTTTAGATGTTAAAACAGCTTATAAACAATCTAAAAAAAGATCTCGTTATTCGGTTTCATCTCCTTCAAATGAAACGGCTATACTTGATCCAGAACATAAGCATCAATACGATTATACTTCGGGTTCATTATCTGATTTTTTAGTATCGGATACTGAGTTGTCAGGTAAAGTTCAGTCACTTTCTTTATTAGATCAGTTAACATTAGATAAGGAAAAATTGGTGGATTATGTATCGTTAGAGTCTGATCAACAAGCGTTGCTTAAGATCCATGATTCGATACAAAAATTGACAGAATCTTTACAAGAAGTTGATTTAACAACGGTAGATTTTGTGAGAGCTGATATAGCTGATTTAAAAGAGAAAGCTAGTAAATTGAATCAGGCTATTACTTCTAAAAGAAATTATATTCAACGTCAATATAAGGATAGACATGACTCTGTTTCTTCTTTAGATTCCTATTTTGAGTCTGATTTTCAACGTTTAAAAGAGATGATTAGGCTAGATTCGTATCAATCTGGTAATTTATCTGAGACACTTTTATATCATGATTTTTCAGATTATGTATCGATTTATTCTTATTATTCTCGCTTGGCTTCTCGACTTATTCATAATTTATCTTCTGTTGATAAAATGAATCATGTAGCTTCTGTTCAGTCTGAATCAAATACGGTATTACCTCGTATTTGGATTAAAAAGCTAGTTTTTTCTGATTCTGATAATGCTTTTTCAGTTAAAATTTTAAATTTGTCATCTAATCAATCGTTACTTGATACACCAGTACGATTTCAGTTTAATGATGCTAAAAAACAAATTTTTGCTTCTTATTTTGTTGGTAATATTTTAACACAAGTTTATTCTGTTACTTATTTTCCATTTTCTTTAAAATCGCATTCTCTTTATAATGATGGAGAAAACCAAGTTATGTTGGATTCAGCAACTCAAGATATTGCTGCTAACTTTGAAATTATTGGCAGAAATTTAGATGGTAACGTTTATTTTAATACAACAAGTTTAGCTGTTTCAGGAGATGACTTGGATCGTTTGTCTGTTTCGGGCTTAATTTATGATACCTTAAAAGATAGTGATAGTGTTGTTATTAAGGCAGGTTTGTCAGGTTCAATATTATCTCCTGCGGTTTCTATTTCATCAGATTTTGATGCTATTGTTAAAGATCGTTTTAATGATGCTATGAGTATTGAGAGGGATAGGCAAATACAGTTATTACAAGAGGCCATTACCCTTAGAATGGAATTAGAAAAATCAATGTTATTATCAACGATTGAAGAGCAGTATAGTGCTTGGTTGAATACTTTAGATGTAGAGTTGTCTCGAATGAAATTTTTAGAGGATTCTATTGTAGTTGCGGATAAGGATAGTTTAGTTATTAAAGAGCAATTAGAAGAGGCTAGACGTCAAGAAATAGTACGCCAACAACGTGAGGAAGAACTTGCTTTGGAACTTGAAAAGAAAAGACAGGCTGAAGCACTTGCTTTGGAAGAAGCTAAACAAGCTGCTATATTGCTTCTAGATGATTCACAAGTGGTTGAGTCTGCTAATATGGCTGAACAGGTTGAGATAAAGACTGAACAAGTTATTGAATCGTCTTTAGAATCAGTGGTTGACGTGATGGAGTCTGTTAAGATGGTTGATCAGGTAGAGTCAGAACAGGTGGTTGATATGATGGAGTCTGCTAAGACGGTTGAGCCGGTAGAATCAGAACAAGCGGTTGATGTGTTTTTAGAAACGGATGTTAACGTGATGGAGTCTGCTAAGACGGTTGAGCCGGTAGAGTCAGAACAAGCGGTTGACGTGTCTTTAGAAACGGATGTTGACGTGGTGGAGTCTGCTGAACAGGTAGAGTCAGCACAGGTGGTTGATGTGATCGAGTCTGCTAAGACGGTTGAGCCGGTAGAGTCAGAACAAGTGGTTGACGTGTCTTTAGAAACGGATGTTGACGTGATGGAGTCTGCTAAGACGGTTGAGCCGGTAGAATCAGAACAAGCGGTTGACGTGTCTTTAGAAACGGATGTTGACGTGATTGAGTCTGTTGATATGCTTGACCAGGTTGAGTTAGAGGCTGAAGCTGCTGTTGATGTGTCTTTAGATATGGATGTTCCAGTTATTGATTCTTCTGTGAAGTCACACATTGAGTCTGTTATTTCAACAGATAATCAACAAAATGATTCTGCTATGGGTTATGAGAAAGAAAACCAAAATGTATTGGTAGAATTAACTCAAAATTAATTTGTTTTAATTATATTTTTAATTATTTTTTAATTAAGTTTATTTCTTGCTTGTACTAAGCATAGATAAGAACCTTTTTTTCGGTTATAATTTTTTTATTGTGTCTACATCGTTACGATCATTTCAGGATATTATTGCTGATCTTCATGCTTTTTGGGCAGCTGAAGGGTGTTTGATTTTACATCCTTTTGATGTTCAGAAAGGCGCTGGTACGATGAGTCCTTATACGTTTTTAAAGGCTTTGGGATCTAAACCATGGCGTGTAGCTTATATTGAACCATCGCGTCGTCCGACGGATGGTCGTTTTGCTGAAAATCCAAATCGATTACAACATTATTTTCAATATCAAGTAATTATTAAGCCATCGCCTGATGATATTCAGGATATGTATATTCGTAGTTTAGAGGCTATTGGTATTTCACGTAAGGATCATGATATTCGTTTTGTGGAAGATAACTGGGAATCGCCAACGCTAGGTGCTTGGGGTGTGGGTTGGGAAGTGTGGCTTGATGGTATGGAAGTTACTCAGTTTACTTATTTTCAACAGTGTGGTGGTTTTGATTGTAAGCCTGTTTCTGTTGAAATTACGTATGGTATTGAACGTTTATGTATGTTTATTCAGAATAAAGATAATGTTTATGATTTAATTTGGCAGCAGCATCATGATGAGGTTGTAACCTATGGAGATGTGTATAAACAATTTGAAATTGAACATTGTCATTATAATTTTAATGATTCTTCTCAAGAACGTTTATTTGAGATGTTTGATTTATATGAAGCTGAAACAAAGCATTGTATTAAGAAAAAACTAGCTTATCCGGCTTATGAATATTGTTTGAAATGTTCTCATACGTTTAATTTGTTAGATGCAAGAGGGGTTGTTTCGGTTTCCGAACGCACTGCTTATATTTTAAGGATACGAAAATTAGCTCAACAATGTGCTGAAGTTTATTTGACATCGATTGGTGAATTGGAACCGGTTACTTGATGACGACTTCGTATTGTTTGGAAATTGGTTGTGAAGAAATTCCGTCTCGTTTTATTGAAGAATTATGTCTTAATTTAAAATTAAAGTTTATAGAAGCTTTAGGACGTAATCGCTTGGTTTGTGATGAAAANTCTNTTCAAACTTACGCGACGTATCGTCGGTTGNTTGTGATGGTGCCTNAGTTAGCTGATAAGCAATTGGATGAATCTTTNTACATTAAGGGGCCTCCTGTTCATATTGGTCTTGATAAGGATGGTAATTTTTCNCAAGCGGCNTTAGGGTTTGCAAAAAAGTTTTCAGTTACNGAAAAGGATCTTTGTGTGCGTGAGTTTGATGGTAATGAGCANGTAAGTTATTTAAAAGAGACGGTAGGNTTGGACACCATTGCTGTTTTAACTACTTTGGTTCCTGCTGTTATTAAGTCATTACCGTTATCAATTAATATGCGATGGGGAAGCCATCCAGAATCATTTATTCGTCCTATTCATTGGATTGTTTCTTTGTATGGGAAGACNGTGGTTCCTTTTTCATTGTTTGGTATTCAAGCGGGTGCTATTTCGTATGCTCATCGGATGTTGTCAGAGGGAAANNATAGTTTAGGTAAACCNGTTACTATTNAGTCTGCTACTAGCTTGCAAGAGNAGTTNAAGAATNATTCTGTGATGCTTAATCAAGCAGATCGTAAANCGGTTATTGAAGAAGCCTTACAAGATCATGATCAATCTGATATTGATAGTAAANTAGTGAATGAAGTGGTTTATTTAACAGAGCAGCCTGTTGTTTTAAAAGGAACATTTGATGCTAAATATTTAGNATTACCNGNNTTTGTTTTAATTGAATGTATGAAAAAACATCAACGTTATTTTCCTGTGATTCAAAAGGGAAANGGGNTAATNCCTGCTTTTTTGTTTGTTGCTGATAATGTTACGGCTGGTAATGAAGANACTATTATCAAAGGCAATCANAAGGTTTTAGCGGCTCGTTTAGAAGATGCTTTGTTTTTTTATAAACAAGATACATCNGTTATGTTTGAATCTTTTGTTGAACGATTGAAAGGTGTTGTGTTTCAAAAAAATTGTGGAACTATGTATGATAAGCAAGAACGGTTAGCTAAAATTTTGATATTTTTACGTAATCAAGTNNGTGNANATGANNGTNAGNATGANTTTTTAAATCGATTAGCTTATTTATCAAAGGCTGATTTAGTTACGCAGGTAGTTGTTGAGTTTCCATCTTTNCAAGGANAAATGGGTGCTCATTATGCNTCGTTAACGGATNATAATAAGGTTTATGGAAATGATATTGCGGAGCAGTATTTGCCAACGGGGTTTTCTTCTGANTTGCCTGAATCTATTCCTGGTGCTTTATTAGCGTTAGCGGATCGATTTGATACGGTTGTGTATTCTTTTTTTAATGGAGCTAAGCCTACTGGTTCTCAGGATCCATTAGGACTTNGGCGTGCTGTTAATGGANTTTTTAGAATTTTACANAAGTTTGATTGGCATTGTGATATTAATGCTGTATGTGACTATTGTTATTCATTAATTGGTNCTGAAAAACATCGTGATCGTTTGGATGNNTTTATTCAAGGTCGTTTTCATGGNATGTTGTTGGATGATGGTTTTTCTCATGATATNGCTGATAGTATTGCTCATTTAGCAGTTACGAATATTTCTTTAGCNATTGAAAAGGGGNNGGCTATTAATCAATTTAAAGAAAAGGATTTTAACGGATTTAAATTAATTTCGGAAACAGCGGTTCGTGTTCATNGGTTAGCTGTAAAAGCNGATAGTATGNTTGTTAAGGATACNTTGTTTGAGCATGANATTGAAAAAANATTATATCATTGTGTAGATTCAAAAAAAGATCAGTTTTTTAATGGACATGTTTTTAATGGAGACAGATAGATTGGTTGATTTAGTAAGTATTTCTCAGGATTTTACTCGTTATTTTGATGAAGTTCTTGTAATGGTTGATGATGATGAGGTNAGANATAATCGACTTCGNTTTTTAGCTTTTTGTGATACTTTATTCTTGCAATTTGCTGATTTTGAAAAAATTGTTATTGCTCAATGACATATCGTTCTCTTTGTATTAAGACNTTATCTGAAAAACCTGTTTTAGTTGATCAAGACTTATTAGCCTTAGAAAAGGGGCAGGTACGTCTTAAGATGTTATATGCNCCAATNAATCCTGCTGATTTTAATATGATGGATGGNCATTATGTGATTCAACCTGATTGTCCNTTTGTATTAGGTAATGAAGGNGTGGGGGTTGTGGATNCNGTGGGNGATGATGTGGATTCTTCTTGGNTAGGTAAACGTGTTTTTTTTCCATTTCAAATGAGACGACAATGGTTTGGTTTTTGGGCAGATTACGTGACNTTGCCNATACAGGGNTGTATTGAAGTNCCTGATTTTATGGACGATCATCAAGCGGCTATGATGGCTATTAATCCTTTGACGGCTTTGGTTGTGTTNTCAGATAGGGTGTCTTTNAAAAAAGGGGATTGGATTATTCAAAATGCAGCTAATTCAGCATTAGGGCGTTGGTTTATTTATGTAGCACATTATTATGGGTTTCATACGGTTAATNTTGTTAGACGTGATTCTCTTNTTGAACCATTAAAACAATTAGGAGCTGANTCGGTTATTGTGTATGAGGATCAATTTTCAAAACAACTACCTCAAAAAGGNAAATTTAAGTTAGCATTAAATGGNGTAGGNGGTGCGTCTGCTAAAGAATTGTCAAAATGNTTAGATTATCAGGGGANGCTTATAACGTATGGTGCCATGGGNCGAGAACCTGTTTGTGTTGGTAATGTTGCTTTGATTTATAAGTGTATTNTTTCAACTGGATTTAATCGNTCTTTGTGGGCTGAATCGGTTTCTTTNGATTATGTTCNAGATTACTATGATCGTTTGTTTGCTATGTTANAAACCCAATCGTTTTCTATTCCTATNAAACATGTTTTTGAGTTAGCTGATTATNCTGATGCTTTAGCTATGGCNCAACANTCTAATCTTGATGGAAAAGTNTTATTTCGATTTAGTTAATTCTTTTGCTTTTTNCCATAGTATTTCTTTTTCATNTAGTGTTAATGTTTCAAAGTTGGATGATAAAGATTCCATAGTTTTATATCGAGTTATAAATTTGTTATTAGCTTTTCGTAATGCTGTTTCTGGATTAATTTTTTCTTTTCGTAATACATTAATAATTGCAAATAGGAGGTCACCTGCTTCTTCCTCTATTTTTTCGTTATTTTGATCTTGTTTTAATTCTTCTTTAAATTCATTAATTTCTTCATTAATTTTTTGAATGGCATCATTTGTGTTTTCCCAATCAAAGCCTGATTTAGCTGCTTTTTTTTGGATTTTTTCAGCTTTAATTAAGGCGGGTAAATGTGGGATTCCGTCCATTTTGGATGTTGTTTGTTTTTCTTTTTCTTTAATTGAGTCCCATTGTTCTAAAACTTCGTTACTTGTTTTTATGCTTGTGTTTTGAAATACATGAGGATGTCTTCGTATCATTTTTTCATTAACATGTTCTGCTATAGTTTGTATCGAAAATGTTTTTGTTTCGTTTGCTATAGTAGCAATCATAATTACTTGTAGTAAGACATCGCCACATTCTTCAATAATGGCGTCTATTGTATCTGATTCGATTGCTTCTACTAATTCATAACACTCTTCAATAATGCAAGGTACTAAACTTTTAAATGTTTGTTCTTTATCCCAAGGGCATCCTTCTGGAGATCGCAGTTTTTCGACTGTTTTTATTAAGTCATCTAACGATTGCATTAATATGAGGCAGCTTCTTTGAACAAAATTTCTTTTTGGACAGTGTTTGTTTCTTGATATGATGTTTGTTCATCACTATTTGAAATTAAAATATTGGCAGGTGTAAATAAGAAGATATTTTCACCTAATTTCATCATGTGGCCATTAATTGCGTAAGCGGTTCCACAGACAAAATCAATAAGTCGTTTACTTGAGTCAGAGTCTAAAAATTTTAAATTCACAATAACAGGCTTATTTTCTCTTAAGTAAGAGGCAATATTGAGTGAATCTTCGTAGATACGTGGCTCTAAAACTTTTATTTCTGATGAAGAAAAGGGTCTTGTAGAGCTAGAGTTGATAAGAGATCCTTTAAATGGTTTTTTTTGTTGGGTATGGGGCGTATCATGTAAATCTTCGGGTTCTGAAAATCCAAAAAATTGTTTTAGGTCATTTAGTATTGAACCCATTATTAAGCTCCTTCTTTTTGAAACAGCATTCGCCCGATTCGTGTCATAGTAGAACCTGCTTGAATGGCTAATTCATAATCTTTACTCATTCCCATACTTAATTCGCTAGCATATGGTAATGATTTAATAGATTTATATAAGGTATAAGCTTCTAGAAACATTTTTTTTGTAGCATCCTTGTTGTTTAGTAGTGGAACTATAATCATTATACCTTTTATTGTTATATTTGAAAAAGAAAATAATTGATTTTGTTTGTCTAAAAATTCATTTTTTTTAAATCCAAATTTGTTTGGGTCATCTCCAATATTTATTTGAATATAGCAGGTTGTGTTTTTTTGATATTCTTTTGAAACGGTATTTATTTTGTCTAATAAATTTAGGCTATCTACAGATTGGATGACACTAAAGTATTCAATTGCTTTTTTTACTTTGTTACGTTGTAAATGGCCAATAAAATGCCATTGAATATCCTTTAAATGAGCTAGGCTTTTTATTTTTTGAATGCCATCTTGTATTTTGTTTTCACCAAATAATCTAAATCCCTGGTTGTATAAGGCTTCTATTTGTTTATCATTTGCATATTTTGAAGCAACACATATATTTATGGGATAGTTAATATTAAATTTATGTTTTAGTTTGTTGATATGAGCTAGTAACTTTTTTGATTGCTCCTCAATAATGTTTTGATTAATGGTCATTGTCTTGTTATTGTATCTTATTTTTAGGGATCTAAAAAAGAGGTGTGTTTATACTATGAATCAATTTTCGTTTTTTGTTAGATTTTGCTTTGTTTTTTTAGGGTTGTTTTTGATTCTTAGTGGTTTGTTGTGGTGTAGTTTTCCTTATTTTAATAAATTTCTTGTTTATGAATCTTCAGTTGTTTCAAATCAGGTGGATGCTGTTGTTGTTTTAGGGGGAGGTAGAGGGGGGCGTGTTAAGGAAGCCGTAGATTTATTAGCTCAATATCATTCACGTTATTTGATTATGTCTGGCGGCCATTACTATCATACTACAACGTCTCGTTTAATGGCTGATTATGCTAAGCAATTAAATGTAGATTTACCTTCTGTTTTGTATGAAGACAATTCTTATTCAACCTATGATCATGTTGTTAACTTGTTGCCTATGTTTCGCCAGTATGATATTCAGTCAGTTTTAATTGTTACGTCATCTTTTCATACAGCTCGATCCTATGCTGTTTTTTCTTCTTATCTTATACAGAAGGGAGTGGATATCGATGTTTTTATTCATGCAGCACCGGATGGTATTGATTATTCTCGTTGGTGGATGGAGCATGAAATGCTTCAGCTTGTGGCGATTGAATCGTTAAAACGAGTTTATTATGCTTTATTTGTAACGTGATATTATATTAAGTTATTTCGATGTTTTTCTTTTTTTTAATTGGTATATATATATTGGCATATCCCAGAAATAAAGGAGTTAATTATGTCAAAAAATCATATGGATTTGGTTGGTAATGTGTATCAAAATACTATGGAGACTACAGAGGATCTTGTTTTTGATACCTCTTTAATTAACGTTCCAAGTTGTAGTAAATGTTGTGAAGCTTGTAATGGTTGTAAGTTACGTTATTTTAATAAGATGAAGCTTAATAAGGACTTAATCGTTTAAGTTTTATTTAGTCGTTCTATTGTTAATATTATTTTTTGCAGTTAATTGTGATTTTTTATTTTGAGTTTAATAGATTTAATATAGGTTTTTGTGAACAAAAAATATAAATTTTAATGTTAGTTTTTTTGAGTTTTATAAGTGGTCGCTTGTGAGATACTTTTTTAGTTTGCTGATAGCTAGATGATTTTTTTTTTTTTAGTTTTTTTGATTTGTTATTGTTGGATTATTTAAGTAGATAATTACAAGTTTTACCTTTCATTATTCGTGTATATTAATGTGAAAGGTATACAAGACTATTTTTTATGGGTTCAATTAGGGGGGTTTTTAATCTTTCTTTTTTTGTTTTTTAATCTTAATTCAGGTGTTTTTGCAGTTACTGTTTCACATTCTACAAAAACAGATATTACATCTTTTAGTGAAGTGACATTCACTAAGATGCAGGATATCGCTTATGGATTAAGTGGGTTTTTTGGTGGTATTAATAGAAAAGCTGGAGATAATGTTTCTAATATTAATAATCAAAAAAATGATTTGGTTGTTATGGAGATGACTTTTAAGTCTTTTAATGATTCGGTAAATGGTTTGGTTCAATCTGTAGAAGATGATGATTCTGATATTGAGCCTGAAATTGAACAACCGCTTGTTTATCCAAACCCTTTTAGACAGTCTACTGATTCAGGAGCTGTTTTGTCTTATAATTTGTCAAAAGATTTTTCCTTTGAAATACACATTTATAATATGCTTGCTCAGCGTGTGTTTAAGCAAACTTTTCAAGAGGGTTTTTTGGGTGCTAGGAAAGGGGCTAATAGATTGCAGATTAATCGAGAGTCATTAGGTGGGTATTTGTTGGCTTCGGGTGTTTATTTTTATGTTTTTGTTCATAATCAGGATGTTTTAGCAAAGGGGAAAATGGTGGTGAAACCATGATGTTGATACGGTTTATGATTGCTATGGTTGTTAGTTGGGTGTTGATCACACCTTTAGATGCTTTTGATACATATTATTTTTCTCCAGATTTTGTTGGGTCTTCAGCTCGTTCAGTTCGTTTAGGTGGTCTTGAAGGAATGAGTTATCATGCTGATTCTGTTTTTGAAAATCCAGCATCTTTATATCGTATTAGACAATTTTCAACGTCTTTTTTTCAAACAACGTTTATGGAAGAGGTGGTTTATCAAAATATTGCTATTGCAATGAAAACAAGGATGGGGGTTTTGGGGTTAGGTTTTTTTAATGCTGGTGTTGATAATATCCCTAAAACTGAAAAGATGGATTATTCAGATTATACTGAATATTATGTTCGTTATATGTTTAATTATCAAAATTCTTTATTAAAAGCAGCGTATCAGTTTTCTTTTTCTGACTATCTTCATTTTGGGTTGTCAGGTTCGTATTTTTATAGTGAGTTTGATACGGTGAAAGCGTCTGGCTATAATTATGACTTAGGAATGGTGGTTGATTTAGGTCAGTTAGATTTTTCTGTTTTGATTAAAAATATGATGATAAATAATGAAGTTGTTTTCACTGATAGCGAAATTGGTGATAATAGTAGTGATGATCAGTCAGAAAAACTTTCCATTCAAAACATTTATTCGGTAAACTATAGATTAAGGAATTATTCAATTATGGCACAATTAAAAACTGTTGGAGCTCAGCGTGAATTACATCGTTCTGTGGCTTTTCAGCTTAATCCACGTTTTTTACCCTTTATTAAGGGCTCTGTTGCCTATAAACAATTTCCATTAATTGTTTATGAGGAAGGGGTGCTTGGATATTCTGATAAAAATTCTTTAGTGTGTGGGGTGGAACTTAATTTGCTTGGGTTAAATTTTAATTATGCCTATGAACGTAGTGATCATATTGAATTTGAACATAAGAATTATTTTTCTGTGGGGTTAACGTTTTAGATGGATTAAAAAGATATGATACTGACAATTAAAAAATATGCGATTTTATTTTTTTTCTTACTTATATCTGTTGTGCATGCTGGTTATAACGATTTAATTTTGACACCAAAATTCAAGTATTCTACTGGAGAGCCTTATCAAGGTAATTTTGACATTTCTATTGGATTTGTTACTTATAATACGTATGTTGATTCTTTTATTTGCCCCTATCTTAACCCGGTTAAGGGTGTGTCAATTTGTACAGAAAATATTAATGTTAGTATTAATAACGGTTTTGCTGTTATTAAATTAGAAAATATGACTGATTTAGATGCTTTTATTACATCTAACTTGCAACTTAAATTTCAACAAAAACAGACTGGTTTTTCTGATATATATTATGCTGATATTTCTTCTTCTCTGACTAAAGGATATGAGTTAGAATCATCTGCGTATAGTATTTTAAGTTGGGGAACAGCTTTTGTAGAATTGCCAGAGGCTGAGCGTTTGGTTTCCTCTTCTGTTTTTAATAAGCCATTTCTTGTTAATGATGGTTTAGATTTTGGCGAAATTGAGGTTTCTAATGTGAGGCCTTTTATTTCTGCAAGAAATCAATCTAATGAATTTGATATTGATTTTGACGGTATTATTAATGTTACTGCTAATGGATTAGAATCTACAGGTTCGGATGTTTATTTTTCTGATGGAGTACCGTTTTCTGATACATTTTCATGGATTTATAATTCAACTAATCATGATTTATATATTGATGATAATAAAAAAATAGCTATTGCTAGGGATTTTATTGAGGGACAACCTGTAGGAGCGCCAAATTTTGATTTGCAGGTTTACGGTAAGGTTCTTGCTTCTGATTATTATTTTAAGGATGTCGCATTACGATATGTTTCAGATTGGGTAACTTCTAACGAAGGTTTTTTATATTATAAATATTCTACTCAAAATGTTGGTTTTTTTGGTCAACATGATGAAGAACTTGATTTGTTTTTGCCAGAAAAGTTAAATGTTGCTGGTGTTTTAATGACGGGGAATGTGGGTACGCCAACATCTGGTTCTATTTATGTGAAAGATGATGATGTTGTTGGTGTTCTTGATGATGCTAATACGATTAGTACCTTTAATACTATTCAAATCGAGGATGCTTCATATCAATTATCTTTTTTTAAAGATTCACAACGGTTAGGTTCTGATGGAAAGACCACTGTATTAAATAATGATTTTTATTCATCTGTTTCATTGTTTAATCCTGATGGTTCCTTATTGCGACTTAAAGATGATATGGTTATTGTTTCAGCTGATAATCAAGTTTTATTTGGTGTTAATTCTGTATCAGGTAATGTTGTGGTTTCAAAAAATAGTGATAATAGTATTTTTGTAGATGTTTTAGGTTCTTTTGATGCTCAGGAATATTATATGAAAGGCCTTCCTATTCAGTTGCAAATGGCTCAGGGTGAATATTTTTATAAGAATGTATTAGATTCAAGTCCGGATAATTTGTTGGTTTATTATGATCGTGGTTATGTTTCTTTTGGTGTTTTTGAATCAAATGATTCTCGATCTGTTTTAGAAATTGGAAGCCCTTTTTTAGAGCCAAATCAATCATTTATTGATCCTGTTATTTCGTTTTCTCGAAAAGATGGTGCGGGGAATGATACGATTTTTTCTATGGGGGTTAGTTCTTTATATGATGACCAATTTATGATTGTTGATGGATATGATTTAAATGTTGAAGATCCTTTAATATCTATTAAACGAAATTATTTAGGTATTGGAACTAATCAAGTTAATGCAAATTTACATATCTTGGGTAATTTGGGAGTTTTAATTGAAGGTGATTTACAGTTTTTTGATGATGTTGATAGGGAACGGGTTTATTCTGTTTTTGGTCAGCCTGGTAATCGAATGTATTTTAATCCTTATAGTGCTTCATTTCGAGCTGGTCAATTTTTTTCTTCTAATAATTATCATCAAAATGTTGGTGTTTTTTCTGCTGCTATTGGTGTTTCTCATCAGGTTAGTGGTAATGTTTCATCTGTTTTAGGGGGTGTTAATAGTGATGTTTCGGGGTTTTATTCATCTGTTATGGGTGGATTTTCTAATGATGTTTCTCATGGGTTTTCTTTTGCTTTAGGTATTGGTTCTCAGATTGATCATCATGGTTCTTTTGTTTTTTCTCATGGAGGATATTATACGGATGGATCTTATGATTTGAATTCATTACCTGAGGTTATAACGTCAAATCGATTGAGGACTTTAGATTCTCGTCAATTTTTAATTGGAGCTCCATCATCTTCTGTTATTTCTTCTTTTGTAGGAGTTAATACTGCTATTCCAGATGCTGTTCTAACTGTTAAATCTAAGTCTGTTTTTCCTAGTATTTTGGTTGATGAATTAGCTATATCACTTGAAGATGCTAATGTATTATTTGATGGATTAGTTTCCCATCAATTTTTAAATAATCATGGAGATTTAAAAGTCTATGATAAACGTTATTTTAATGAACATTATACTGTAGATTTTTTTCCGTTGATTGTTACTATAAATTCAGTTCAAGTTTTTGAAGATCTTGTTGCTACTATTAATGATCAAGTGGGTAGTTACTGGGATCAGAATCCAGTTATTTCAACTGATGATTTGGTGGATTGGAACATTATAACTGCAAATTTAGACTTTGATTATGACTATGGTATTAATGATGCTACGTGGGGTTATCATTATAAACCTCGTATGGATAATAAGGCTTGGCATGACTCTGATAACAATTCAGCGTTTATGGATATGAATATTGGAGGCAGATTTCATACTCGTTTTGTTTCTATGAATATTTCTGAAACGATTTCTGCTATTAGAGATGATTTTGTTGATAAGGATCTTTTTAGTGGTCAAGAATACTTTTTTAGTTGTAATAAGGATAGTAATGGGGATTTTCATGGATATAATGATGATGAAAATGGGGATCCTCCTTATAATGCTGGTTCCACAGAGAATTTTATTATAGCGGTTGTTAATAATTTTTACCCTTCAGATGAATATTCTGATGGTTATATTGTTAAGACTGCTTCAGAAAGAGTTTCTACTTTAGATCTTAAAGAATGGATGATGGACGCATTAAATAAACCTGGTGTTACATGTGAGGATTGGTCTGGTTTAACTGTAGATCTTGCTTTAATGGCAGAGACAATTATTACAAAAGATGTATCAATTTTTTGTAATGATTATGTGGAGGGGGGGGGTAATAATTTTGGAACCGTAGAATGTCGTGATCATGCAGACCCAAGACCTGTCTATGATACTAGTGAGTGTGAAACTATTTCTTCAGATGTTAATGATGTTAGATGTAAATATACATATTCAGCTTATAGTACCTATTTGAAGGATGTTGTTTATCCTGCTTTATTAGATAATATTAGAGCAGACATGGCTCGTTATCTTATTGATTCATTTGATTTTGATAATGTTTCAACTGGGTCTTATTTGATTTCTGATTTTGATAATGTCATAAAAGATGATATTTGTGGAAATGGTAGTCCTGATTTATGTAATGTTATTTCTGTTGAGGATGTTCAAGTTGTTTTAGAAAAGTTTGTTACTTCAAATATTTTTACTTTGAGAGATGCTGACGGTGATATTAAATTTCAAGTTGAAAATGATGGTAATGTTGGTATAGGTTATGATGATGTCGATAGGGCTGATTTAGCTGTTCGGGGTTCTTTTTATATAACTGAACCTGCTTTTACAAATGATATTGTATCCAAGTCTATGAGTACTGTTATAGATGATTTTCAGGATTTAGATTTACCTGCTTTAGTTATGGATAATTATTATGATTCTTCAGAAAGTTATGATGGGGTATTAACGTATCCTGCATCATTATTTGTGCGAACTTTGCCACAATCTTATCAAGTCACACCATCTTTTATGGTTGCTTCAAATGGTAATGTCGCGGTTGGTGCTCGTGTAACAACTGAAACATATTCTTTAGAAATATTGGGTGAGTCGGAGGCTGCGGGTTTTACTACGCCTGCTGGCGATTTATCTCCAGAGGTTGTGATTGTTTTTGAATCAGAGGATACGACTCCTAATATTTATTTTTTAGATGGGTTTCTTGGATTGGGTTTTGTGACACCTAATAGGCCAACATCATTATTACATTTAACTTATTATGATGGTAATTCAGTTCCTAATCCTCTAATTGGATTTGATTATAATGATTATGATTTATTGCATGTTGGAGGGATGACTCCTGCTTTTCCTGGATTTCGTATGGGTGATTTAGATTCTATTTATGATGAACCTGCTTTGTTTGTGTCTTCTAATCAAAGTTTAGTTGATGGGGTGCCTGGATTTTTTTCTTCTGAAGCCGGTGTTGTTTCTGGTAGTGTAGGTGTTTCTTCTGGATTTATGTTTGTTAATACGAACAATGTTACAAGTTCAGAGTTTAGTACTGATGACTTATTTACACAATTTCTTTTTGTTCGAAAAAATAATGAATTTATTAAGGTATCTAGCTCTGGTTTTCCTTGGAACTTTGATTATGATCAAAAATTAATTTATTTAGATGATGGAACGTTGATTGGTATTGGAACTACTGAGCCAAGTTATGATTTACATGTTAGTGGTAATTTTAATTTTATGGATAATAATACTCATACATTTTCTGTTCTTAATTCTTTATTCACGAATCAACTTTATTTAACAACGAAAAACTATCGCTCTGTTGAGGATGTATATTTACAGTTTGATAATAATTATATTGATTTGAAATTATTAGTAAAATCTGAAGATCTTTATTTATCTATAAATGATAATGTATTTAATCAATCAGATCAAATATCTTCTGGGACTGGTTCTTGTGGAGATTTAATGATATGGAAGGATTTTAATGAACTTTATCAAAGTGGTTTTCATGGTTTCAATTCTAGCTTATGTAGTGGAGCTATTTCTGATGATGGATATCCATTACCTACAGTAAATTTTGTTTTTGATTTTAATGATGTTACTAACAATTATTGGAGTTATGTTGATCCTGATCCAGCTGATTCTAACTTTGGAACATGGGTTGTTGCCGCATCTGGTACAGAACTTATTACTGAGAATATGTCTCGTTTAGCAGTTACAGGAAATTTTAATATTCAAGTTGATAATTTGGTAGATGTAACTGGTGTTTCAACAGCTAATAATCATTTTATTTTTCCTTATAGTTTAGATTCTGTTTTTTATGGTGCTTATTTACAATCTAGTCTTAGGCATAATGGTGATTTTTGGACGGATTCGTTTTCACATTCGTTTACGTCATTGAATATGGTTTTACAAGATAAAGAGTTTCATAATGAGTCTTCTATTTATGGTTTTAATATTAATCTGAACAATATTGATCGTGATGGAAATATTAAAACTTTGGTCGAAGGTTCTGAAGCTATTGGTTTATATTCTGATCTAAGAAATGTTGTTGTTCAAGAATCAGGGATTGATACAAGAGGTTATGCTTTTTCAGGGATTTTTATGGGGGATGTCGTTATTGCGACAACAAATCTTAATGCTAATGTTAGTAGAAGTTTGAGTGTTTTAACGGATGAAACAGATCCAAATAAACCAACCTATAATCATATGTTAGCAATTCAGGGTACGATGATATCGGATGATTTGGTTATTTCAAAAGCGTTGTATACCCCTACTTTATATGTTAATGCCGGATATAGTCGTTCTTTTAATGTTGGTAATGATGGTTCTGTTCCTCCTAAGCCTAGGGTAGGAATTGATGTTTTAAATCCTATTAATGAATTAGATGTTGGTGGAGATGTTGTATCTAATTATATTGATTTAGGAAATTTAACTTCAGATTATTTGATTCATACGGGTGATGTGTTTACGATTTTATCTACTGGGTTTGTTGGATTTGGTAAGACAGTCCCTCATCAAGATGAAGATCTTTTATTTTATAAATTATTTGATAGTTATAATTTTCCAACGTTTAACTATAAGTTTTATAGTTTTGATGTATCTAATAATATTGAATTAACGACGGATCTTACTGGGCTTCATGTTAATATTATAACGTCTGAAAATAATTTTGTTGGTTTGAATGATTTAGTAACTGTTAAGGGGGTTGAGATTGATTTAACGGGTACAAACTCGTCGACAACTGCTAATGTCTATGGTTTATATGTTGATGTAGTTGTTTCAGATAATAGTTATTCTGCTTTGTTTATGACAGGTAATGTAGGGATTGGTGTTTCTGAACCAGAGGTAGCGTTACATATTATGGGTGATATTCGTACGGTTGATTATGAGGGGATAGAAAGTGAAGTAAATGATCTTAATAATTTAGAGATTGATTCATTAACTGTTTTTGATGATAGTGATATGTTTGATGTCTCTGCTCAGAGAGTGACGGTTGATACATTGGTGTTTAGTAATACTATTGATTTTGATTTTTCAAATGTAAATGTTGCTAATTTAAGCTTAGATGTATCTGGCATAACGTCTGTTAATATACTTAATGATATTACTACTTTGAATAATAGTACGGGTACATTAGAGGTATTTGAAACTTTATTGGGACAGAAAGGGTATATTGGTAGGATTAAATCAGATGTTAATGATATAACTTATGCTTTAGATGTTGGTTTAGATTTAAAGGCTCCTTCTATTAATTTTGTATCAGTATCTCCAACTGATATTGTACAAGCGGGTTCGTTGTTAGTTTCTAATAATGTTGGCAATGAGATTGATTATGTTGCTAGTTTAATGGTTGATGAGGGGTATTTTTATGTTAACGATAGTGTTCCTGATATTGGGTATAGGTATCCTGTTTCAGTTAGGGTTGATGTTACTACTAATCTTTTTATTGCCACTGATAATCGAACTTGGAATTCTGTAGGATTATTTAGTGGTGTTACAGATAATAATAGTTATGTTGCGGCTAGTTTATATCCACATCGTGATGATGAAGAGCATTGGATGTTGTTATCTAAGCTTTGGAATTCGCAAGATAATGCTGGCATTTTAACGCAAGCAGAACTTGATTTGGCTTTTTATAATTTTGATAGTGATAGTGAAACACTATTAGATTTTACGGATATAGATAGTAATGATTTTAAATCACCTGCTTTATATGTTTCGTCTAATGGACATGTTTTGTTATCACCAGCTCGAACTGACATAATGCGTTCTGATATTGCTTCATTTAATGTTTATGGTACTTCACGGTTTTTAGACATGGTTGATATTACAACGTTAAAGGTTGATGATATTTTTTCTGATGGAAGTATAACTATTGGGAAGGCGTTAGAACGTATTATTTTTGATGATCCTGTTACTCTTAATAATGATCTTTTTGTGCAGGATACGGTAGCGATGCGTGGGATTACAGCGAATATCATCAGTGGTGATTATCCCATGTATGATATGTATATTAATCAAGCCGATAGTGTTGCTTTATATCTTGTAACTCAAAATGGTGTTCCTACAGCGGATCTTTGGGTGAATCTTAATTTTTCGGGTAAGGTTATTAGTAGTAATTTAACAACAGCTTTACCAAGTCGTGCTAATTCTGTTTTTATGTTTTCAGATGGAGGTGTTGTGACCCCTTCTAATTTGATGGTAACTAACAATAATGGGAATAAGATTTATTTTAATGATGGTTCTATCAATCATAGAATGGTGTTTAATGGCGCTGTATCGTCTGAAAATACTTATTTAGGTGATGTTGAACTTTATTCTTTGGATGTTGATATTGATACCAGTCTTAGTAGTAGAACTATACAGGGTTTAATAGTCGATGTTGCATCGGCTAATATTCAGGGTGCTGCTATTGGTGTTGCTGTTTCTATGAATGTAAATAGTGAGTATGGTAAAAAATTTCCTGCGTTATTTTCAGGTGGTACTGTTTTAATTTCATCTATTAATAGGGGGGTTAATACTACTTATTCTCAACCTTCTGCTAATCTACATATCGCTTCTCATAATAATATGCTTAGTAATGCTATGAAATTGGATAATACTCAATTTTATTCTTTATCAGTATCTGATAATAAGGTTGGGTTAGGGACGTCTTATGATGCTATGTTTGATGGGTTACTTTCGTTAGATATTCAGTATTTGAATTTAAATAATGGTGATTCTATTGTGAGGATAGAGGATAATAATAATTTGTTATTTAATGTGGCTGTATTAACTCGTAATACTTCTGTCTTAGTAGAAACAGACTCTTTTGAGAGTTTAACTACTTCAAATTTTACTAAGTTAACAACAGATCGTTTAACAATGGCTATGGGGAATGTTATTAGTTTTAATGAGGATAGTGGGTTTGTAGGTATGAAAATTGACGAACCTTTAGCTCAGTTTCATGCTAAAGATGTGTTGACCGAACTTGCTATTGTCAAAGATCGTAAGGCTATTTATATGGGAGTTTCTTTAAACCCAGCTGGGAACTTTTCAGGTGGTAATATGACTGGTTTAGATATTGATTTGAAAGCTGTTGATAATAATCAATTGGATAACGGTACTGTGAAGGGATTGGACGTTGATATGACATCTTTTTCTGTACATAATGATTCTGTTGTTTATGGGTTGTATGTGGATACTCCTGCTTCTGTTACAGGTAGTTTGGTTTTTGTTACAGGAAATGTTGGTATTGGATTAACAGAGCCAGAACATGCTTTAGATATGGATGGCATTCTTTATGTAGATGGGGATGTTTTAACAGTTTCGTCTAATATTTATCTTAATGTTGATGGAGGGGCTACTGTTAATACATTGTATGTTAATGATGCTCTTGCTATTTCGCAACCTGTTGAATGGACAAGTGTTTCTGTAAATGCTTTACAATTTGTTAATTTGATTAGTAATGGAGAAACTATTACTGATTTTGATTTTTCAGCTTTTTTTCAATCTCCAGGATTAGATATTCAGATAATGAAACTTGTTGCTGGTAATTTTTATGTATCAAAGAATGTTACATTTTTTATTGGGACTTCTAATTTTTCTTTATCAAATACTCCAGCTATTTTAATTGATACGGGAGCTAATCGTGCTTATATGGAAAATTTGTTTGTGACTTCTGATGTGAACATTGAGACCTTAGGCTCTTATAGTAATGATGGGGGATATATTGAATTTAGAAATGACGTTACTTTTAATCAAGGTATTGTCAATCAAATGACAGTTCCAAATTTTAGTTTTGGAGTGACTAAAGATCATAGGATAGGTGCTTTAATTGTAACAGATAATTTTTTATATTTTGGGTTTTCTAATGGCTCTAAAAATAAATTAGCGTTAAGTCCTCAAGCTGATTATCGTATTCCTATGCAAACTGATAATGAAGGGCTTACTTCAAATGCAGGTTTAAAGGTAGTTATAAATAATAATTTAAATGATTTTGTAGAAGTAAGTAGAAACGTTTTGATGAATGCTTTAGTTGATAGTGATACGGATTTTCCTAATAATGGTTTGCAAGATATGTTGTTTACGATTTTGTATCGGGGTCCATCTGAGATTGATTATAGCAACCCATTACATGCGGTAGGTTTACAAGTTGTGATTGCAACTAGTAATGTTAATACTTTGGATGTAAGTAACAGAATTGAGGGGGTTTCTATTAATATGCAGAACTTATTTGCAGATTATTATTTGGGAGATGGAACGGTTGCTGATATTGGTAAGTATGCAGCTATTTTTGAGGGTGGTCGTGTTGCTATTTTTCCTAGCTCTAACTCTACTATTCCAACTCCTAATGATACAGATGTTTATGTGTCTAGTAATATTGATGTGGATCAGTTTACTAACAAAAAGTTTTTTGATTTTTTTGTTGAAGGTCTGTCAGATGATAGTGAGGGACGTGGTTTTGCTGTTGGTACGACGGTTGGAGGAGGTCTTTATAACTCTTATGTTGATATTGGTATTACACGAAATATAAATAATCAGCAGCTGAGAGTGACCGGCTCTTTAGTACGAGTTTCTGCAAATGATAATAAGTTGATGCGTGTTTATGCTGATGGTTTAAATTCAGCACGGAATTTATTTTCTATTGAAAATAATCAGGTTTATATTGGACCCGTTTCTACTAGCTCAACAGCTTCATT
>NZWE01000014.1 GCA_002697535.1 Actinomycetota bacterium | reverse complement strand
AACAAAACAAGAATTTAAAATATCATATTTATTACGCCGTATTCCTTTTTGTAAAGGATCTAACCGTTGGGGTTGGATACCACCTTATTTTTTTAATCAATGTTTTTCTCTGATCTAGGGAAAATTAGTATCACCATTTAGTAAGTATTGTGTGACTGAATTCTAAATTTAATTTCCTCTAGCTAATTTGATAAAAACACCAAATAGCGATGTTTTTTGCTTTATCACATCAAAAAAATAATAAAAGGAAAAAAAATGAATAACTTAAATATGTCTAGAATTATATACCAAAAAACTGTGTGCTACACAGATAGAGATGTTATACAAAAAAAAGAAACCACTAAACTGCAATCAAATACCGCAGAAAACAATTTGTTAAAGGAACTAAAAGAGCATCAAGCAATTGTTTTACGAAAAATAAAGAATGTTACCAAGGATGAGCAAAAATCTAACAAAAATCACCATGAAATTTTGCGTATAAAATACAAAAACACCATGAAACTTTCACAAGACTTATCAAATTTAACAAGAACCCATCAAGGCTCTCCCTATGATTTATTACAAACAGGAACAAGATTGATTGACGAGAGAACAGACATCATTTTTTATAATAGAGAAAGCTTAACGGACATAAATACATTAAAATTAATATTAAAAAAATGGCTTTAGCAACTTAAAGAGGAAATAAAGTTAGAAAAAAAATATAAATCCTTAAATCAAAAATCCAAATGAGGATAAACGAATAGACAACTAAAGGAGCAATGCCTACTGCGTTAGCAATAGCCTTTTGGTTATCTCGATTTTGATATGCTAAACCGGCAAGAGCTCTAGCTGCTTGTTCAGCCAATTTATTGAAACTTTAACTCTGTAGCATCTAAATCATTTCGATAAAGTTCTATTATACTATAATCCCTTCATTATTGTATGATTTTAATGATATGTATTGTCTTTATTTATCATTTTTGTCTTACTTTACCTTTTATTAGACATATGATTTTTGGCATTTTATTTTTAATATGATTGCATGAGTTCTTATAACCCTTTTTCTTATCGGTCTCCCCCCGTTAAAGGTACTCTTATTGCTAGGCAAAAAAATCAGCTACCTTTAAGAACTCCCATGCGTTTACGTTTATTAGAAGATGGCTCTAGATTAGATCCTTCCCCCTTTTCACTCACACCGATACCTTCTCAAGATAGACCTATTGATGCTCAGCGCTTTCTGCTTCCTTTGTTTTTGTTTTTACTTCGCAAACATAAAGCAAGCCATCAGAGTCCTTCTATGTCGTTAATTACCTCTAAACCACCTATCTCCAATGAACCGGTTTCTTTTTATACGGGAACATCTCGAACTGAAGATAATCATGTTAATCTATTTAGTCCACAAGAATTAAATGCTCTTCGTTTTTTACCCTTAATACGTGATGATAACCATTTTCTTATCCCCATTGCGGCTATGTTAACCTCAAGCCTTGCTGCGGGTATTACCTTTCCACTTCATACCTGTGTAGGATACATCATGCATAATGGTTTTTCTAAACAGCACGCTACTAACATTCTTCCTTTTTCTAAACCTGATGTTTCTTCTTTTATGATCGGTTATTGTAATGTTTCATTTCTTCGCTTTACTCAAGTATTATCTAATACTATTAGTATTCTGGCAGGAAGCCGATTTTCCTCATTATTACTTAACTCTCTTTCTCATTCATTACCAATCAAACATATCTCGCCTTTATTAGGGGGGGCACTACTATCAACCTGTACCGGACTTCGTAGTGATATTTTATTTAATTCTAAAGCAGCTGGTATTCTTTCACCACCACCTAACCCTCTTATCTTAGGATCTCTTTTTGTAAGAGAAGTATTATTTTCTACTACTTTACTAAAAGGAAAAGAGCTTAATCCTAGCATCTTAATTGGCCTAAGTGCTTCTGCTGCTGTATTTAATAGTTTGTTTATTTACTTTATTTCTCAAGCATCTCCTTCTGGTGGTAAGATTATTTCTAGCTCTGAATTTCTGTTAAGAACACTTGCTTGTATGATACCTCGAACATTAGCTGTTTTGACAACTAAACGTGCTCAACTATATGCAGAAAACAGGTTAAATAAAAATCAATAATAGTAGGAAATCCCAATAAAAACTTGCTGAGGATACGATTTAAATTCTGAATTTTCTTTACCTAAAACTATACTCCCACCCATAAGGCCATCTATATTATTTCTTATTGATATACTGATTTTTGGTAATATTATTACTGATTTATCACTTAGATTGATCATGGTAGTATTTCCATAATTAATCAAAGGGGATATTTGTATTTGCATGATATGTCCTAAATAATATTTACCTGGATAATTCCATTGCTGATACTTTGTATTATCACCTGTTGATGTATTTTCATTATAAAACCCCTCGATCCCCATACTCATCATCGAATTAAGAAATGTATCAAATCCGATAATAGCCTGTACCGTACGATCTCCATGATTATGGTCCTGATTTAATGCAAATTCACTATATATATTAACCCCTGTTTTCCCTAATGCTCCAATCATATCAAAGCCTATTATTTCATTTTGTTCAGTATTAATGATGATACCACTTACATCGATTCCATTTACATTAAATCCTAAGCGAGCCCCCTTATGCGTGACCGAATCACGACTATGAGCTACCATAATTTTCCACTGAGATAATGCGGATCGTTCATAGGTATACAAGACACCTACTAAACCTAAACGGTCTAATGCTAACTGATTTAATGGATTATATTGATTCATGATATCAGTAGGTCTCCATATTTTTCCTACTCCAAGAGGATAATGCTGAAGACCATATACCATATCTCCTTTAAAAAACTTTATCCGCATGTAAGCTCGCTTCAATGTTGTACTTAAACGATAATTATCTCGGCTATATAGTTGCTTATAAACGCTAATTGGTAAGTTACTACTGCGCTGATTTATTGATTCAATATAGGAATTGGTTAATGATTGGTTGGCCCAATAACTTTCTAAATCAACCCATGTCGAAAAGGAAAGCGTTTCAGACCAATTATAGTTAACTCGATTCTTACTTTGGCTATACTGATAGGCTATACTTGTTTGACTTGTGCTTCCTCTCATTAATAATCCCACTATCGTATTATCACTTGATAATTCCCATTTACTTGCCTGTAAAGATGTTGCCAAACTTAGTAATAGTGTAATAATAGGAATAAGCTTATTTAGCCTGATCATCTTTAACCATTCCATCTAATAAGGATACATGTCGCTTTGCTTTTTTAATAACAGAGGAGTCATGGGTTGCAAATATAAAGGTCATGGCATGTTCCTCATTAAGCTCTCTCATTAAATCTAATAATATTTCACCTGTTTTTGAATCTAAATTAGCGGTTGGTTCATCGGCTAAAATTAATTTTGGTTTTGATACAATAGCTCTAGCAATAGCTACACGCTGTTGCTGTCCACCACTCATTTCACTTGGCCTTTTATCTAATAAGTCATCTATTCCTAAGCGAAAGGCAACATCTTTTACACGGGCTTGTCTTTCTTCTTTTTTTATCCGCTGTAACATCAAAATATATTCCATATTTTCTAGCGCTGTTAACACTGGAATTAAGTTGTAGGCTTGAAAAATAAATCCAATCTGATGAAGTCGTATATGTGATAATGCATTTTCCTTTAACGTTGTTATATCTTTATTATTTAAAATAATACGCCCATTGCTAGGGCTATCTAAACCTCCAATCATATTTAGCAACGTTGTTTTCCCAGATCCTGAAGGTCCACTAATCGCTAAAAACTCACCCTCATTTACCTCGAGATTAATATTCTCTAAGGCAACGGTTTTACGAGCTGTTTTTTCTGAGTAAATCTTCGATACGCTAGATAATGTTATAATACTCATCATTAATTCTCCTTAATTAAATTGTATAGATTGAATTGGTTTTAATTTATATAAAATTCTTAAGGGCCAGATAATAGATAAAATTGATGTTATTATCACAGCTAATAAGGGTGTAAAACAATAAGCTATTTTCATAGGTGGATAAATAATACTTGCTATTCCAAACTGCTCAAAACCCTGTCCAAATATGTTTAAATTAACACCTGTTTGGTTAACTATATATAATAAACCAAATCCCAACGTAGTACCGATTAAAAAACCCAAAAAACTCATCATCAAAGATTCCCAAAATACAATTAAACTGACCTGCTTAAATTTATGTCCTATTGCCATCATAATACCAAACTCTCTTACACGTTCCATAATACTCATCATAATAACGCCTACAAACCCGATCATCATAATAATAAACATAATGACATAACTAATCTTTATGTACGATTGTGTTGCTGTTTCCATAAACTGTAAACTAGGAAATAATTGTCGCCATGTGAAGACCTCATAATGATTTCCAATTTCATCCTGAATGGTATCTCGAACCTCTCGTAATCTTTTTTGATCATGAATTTTAATTGATAGCTGTGTTATATCAGGAACATTAAATAACGCTTGAGCTTTTGTAAGTGATATAAAGGCACTTGCTCGATCAATTTTTGGATTATTTGTTTGTATTATGGCTGTAACGCGAAACGCTTCTCCTATAATTTCTCCTTTACTATCTTGTACTGTTAATACTAATTTTCGTTGTATTCCTGTCCCTAATTTTTCAGCTAAGGCGTGTCCAATCCATATCGCATTTTCGTTTGGAAAACTATAATCCCCTTCTTTGATTCGCGTTGATAATATAAAATCATCTTTTTCTTTTTCTGATTCTAAACCAATTACTTTAATCCCTTGAGAATAGTAAGGTGACGCAATCATCGCATCATGCTCTAACCGTTCAAAATGTTCTTCAATTGAATCGAGATAACTTAATTTCTTTAAAACATATTTTTTATGCGTTAATCTGTTATTTAAATCTTTTTCTTTTCGATATTTTTTACCATAAATTGTTATATCAGATGTCTCAGATCGAACGGTATCTTTCGTCATTTGCTCAATAATCCCATCCATAAATCCTTGAAAATACATCAACAACGTTAAACTAGAAGCTATCATAGCGATAACCATCGTTGTTCTAACTCTATTTCTAGCTAAGTTTCGAAATGCTAATATCACCATTAATGAGTTCATGAGTTACCCTGTAATGCTTGGCGTGGCTTTAATTGTAAGGTTTTCCATATAGGAAAAATAATAGCTAAAACATTAATAACGATAATAATTATTACACCAAAAATAATTGCGTCTAAAGAAAATCGTGTTGGAATTGAAAAATCTAACATCCCAAATTGATGATACATTTCTAATACATCTTCTGAAAGTTTTATCTCTAATGGATTTGTCTCAAAATAAATGGCTAACCAACTTCCTCCGCATACACCAAATATGATACTCATCATGGTAATTATTAAAGATTCTAAACTTAACACTCCGATAATCTGCCAATCAGATGTTCCCATAGCTCTCATCATCCCTACTTCTTTAGTCCGATTATAAATAGAAATAAAATTAAAAATCATAATGACAAAAAACACTACTAATACAACAATAATAATAGTCATACGCCCCATAGCTTCGTCCATTTCTACAAATTGCACAAAACTAGATAATAAGTGTCGCCATGATAATACCTCTATTGTTGTATTATTAAATAAACTAGTTAATGTTTCTGCTAAGACTAATGACTCAGCCGTATCAGTTGGCTTTACCACCAAATAGGATGCCATGTTATTAACTAAAAATATATCATCCATAAATGATTTATTAACAAAAACAAATTGAATATCTGAATCAAATAAATTGCTTTCAAACAATCCTTTCACTGTTAAGGTATCAGCAGCCATGGACCGATCTATAGCCGATGACATAAATACAAAACTATCACCAAGATTAACATGTAATTTTTTTGCTAAATCTACACCCATATAAACACCATTTGTATCACTACTTGCGATAAATCGTCCGGTTACTAAAGCCTTTTTCAGCCGAGAAATCTTAGCTTCGTTTTCTGGTTCAATCCCTATTAGCAGCCCTCCATAGGATACATCCTTACTTGAAAACAAAGATGGCGCTTCAAATCGAACGCTTTTTGCGTGAATACCGTCGATAGCTTTTAATTGTTGTTTTATTGTACTAACATTTGTTAATAAATGATCATAGCTAGGTCTATCAAAATACCCTTTTTCTTGAATTTGAATATAACCTGGATACATTTCTACAACATCACGAATCATTTTTTGATGACTTCCATCATTAAACGCTTCAAACCAAATTAGAAAAACGGTACAAATGGTGCATAAACCTATGGTTACTAAGGATCTCTTTTTATTTCGCCATATATTTCGCCATGCTAATTTAAATATCAGCATCTTTCTATGGATTTAATTGTCTTAAACTAAAAAAGGTGTCATCTAGTGGTATATCCATCTTTAATTCAATAATGGTGATACGTGTATAATGTCCTTTTTTTGCTTCTAGCTGTGGGGTTATCAGCCATGTCATGGGATACCATTTTTTTCCTATCTTCTTAATATCAGTCATTTCCATAATTCTTACTAACTCGCCTAACTCATCGTAAAATGCTTGATAGGTAGGAATATAATAAATTTTATGGATATGCATTACCACCTTTCCCCAGGTAACAGGTGCTGTTTCTAATGGAATTAATTGAATTTTAAAATAGTCGTCTGTAGTTGCTAATAAAGTGGCATGGTAGTCGGTAATTAAGGAACTCTCTCTTACTAAATCATCATTGGTAAAATCTGAGCCCATCCATGATTGCATCATCATAGATGGTGGAATTTTTATTGTTCGTTCCACCTTTGGAATATACTGCCACATTTCATTGTATCGTTTTAAAAATTTAACACCTTTATTTCTCTTTGGATAACGAATGTGGATAAAGGAAAAATCGCTCCCTTTTGACCAAATTGAACATTGTACTGCTCGACTCCATTTAGGTGTTGCTATCATCATCTCTAAATCCATTTTACTGCTATCACCACGTAATGCATTTTCAGTCTTAGTTATAATATTTAGGGCGACATTGTCTGTTACACTACTTGCTTGATTTATTTCAGCGCCTAGTAGCATGAAACATAAATATAGTATTGCAATGATATATTTTCTGTCTGTTTTATATCCGGGAATCACATTACGATTGTATCATAGCTTGATACAAAGTTCATTTTAATTCAGCAGCAATTTTTTTGTAATGATTAATCGATTTAATAACTGCTCCTGATTTAAATAATTCATTTGATTTTTCATATCCTTCAACAAGAGATGATACTTGTCCTGCACACAATAGAGCCGCAGCTACATTAATACTAATATGTTTTATAATGGGGTGCTCCCAATCTTCCTCGATAAAAATATTAATTAATGTTAATGCGTTTTCGTGACTATCACCACACTCATAATCATGCTTAATTTTCTCTATTTCTTTTGAAAAATCAAACTCAAATTCTTTAACTGTTTTATTTTCAACATGTATTAATTTTGTTTTACCTAGCAGACTTACTTCATCTCTTCCATCGCCACCTATACAAAACATTACTTTTTTTAACGACAATGCCTTTACAGTATCAATTAAAACATCCATATTCTCTTCTGATGAAAGGCCTATCAGTTGATAATCAAGATCAATGGGGTTTGCTAATGGTCCTAAAATATTAAATACAGTACGTTTTCCTATTTTTTTTCTTGCATTTACAACATGTCTCATTCCAGGATGAAAATAACGTGCAAATAAAAAACAACATTTTGATTCTTTTAATAAAGTATTAATTTCATTTACATTAAATTGAAATGGAATATTCATTTCTTCTAAAAAATTAAAACTTCCATTAGGTCGTCTTGATCCATAATTCCCATGTTTTGCTACATGAATACCAGCCGCTGCCAAAACAAACACAGCGGCTGTTGAAATATTAAAACGACTTTTTTCTGATCCACCGGTACCACATACATCCATAATGGGTTTTTTGGTGGTTTTATTGATGCTAATACAACTTTCTTTCATGGCCTGAATAAACCCAATCAAATCTTCCCAGTGATAGGGCTTTGATTCAAATTCAATTAAAAAATTTTCTACGTCACTATCAAGACAGTTCCCTGTTAATATTTTTGATAAAACCTCTCTTGCGAGTTCAGATTTCAAGTTATTTCCTTCTTGTAAAATATGAATGGCTTTATTCATTTATTTTCCTCAAAAAAAGTTTCAATTTCAGGTTTTATTTTTTTTAATGGGATATCCTTTATTAAGATATCATGACAAATTTTTATAAATTGCACAAAATAATTTAAATGAATTTTTAATGCATCTTTAAACTGATCTATATTAATCACTAAATCCTTATTTTCTGTTTTTTCTATATCATCATAATCTAATTCTGATGTTAATTTATTGATATTCTCTGCTTCGGACTTAATAATTAAATATTCTTGTATTTTTGACGTAATTATAATGGACTCTTCTTTTGGATTTGATACATCGATCGATCTTTCAAATGAAATATAATGGCTAAACACATTAGCAATGTAAATGATATCTGTGAGCCGTGACTGACAATTAAGAATTGTTTCTGAATAAAGATCTATAGCATCAATTAAGTAAATATTTTCATTTTCATACATACCTTCTATTTCTAAATAAATAGGAAACTCTTCTAAGGACATCACTTTTTTAGATACTTTTTTAAAGCCCTGAATCTGATCATTAATCACAATTAGCTCGGGCTTTAATAAAGGATGCTTAGCAACATATCGCTCAATAAACGTGCTATTTGTCTTATTTTGATAGGTTTCTGTATAGATTATATATAAAAACTGCTTTATCAGGTCGTTAATCTTGTTGTTAATTGCCATGTTTTTTCCTTGCACCTACTAATCATTTTTATCATCTTATTCTTAAATACATTTCCTACACAACACTATATATTTAAAACACTTAAAATTATACTATCGTGATTCACTATTTCATAGTTTTTTATCTTATAAAAACACGTATTATTACTTAGTTATTTGAATTATTATTAATTAAAATACATGCCGCCATTAATCGAAATTGTTTGACCTGTTAGATAGGCAGATTCATCTTTAATTAAATGTCTAATCAAAAATGCTATTTCACTTGTTTTTGCTAATCGATTCATTGGAATTTGTGTCAAAATTTGACTTTCTAATATATCTGAATCTATTTTTTTCACCATTTCAGTATCAACATATCCAGGAGCTATCGCATTGACAGTTACCCCTTTTGCTGCATTTTCTAAGGCTAATGCTTTGGTAAAGCCAATAATCGCAGCTTTTGATGCACAATAATTTGTTTGACCAACTTGTCCTTTCAAAGCATTAACTGAACTTATATTTATTATTCTACCAAACTCATTCCCTCTCATACTTGGCAAAATGACTCGGCAACAATTAAATACAGAATCTAAATTTGTTCGTAATACAGCTTGCCAATCATTAACTGGCATTTTATGTAAAAACCCATCTTTTGTAATACCGGCATTATTAATTAAAATATCAATTTCTCCATAGTCACTTTCTAATTTTTTAATAGCTTTTTCAACATCATCATAATTAGATGCGTCAAATTCTACGATATTAACCCCAATTTCCTCTTTAACTTTTACAGCTCTTTCTTTCATATGCGGTGGATAATTAGCGATAACTAAATACCCCTCTTTTTGTAATTCTTTTACAACCTCAAGCCCAATCCCTGTAATACCACCTGTTACCAAGGCATTTCTTTTGTCTTTTTTTATAGTCATTTGTAGTCCATTTAATATTTTTATCTTCTTAACTTCTTTGATTTTCCCTTTATTTAAACTTTTTAAACTTAAAAATTAATCATTTTAAAAAATTATTTTATTATGATAGACTTTAAGTTCAGTCTATTTTCATTTCTATCAATAAGGGGCTTTGTTTGGACAACCTGTTTTCTAATCAGTTTACAGATAGTTTTAAAGATGTTTTTGAATGCACATCAAAGGCACAAAAATCATTTTTTGATACCATGACACAAACATTTGAGGATGGTATCTCTAAAAACACAGAGATATTTGATTCATTTACTCAAGAATCAAAGAAATCTAGTACAGATACGGATGATAACAATCAGTCAAAAGCTAAAAATCCATTTGATAGTGTCAATGATTATGTATCATTTATAACACCTACAATAGGTTCTTTTAATACCGCCATTTCAAAATGGATGCTTTCTTTATCTCAGCAACCCGATTTAATTGATTCGCAGAAAACATTACTCGAAGATCTAGGTAAATTAAACCTCTATCTTATTGCTAAACTAGAGGGCAATGATGCAGATCCTGTTGTTGAACCAGCAAAAAAAGATTATCGATTTTCTCATCAAGATTGGGATAGCAACCCATACTTTGATACGATTAAACAATTTTATTTATTATTTTCCAATTGGCTACATTCCACTATTGAATTAAACCCCAACATTGATGTAAAAACAAAAGCAACGGTTTCATTTTATATTAGACAGCTAACAGAGGCACTTTCTCCTTCAAATTTTTTATTTTCAAACCCTGAAATTTTACATAAAACAATGGAAGATAATGGCAAAAACCTTTGTAATGGTATCCATAGTTTTGTTGATCAGCTTAAAGGTTCAACTTTAGGTAACTTTACCGTTAACCCTGTTGATAAAGAGGCTTATGTACTAGGTAAAACAATAGCCACTACAGAAGGATCAGTTGTTTTTCGTAATGATATTATCGAATTAATATATTATAAACCTCAAACAGAAACTGTCTACGAAAAGCCTATTTTAATTATTCCTCCCTTTATAAATAAATACTATATTATGGATTTATCGCCCGAAAAATCGATGGTAGAGATGTTAGTTAAGTCTGGGATGAGTGTTTTTATGATTTCATGGATCAATCCTGATTCTACCCATCGGTCTCTTACATTTGAAGATTATTTGCAAGAAGGGCCCTTAACTGTTTTAACCGTTATTGAAGAACAGTTTAAATATAAATCTGTTCATGCTGTTGGATATTGTGTAGGAGGAACATTGCTGGCATGCCTCCTATCTTGTCTAAAAAAACATAAGATGCAACACAAAGTGAGCAGTGCTACGTTTCTAACATCCCTTGTTGATTTTAAAAATGTTGGAGACATTGGCGTTTTTATTGATGAAAATCAAATAAGTGCTATTGAAGAAAGAATGAGCAAAAAGGGTTATTTTCATGGGCAAGATATGGGAACCATGTTTGATTTATTAAAGCCACAACAATTAATCTGGAATAGTGTCTTAAATTATTATTTATTAGGTAAAGAACCTGTTACAAATGAAATTATGTTTTGGAATGGTGATACAACACGTATACCAGAAGCTTTACACTCATTTTATTTACGAGAGTTTTATCTAAAAAATAAATTAGCAGAATCTAATCAATTGACTTTATTAGATACGCCATTAAATTTAGCTGATATAACTTGTGATGTTTTTTGCTTAGCTACTACCGATGATCATATTGTGCCATGGGAATCAGCTTTTGAACTAACACAACATGCTAAAAATGTTGAATTTGTGTTGTCCAATTACGGGCATATTGTAGGGGTTATTCAACCTGTAAAACCCAATCAAAATGTCTTTAGATTTCATACAAATACCAAATCATATAAAACAACTGAAGAATGGTTAAATACATCGCGAACACACTCTGGAAGCTGGTGGCCACATTGGAATAAATGGCTCAAAACTAAACTTGGAAAAAAAATAAAACCTACTCCGCTATTAAAAAAATATCATCTGTGCCAGGCACCTGGTGATTATGTCAAAGTAACATAAAATAATTGCTTGTTATTTAAAAATAACTTGTTATGATAATTATATTAAGTTAAAAAAATAAAGGTGGGTTTAAAAATGAGTTCAAAAACAATTTATGAGACGTTTAATGAAGGTATAAGTGAGCAATTTAATGCTTTTTACAAATCAGCAGAAACTGGAAACGCTGTACGCATTTTTAATAAAACCAAAGAAACATGGGAAAATTTACAAGGTGAATATATGAGCCAATCAATAGAAATGGCTAAAAAAGCAAAAAAACAATCTACTGAGATAAATGATATCGTAAGTAATTTTACACAAGGTAACAAGACAGGCGAACAATTAGAAAGTGCAAAAAAAGCATGGAAACAAATTATTAATAATAATAAGGAAATGATTGACTGGTTAGTTGCTAGTAATAATAAATCACTTGATATATTAAATAACCATGTAAATACAATTTTTGATGAAATGGTAACAGCAACAGGTACAAGTGGTAAAAGCACAAAAACAACAACGTCATCTAAAAAATAATTTTTCTATATAATTAGAATTTTTAAAGGCCTCTTATAAGAGGTCTTTTTTTATCTTTACATATTTATCCCTCTGTAATATCACTGATGTTTAGTTTAGTTATCTTGATTATGTGACAATATTTTGTCATATTTAAATGTTACTAAATTTGCAACATAAACGATCGATTATGGGATAATTCCTCGTAATAAACTACTAAAAATATAAGTCTTCGTTTCTGTGGATATTCGGTAAACCTATCAGGTTTTCCATAGATTGTGCTTCGTGTGGTAAAGCTTTGCTTTTGCCTACTATCCACACTCTGGCATATCCGTGGAATTTATTAACTATCTTCTTTGTTATCCCCTCTCCTATTGATATACTAGCATTATGAAATATTATTTTATAATTATTGCTACATGTAGTAACCAGCTATGTTAAATACATACTCCAGCCTTGATGTTTTGTATCATGACATTAAACATCATTTACAAGAAAATCGTTACCAAATTAATCCTTACCGTGAAATTCAATATGGGATTCAGTTTTTAATATCAAAAGATTCACACTCTGAAGTACTACGTATCTACAAAAGTAAAAAAGGTATAAAACTTGATTTTTCTCAAATTAAGTCTGATACCTTTCTACTAGCATTACAATCTGATTTACAGCTTTTTTTAACCCCTCTACAGCTGTCTGAAACCAAACGTTCTGCGATGGAAAATGATGTTACAAAGTTAAGTTCTAAGAATGATGATCCTGATGACCTTATTGGGGTTGATGAATCTGGAAAAGGAGATTATTTTGGCCCTCTAGTCATTGCTGCTGTTCGTGTGACGCCTGACGTACTTCCAGAATTAGAAGGACTCGGTATTGCCGATAGCAAACAATTATCGGACTCTATGATTGCCAACTTGGCTACATTAATTCAAAAAAAATGTCAGCATGCTGTTATGATTATGGCAAATGCGAGCTATAACACCGTTTACGAAAAATTTAAAAATTTAAATCAACTGCTTGCTTGGGCACACATGAAAGTGATTGAAGATACTTTAAAACAAGGGCATTGTAGCCATGCTCTTTGTGATCAATTCGGGAATGCCTCCTTATTAAAAAACTCGCTTCGTACGAAAGATCTGAATATTACACTGTTACAGCGACCTAAAGCTGAATCTAATTTTTCGGTTGCATGCGCTAGCATAGTTGCCAGACACCATTTTGTTGATTCGATAAAAAAAATATCGGAATCATATAAACTCCCCTTTCCCAAAGGTGCCTCTAAACATGTTACCCAATTTGCTTATGATTTCATCAAAAAACATGGGGTGGATGATCTTGATCTGGTCGCTAAAAAACATTTCGTTATTACCAAGCAAATACTTGAAAAACTAGAAAAAGAGTCCGGATAAAACTTTTTTATTTAGTTAGCTTATTTATCTTAGCTTGATTTGCCATGCTAGATATACTATTTGCCACTTTACTGTCTTCAATCATTTTTTTCTGGGTATTATGTTCTATCGATAGTGATAGATATATAATTGATATACTTACCAATGTAAACAACGTTATTTTTAAACCTAAAATTATATATTTCATTTTTATTCTCTTATATATAGTTATCGTGTTAAGCATTTAAAAAATTTCATTTCCTCTTATTATTTTATCAAAATTTACATTTATTTAACTCTATTTTGAATATTTCTGCTATTAAAATTTTGTTTTGAAATTTTTTCATGTTACTATAAATTTTTATCTTAATAATTGGAGTTTATATGAAGCTTTCTAAACTTTTAGTACCAGTATTAGCTACTTTATCAGGATCGAAGGCTTTAAGCTCCAGTGGAGTAAACAGAGTATCTCCCTCTCAACCAAAACTCTCTTTGCCAACTGAACGCTCAAATTGTGTGCAAAAAGAAGCTACATTAAATTTGGATGATCATTTATTTAACAACTATTATCCTGAACATTTGTATATTGAGCCTGGTACTGGGTGTGATTCTGGAGTATGTAGAATTAAAACAAAACCAGAATGTATTACTGAGCTTCTTGGTCGATTAAACAAGAATGATCTAAAAGAACAAAAAGAGCTTCTTGGACACATTAGTACTGCTATTACCCTTTTAGATAAAGATGAATATGAAAAAGCTTCTATTACTAAAGAGTTTATTGATCAGTCTAATGCAATACTCGAGAAATCAGATGAAGATGTTAAAGAAACAACAGAGTATAAAGACTTTCTAGGTAATTTTGGTAAAATTCATAACTTACCTAAGATTAATAGATTAACTGATTAAACTATCCTTGCAAAAAGCTCAACAAATATCNGTTCTCTAAAATTTAATAATTATACTTAATTGAACAGCCATAGGCTGCTGTTTGTGATGGTTCAATAGGTTTTTGTTTTATTAAATTATTAATCGCGCTTACTACATAATTTGTTGCTTTTTTGATATCTCTTGAATCAGCTGAGCGAATACTATCAATAGCTCCTTCATACACAATGTCCCCGTTAACATCAATAACAAACATATGTGGCGTTGTTTTAGCAGCATATTGTTTTCCTATTGTACCATCTGGATCGAACAATACGGCGGTTGCTTTTGATCCTTCTTGCTTAATGATTTCATTACATTCATCACCTGACACATAACCTTGCTTGCCTTTTGCAGAGGAAATAATACTTAGCCAGACAACCCCTTGCTTGGTTAAATTTTCTTGTATCTGTTGCATATTACCACTTTTGTAATGCTTTACAACAAAAGGACATAAATGATTTTTCCATTCTAACACCACTATTTTTCCTCGATAATCAGNTAACTTATGCTTTACCCCATTTGAGTCAACAGCTGTAAATAAAGGCGCTTTCTTGCGGTTTTGTGTCTGTACTTCATCGTCTTTAAAAAATGACATCCCATAAATTAATGAAATACTTATTAAAATNATNAAACTATTAACAAGNATTGCTTTTAAAGTTNTATTCATTTANNTCTCCTTTAATTGATAAATATCTTCTTTTTGTAATATCTGTGGTAATAGCGTTGTATTCCCATTTTCATCATAATATACATATAAGGGAACACCCTGTCTATTAAATGACTCCAAATATGCCGTAATATCATCATCATAATTGGTCCAATCTAATACAATAAAGTCAATATTATTATCTGCTAAAAATTGTTTTATATCGGGTCTATTTAAAACGACACTTTCATTTACTTTACACGATACACACCAGGATGCGGTTACATCAACCAATACTTTCTTTTTTTGCTTAACAGCCTCTTCTAGTCTTTGAAACGCTCCCCTATTAACATCATTATCACTTGGCTCTGCTTGAGATAGTAAGCCGATTAGACCTGCCAACATCAGGATTATAATTACTCCCACACTATAAGATAATTTTGTTTGATTTAATCTTAGTAAACTCGTGAATGCCATTATCGCAGCTATACTCAATCCACCGATAATCCATGCTAATGTACCAACTTGATGACTTAATACCCATATCAACCATAGTACGGTTAGATATAAGGGAATAGCTAAAATATGCTTAATCGTAACCATCCATTGCCCTGGCTTTGGTAATAATTGTTGTAGCCATGGTATATAGGCTATCGCTAAAAATGGAAAACTAAAGCCTATCGCTAAAGCAAAAAAAGTAAGATACATGACTCCTACCGTTTGAGTTAAGGCAAACCCAATCGCTGTTGCCATAAACGGTGCGGTACAAGGCGTTGCTACAATAACAGCTAAAATACCTGTAAAAAAATCTTTATAGGAACTTGTAGTGGCTTTGTTATGAACCTGACTCATCATTCCTGGTAATGATTCAAGCCATTGTGGTAATGGTAACCGATCATTTAAATTTAATCCCACTCCCAGCATAATTAACATCATTAAATAGACAAAAATAGGATTTTGTAACTGAAATCCCCAACCCAACTGCAGACCAATATATTTTAACCAAACTAAAACCGTAACAATTACAAAAAAACAAACAATAACGCCTAACGTATAACTTACAGCCTGCCTTTTAATGACCTGCTTCTCCTGCTTACTCTTAGCTAAAATTGATAGTACCTTTAGAGATAATATCGGAAAAACACAAGGCATAATATTTAATATTAATCCTCCCAAAAAAGCAAAAGCCAAAATACTTATTAAGGTATTGATAGTGATACCTCCTTGATTTTCTGCTTTTACTTGATAAAAATCAGTGTTATTGATAGCTAAAATACCTGTTAGATGCTTATGCTTAGTCTTGTTAGTCATTACTTTTTTTAAAGTTAGCAAAAGACTTGTATCATTATATTGAATAAGGGGCTCAACTTGATAGTCTACTAACTCTAATTGTTCTGGGAAAAATGTAATNGCTGTTATTTGAGTANCTAATTTTGGTAACGTTATGATAAGTTGATTTGTATTTTCTTGAAAACTTNCCGCTAAAATACCTATATTACGATTTTTTATCAGTTTATTAATTTTAGTTGCCTGCTGACTAAATTGAGTTGTTGAGCCTACTTTAATTGGAATAGAAACTGATGTTGATTCAGGAATACAACTTTCTTTACAAACAAGCCAACTTATNTTTCCTTTTAANAGGTACTCTCCTTCTTTGACACTNGTATTAATTTGAATAGGTATCATTAAATTGACAGGATCTTTAAAACCAAAATTAATCAAATCACCAAATTGTATTGCTTGTGGCATAGGCCAATTAATATCACCCGCTTGAAATCCAGCAGGTAATTCCCATTTAATTGTAGTAGCTAAGCCTGATTCACCTGGATTTTNCCAATAGGAATNCCANCCCTCTTGATGGGTTAAGGTTACTAAAACGGTTAAATCATCCTGATTAGAAACAGCGTCTTTATCAGTTGCTATCGCTACATTCGTATAGGTTGTATCAAGTGAATAACTTAATGATATACAGCATAATAATAACGCTAAAATATACTTAATGTATTTCATGTCTGTATAAGTTTATCAAAAAGTTTAGTTTAATAGTATTTTATATTTTATTAAAAAAACGGATTACTAGCGAATATAATCTAATAATTTATCTACGATATCATCTTGCAAGGTATTTAAGTTAAGCGCTTTCAGTGATGCAACACCCTCCTTATCATCTAAGCGAATTACACATACATCATGTGGTGATGACAAACGTTTAATCTGATCTAATTCATCTGCTGTTAAGGCTTTTAAACCTGTAATAAAGACTAAACCTGCATCTAAGCACGCATAGGCAATATTATTTAATTCTTTAATAATATCTTGTCTTAACTGTGTATCAGATGTATCTGTATTATAACTTGTCCCCATAAAGCCAACACCATAACGATAGGTCTTAATTGCTTGATCAAATAAGGCTTTTTCAAGTACCGTTTGAAACTGGGAATAGACTTCTCGGTTAACATCCCCTGTAAAAATAATTAATAATGGTTTATGGCCATATTGTTTTACTCTTGCTTGCTGATCTACTAATCCATGTACCCAATATTTTGATCGTTTTTCCACAAATTGATCGACCCATGTTTTCTTACTTAATGATGTTTCAATTAATCCCATTCCTACCGTATTATTACTAACTCGATCAATGATAATGAAACTACCTAATTGATGGTTATCTTTATATGGCTCAAAAGGAATATCTTGGTCGAGGTATAAATCACATTCGCCTATTTCATTAAGTGCCAACTTATCTGTTGAACACTTTTCTAATGTATTAATATCTAATTTNTAATGAGGTTCTGATAAGGTTGCTGTGATTAATTTAGCTCTAAACTTTATCCAATATTGCTTATTAGGCACTAGCGTCTCTTCCGACATCCATAAAATGGTTGTTTTAAACTCATTTGCAATCTTAATAGCTGACTCTGCTGCAACTATCATATCTCCACGTGATACATCTATTTCATCATCCAAGGTTAGTGTTACAGACTGCCCTAATGGAGCTGTCTCTACATGACCGTCCATCATTACAATGGTGTTAACGGTTGATTGTTTACCTGATGGCAATACTTTAATAGCGTCTCCTTCTGAAACAGAACCAGATACAACCTGTCCTGCAAAACCGCGAAAATCTAAATTAGGTCTATTCACCCACTGGACAGGCATAGCAAATTGCCCATTTTGAGCTGGTTTTGGTATTGCAACTGTTTCTAAAAAGTTTATTAAAGGAGTTTCGCTATACCAAGNCATTTTCTTACTTAACGATGTAATATTATCACCCTTTAATGCTGAAATAGGGATAGCTGTTATATTGTTAATACCTGCTTGAGCAGCAAATTTCTGATAATCCTTACAAATTGTATCAAATACATCTTGTTTGTAATCTACTAAATCCATTTTATTTACGGCTAAGCATATATTGCTTACACCTAATAAACTAACTATTTTTGAATGTCGTTTTGTTTGAGTTAGTACACCTTGACGTGCATCAATAATTAAAATAGCTAAATCAGCTGTTGATGCACCTGTTGCCATATTACGAGTATATTGTTCATGTCCGGGTGTATCCGCAACAATAAATTTACGTTTATTGGTAGAAAAATAGCGATACGCAACATCAATCGTAATCCCCTGTTCTCTTTCAGCTTCTAGTCCATCTACTAATAAAGCAAAGTCAATATCATCACCTTGTGTTCCAACTCGTTTAGAATCTTTTTTAAGGGCATTTAATTGATCTTCATAAATTAGTTTTGATTCATATAATAACCGACCAATTAAGGTTGATTTTCCATCATCAACCGATCCACAGGTAATAAAGCGTAATAAACTTTTATATTCATGTGATTTTAAATACGAAACAATATCATTTTTAATTAATGTGGTTTCTTGTAACATAATTAGAAATATCCTTCTTGTTTCTTTTTTTCCATCGAAGCTCCACTATCATTATCTATCACACGGCCTTGCCGTTCTGACGTTTTTGTTAACAACATTTCCTTAATAATATCAGGTAAGGTTTCCGCTTCTGATTCAATGGCACCAGTTAAGGGATAACACCCTAGCGTTCTAAATCGCACACATTTTTCTTGAGGGACTTCACCTTCTAGTAATGGCATTCTGTCATCATCTACCATAATCCATACACCGTCACGATTCACAACCGGTCTTTTTTTAGCATAATATAGTGGCACTATTGGAATATTTTCCAAATAAATATATTGCCATACATCTAACTCAGTCCAATTAGATAAAGGAAATACCCTAATTGATTCACCTTTATTTTTTTTGGTGTTATATAATGACCATAATTCAGGACGTTGGTTTTTTGGATCCCATCGATGTTGTTCATTTCGAAATGAAAAAACGCGCTCTTTAGCTCGTGACTTTTCTTCATCTCGTCTTGCTCCACCAAAGGCACAATCAAATTCATACGCATCTAAAGCTTGCTTTAAAGCTTGAGTCTTCATAACATCTGTATGAACAGCGGATCCATGACTAAAAGGGCCCATATTTTGGTGAATCCCTTCTGGATTAATATACGTAATTAAATCTAAATTCCATTCTTTAGCATAATGATCTCGAAACTCTATCATTTCCTTAAATTTCCATGTTGTATCAATATGCATGATAGGAAATGGAATTTTNGCTGGATAAAATGCTTTTTTAGCTAAATGTAATAAAACCGATGAATCCTTTCCAATCGAATATAACATCACGGGATTATCCGTTTCTGCAACAACCTCTCTCATAATTTGAATACTATCTGCTTCTAATTGTTTTAGATGTGTTAGCCCCATTTGATTATCATTATTTGTATCTGTCATTGTTCTCTTAGATTATCTTTATTTTCTTTTTTTTACCACGCTTGTTATTATGCAAGCCACACTCTTTTTGATCTGCAGCTTCCCACCACCATCGACCCGCACGTAAATCTTCTCCCAATTTAATAGCTCTCGTACATGGATCACAACCAATACTGGGATAACCTTTATTATGTAATTTGTTATAGGGAATATCATATTGATTGATAGCCTCCCATACATCATCATAACTCCAATTTATTAAGGGGTTAACTTTTAAAATATTGTGTTGCTCATCATACTCAAATAATTCCATATTGATTCGTGTTATCGATTGATCTTTTCTTAAACCTGTAATCCATACATCTACAGTTTTTAAAACACGTTGTAACGGTTCTAATTTTCGGATTGCACAACATTCTTTCCGATTTGTAATACTTTCATAAAAAGAATTTACACCCTTTTCTTTAGTTAACTTATTAACGGCACGCTTATTAGGATAATAAATTTCATACTCAAATTGATACTTTTTTTTAGTTTCATTTAAAACGTCATAGGTTTCATCATTTAAACGCAATGTATCTAAGACAAAAATACGAGCTTCTTTGTTAAGAGATAATAANCNATGTGTTAATACCTGATCNTCTAATCCCAGCGATGATGCTANAATTACTTTTTTATCATATTTTTCAAGCAAAAANGTTAAGACTTCAGATAAATCTGCTGAAGAAAACTGTTTNTTTAATACTTTTATTGTTTTTTTTATNTCCATANNCTCTTACTTTNTTAATNAAANATTTNTTTAAATCTGATAATCCAATGGTTTTGGAACCCCAAAACTAATTTTTGCCCATAGTCTTTCATGAATATATTGCAATGCAATTTTGGCGATAACTTCAATCGCTCCAATTTTCATCGCTATATCCGTATTTCCTGTAATCAGATAAGAAATAATAATCGTCGCTAACGTTGCTGTAATTCGCCATGAAATTACTTTTGTAAAACTACGCCGTTTTGATTCTTTCATTTTATTACCCTTTTTCTATTAACACTTTCCAGTGGCCACTGCCATCTTTTTCTTGTGATCTTACTTTATGACCCTCTAATTTAACTGAATTTGGCACATTTTGTATCGGTGCACCATCATCTAATAAAACCGTTAATTCATCGCCAACAGACATGGTTTCTAGCACTAATTTTGTTTTAACAAAATTCATAGGACAGCCCACACCTCGATAATCTTTTTCAATATTTGTTTTATTTTCTTTTTTTACTTCTTCTTTTATTTCTTGTTTGGGTTGTTTTAAACTCGCTTTAAAACGTAACGAATCATCCATTGTTTTATATAAACTTCGAATGGCTTCTGATATACCTATAACCGACTCTCTATGCTCACTCAAATAACTATAATTTTTTTTCTTCGCTTCTTCTACTAACTCCAAATATTTAATATCAATTAATTCCGTCTGGATAAAATGCTTACCAAATAAACTAAAAATTTGTTCCTCTGCAGTAGCATCCAATCCTCGTGTTACCAGCAACATCCTTGCTGTATGAAACATTATTGTATATAACTCTTCATTAGCAATTGTTGCTATATCAGGATTCTTTTTTAAAATAGATTCCATGGTCCGCTTATCAACATTAATCATATCAAACATACCTGCCGAACATTCAGCTGTACCCATATCATCTAAGCGCAACATCCGTTTTGCCCCAAAATCAATATAAAATGATTTATCATCAGCTAAATCAGGAACATCTTTTAGGGAATCACATAATTCTTTGATTAAAGCTTTCCCTTCAGCTTCTAAATACTCTTGATAAGAATTGTAATCTTCTTTTTGTTCTATATAATCTTTTAAAAATAAATATACTAATTCTGGTACTGCATGAGCTGGAATTTCTGCTTCTTTTTCGGCATATTTTGTTTTACCTTTCCCAACAATTGCTCCGGCTAATACATTATAGGCGGGATACATATTGCCATCTTTTCTCCCAATTTTCCCAAAAAAACCAAGATCAGCAACATGGTGCATTCCACAAGTGTTGGGGCAACCACTCATATTTAAACGAAAATCAGGAATAGCATCTAAATTAAGATCACTGTTAGCTAACCGATCTCTTAATGCTGTCGATAAACCTCTCGGTAAACAAATCCCTAATTTACAGGTTTGAGCACCTGTACAATTAATCATATTGCCAATAAACGCCGCATGATCCGCTAAAGTATATTCCATTTTTTTAATTGCATTAAAAATATTTCCTAAATATTCTTCTGGGATATTTCTTAACCTCATATTTTGAGCTCGATCACAGCGAATGGTATTATCACCAAACTGATCTAAAACATCACATAAACGATCCGCATCACGTCGTAATAAATCACCTAATACCAATGGTAATTTAATAGCAACTAACCCTTCTTGCTTTTGTTTACTAACATATCGCATTTTAAATTGCTCAAACTCTGGAGACTCAACCTTTTCTATAGCGAGAGAAATGTCATCTTTTGCTTTATTTTCGATTGGTTCTAAAACTAGATTTAACGATTCATCATCTTTGATTTGATTGTAATCTTCATAAAACAACTCTTTAAAGCCCTCTTCTGCTAATTTTTTCCATAAAAATTTAATCCGTGATGAATATTTACTTCGACGATTTCCATTCTTATCAAACATAGTCTTAATAGCACGTGTTACATGATATACCTTTGTATCAGGAATAAAATCAAGTAATAAATGTCCTACCATTGGTTTTGCTCCCATACCTCCTGCAGTATAAACAGCAAATCCTTTTTGATTATCTTTTATAGTTGCAACAAAGCCCAAGCAGGTTGCTTGCGTAATAGCGGTGTCTAATGCAGAATTTGAAAATGCAATTTTAAATTTTCGCGGCAAATTCCATGAATCAGGTTCTGCGATCATACGTGTTGTTAAGGCAATCGCATAGGGATCTACATCAAAAACTTCATCTTTTTCTACACCAGATAAGGGTGGTGTTAAAATATTCCGAATGGTATTACCACCACCACCTCGTGATGATAATTCAACTTCATTTAATCCTCGAATTACTTTTATAACATCTTGAATTAACACATTATGAACCTGCACTTCTTGCCTGGTTGTAAAATGAACTTCGTCACTACCATATAGCGTTGCTAATTCTGCAACTTTTTTTAACTGATTTGGCGTTATGCCACCTGCCGCGCAACGAATACGAATCATATATGTATGTTCTTGACGTTGTTCATACACACCATGAGCAACTCGAATGGCTTTAAATTTTACGGGATTAATATGCCCATCTGTATAAGCTTTAATATCAACTTCAAATTGATTTTGCTCTTCTATTAAATTACTTGGACTTTTATAAAATCTCATTCTTATCATCCTTATATTATAATTATCGTTACTTTATGTATTTTTATTTCATTTTTATTTGGTTTTATTACCTTAAAACCATTAATTTCAGGTGTTTTGTCTTTTAATGATACGATTATATATACGGGGTCAGGATCATTAAAAAGTTTAATATCTTCTTCTGATAATCGTGCTGGTGTTTCTGGATGACTATGATACACCGCTAGAATATTTTCATTATTATTTCTTACTTCTTTTACAACCGAAAACTGTTCTTTTGGATTAAAACTAAAATGCTCAGGACTATTATCTACATTCGTCATAGGATGAAACGTTGTAATAGTCTCGCCTACTCCCGATAAATAACCACAAGATTCTATGGGAGTTAAAGATGTTGCATGTTCTATCAATGCAACCTCAATAGATTTTGGTAATTTTAATATGATATCATCCATTTTTTAACTCACATGACGCTTGCTCAGCATCTACTAATTTAGTTATCTTTAACCGCTCTTGATTAGGCTTTACGTTGACTGTTCTAAAATTCATCTTTAAAGCATCAAAAATAAGGAGTCGATTAGTTAATAAATCGCCTTTACCAATAATATATTTTAAGGCTTCTGCAGCCTGAATAGTTCCTAACATCCCAGCAATAGCACCAAACACTCCAGCTTGTGAGCAGGTTGGTACGGAATTGGGCGGTGGGGGGCCATTAAACACACAACGGTAACTAGCAGATCCTGGTACATAGGTCATGGTTTGTCCATCAAATCGTAAAATACCTCCATGAGAAAATGGTTTTTCACCCATTACACAGGCATCATTAATTAAAAATTTAGCTGGAAAATTATCTGTTCCATCAATAATAAAATCATAGTCTTTGATAATATCTAAAGCATTATCAGCTCGAAACAAATCATGAATAGCAGTTACGTTAACGTCTGGGTTAATTTCTGCAATCTTTTCTTTTGCTGATTCAACCTTAGGTTTTCCTACATCCGGTGTAAAATGAATTACTTGACGTTGTAAATTACTTAAATCTACCACATCCGAATCAATAATACCTAAATTTCCCACACCGGCTGCCGCTAAATATAAAGCAGCAGGTGCACCCAGTCCACCTGTCCCAATAATTAATACTTTTGAATTTAATATTTTTTCCTGACCTTCTCCGCCCACATCTTGTAAAATAATATGGCGAGAATACCGTTCAATTTGTTCTTCTGATAATGTCATGAAAGACCCTCCAAGGCTTGTTTAAAATCAGCGATAATATCAGAGGGATGTTCTAACCCAACTGAAATACGAATTAAGTCAGGATAAACACCTGCTTCTTCTCGCTGTTTTTCTGTTAAATTTCGATAAATGGTTGTTGCTGGATAGACAGCAACGGTCTTAGCATCTCCCAAATTTACTAAATTATGCACTAATTTTAGTTTTTTAAGCACTTTAAAAGCTTTTTCTTTTGACCCTAGCCTTAGTGTGATGATTGTACCAAAGCCCTTTAACTGTTGTTTTGCTAAATTATGTTGTGGATGTGATGTTAGTCCTGGATAATTAACCTTAATAGCAGCATGTTCTTCAAAAAAGGATGCTAATGCTGTTGCATTGGCTACTTGCTGTTTTACCCGTAATGCTAAGGTATCAATTCCTAAAGATGTTAAATAGGCATTGAATGGAGATTGACTTGAACCTGCATTTGAGCGCACTTTTTTAGCAACTGATAAAAAAGCAAATTGACCATATTGTTTACTTGCCTCTTGAATCTTCTTTGTTTGATAGCTTTTCCAATTCATTAACCCCGTATCTACAATAACACCACCAATGGTAGATCCGCTTCCTGCGATATACTTTGTCGTTGCATAGACAAGAATATGAACCCCACATGATTTAGCATCTAATAAATAAGGTGTTGCAAAAGTTGAATCAACAACAAGAGGAATCCCTTGTTTGTTGGCTATATCAGATAATTTTTTTAGATCTGGGATATCTAACTTTGGGTTTCCTATAGCTTCGACAAATATTAATTTAGTTTTGTTGTCGATAGCATTTTCAAATTCAACTGAATTAGCAGAATCAACAAATTTTACAGTAATACCACTATCTTCGATTAATCCCTCAAATAAGTAATATGTGCTACCAAACAGACTTTTTCCCACAACAATCGTATCGCCTGATGTTGCTAAGGATAAGACAGTATTTGCTATAGCGGCCATTCCAGATGATACCACGACAGAACCTATCGCTTGTTCAATGCCAGTGATACGTTTTTCTAATGCATCAATGGTAGGGTTACTTACACGTGAATAATAATAACCAAAGGCTTTTCCATTAAACACGTCTTCTAATTGTTGTGGATCATCATGAGCAAAACTAGCTGTTTGATAAATAGGTGGCTGTGTAGCTCCTGTACTTGGATCTGGATCTGCTCCTTGATGAATAAAATTTGTTTCTTGCTGATAACTCATTCGTTATCCACCACCCATAAAATATAAAAACTCAACCTGATCAGCTTCTTTAACCTGAGTTGTATCAAATTTATCTCTATCTAAAATGTCTCCATTATGCTCAACCGATACCATATCTGGCATTTTGACATCTTTTAATGCTAATAACTCTGATATCGTTATCGAGTCTTTATCAAGCGTTGTTTCTTCTCCATTTAATTTAATTTTCATCCTTTTTCCTCCTGTTCAAATAAAGTTGTTGATAAATAGCGTTCGCCAAAATCACATAAAATACAAACAAACGTTTTATTGCTATCGCCTTCTTTTTTAGCTAATTCTAAGGTTGCGTGAATATTAGCTCCTGATGAAATCCCACATAATACCCCTTCTTTTTGAGCTAATAATCGAGCTGCTTTAAAGGCATCCTCATTGCTTACCTGAATAATCGTATCGTAATCGGTTGATTTTATGTTATTTGGAATAAAACCTGCGCCAATACCCTGGATCATATGAGGCCCTGCTTCACCACCTGATAAAACGGGTGAATCGCTAGGTTCTACAGCAACGATTTCTACCTCAGGCTTATGTTCCTTAAAAAAACGAGATACACCTGCAATGGTTCCACCTGTTCCGACACCTGCGATAAAATAATCGATCTCACCATTTGTATCTGCCAAAATTTCTGGGGCGGTTGTTTGATAATGAATTTCTGGATTAGCTGGGTTATCAAATTGTTTTGGGATAAATACATTACCAATATGACGTGCTAATTCAGCTGCTTTTTCTAAGGCTCCTGTCATACCCAATGGGGCTGGGGTTAAGACAATCGTTGCGCCTAATGCTTTTAGTAGCTTTCGTCTTTCTAATGTCATTGATTCTGGCATGGTTAAAATCACCTTATAACCTTTTGTTGCAGCAACAAAGGCTAACCCAATACCAGTATTACCACTGGTTGCTTCAATGATTGTAGTTTGGTCGTTAATACTACCATCTTGTTCAGCAGCTTCAATCAACGCTAAGGCGGCTCTATCTTTTACTGAACCGCAGGGATTCATAAATTCACATTTTCCAAGAATAGTAGCTCCAACCTCTTGGCTTAATGTAGGTAAATAAATAAGTGGTGTTTTTCCAATAAAATCTTTAATTTGTTTATACTGTGCCATTTTTTTTCCTAAATACTAAATGATAAGACTTTTTTTGTTTTAAGTTGGCTTTGAACCAACTCATCAATAGTTACGGCTAAACTTGATTTGAGCTGATCATCAATAGATTCCCAAAATTCTGTTATAGCAATACCACCATTATATCCTGTTGCAAATGACAAGGATTGCTCAAGGCATGATGCAATTTCTAATACCGTTATTAGTGACGCTGGCCTTGCTAATGTATAACCACCGTTTGCACCTCGTGTACTACTAACAATACTCTCTTTTCGTAAAACACTTAATATTTGCTCTAAATATTTTTTTGGTACGATACACGTTTCCGATAATTGCTTTATCGTATACGATTGAGATTCATCTAATGCCATTTTTACTAGTACAGCTAAGGCATATTTTGTTTTAATCGACACCATAAGACCCCTAATCTATACTATTTTAGTATACATTACAATAGTTAATGTTATTTTTACTAGATTATTTTTCGTTATAACTTTTTATTTGTTCATAAACAGCTACTGAAGAAATTAAAAATGCACCTAGAGCAATGTTGATAGAAATAGTTTCATTTAAAAATAGCCAACTAGCGACTATTGCATATATAAGCTGTAAACTTGAGATTACACCAATAGCTGTTGCCGATAATGTTTTCATGGATTGAATAAATAACGTATGACTTAATGAGATAACCATAATCCCTACAATTATGATTAATCCAATATTCTTAGCACCAGCATCCATCAAAGGAGCTATCCCAAAAGGAGCTAATAAAATTATAGAGATCCCTATTTGAATCATCATTAACCAAATAGGTGAATACTCATCAACAATTTCTTTTATAATGATATTTCGTAAAGCAAATGAAAAAGCAGCTATGATACCTAGCATTAATCCAATATAAACAGATTCTCCATTAATGGTATGTCCTGACAAGATATATAAACTTACTAATAATATAACTGATTCTAGTACCATTCTTATTTTAAATACTGATTGTGTTAATAAAGGTTCTAAAATAGAGGTGATTAAAGGATATGAAAAAATTGCAATGATACCTACAGAAACACTGGATACTTGAACTGATTTATAAAACAATGTCCAGTGCAAGGTTAGGAATATACCTGAGAATATTATTAATATCAGATGTCGCTTTGACTGAATAGGTTTAATGACCTTAAATATGATACAAATGAGTAACAGTACAGGTAAAGCAGCTACTGATCTTCCAAAAATAATACTATAACTTTCTACGCTAATCCATTTAGCAAACAAGCCTGAAAAACTCATAATCAATGAAGCAATATTGATATAAATTAAATTTTTTGATTTAGCTTGCATACGCTACCCTACCATACCTTTACAACTTTTAACTAACACGTTTTGCTCTTAGACTTAAGACACCATAATATGTCGTAAAATAAACTAAATAAAACTTAGCAACAAACCATATAGTCGGTGAAGTAAAAATCAAAGTCGAAAAAAAAAATAAAGAGGCGAAGAAGCAAAAAAAAGAGGCGGCGAAGCCACGCCCATTTACAATCAAAATATAGAGTCGAAGAAGCCCAAAAAAGAGGCGATGAAGCAAAAAAAGAGGCGAAGAAGCAAAAAAAAGAGGCGGCGAAGCCACGCCCACCCCCACAACCAGGGACTGCCCTAAAATAGCGCTAGGTGGTCATATTTTGGAGCGTGGACTCCCGCGAGCCCGAAGCCTCAGCGTAGGGTGTGGAGTCGAGTTCCAAAATATGCCCGCATAGCGTTATTTTAGGGCAGTCCTAAAACTGCTTGTAGAGAAATGTGGAAATAACAAACCCAACGCCAAACATGCCAACACCGGCAATATTGGTTAGAACAAAATAATAGACAGCCTGAGTAAATTGTTCTTGAGACAAAAGGGTTACAATATCATAAATAATAGTAGAAAATGTTGTTAAGGCACCACAACATCCTACGATAATACCGAGCCGAATATGATCTGGTAATTCAACGTGTTGAATACCGGCAATAATTGATCCTAATAAAAGACATCCTAAGGAGTTTGCAACGATGGTACGAACGGTAAAATGATTTTGTTGCATTACTTGAATAATGCCATAACGAATCAACACACCGATTAATCCCCCTATACTAACACTGATTATATTTAGCATCTAAGCCATCACCTTTTGTTTTTTTTTAACTAGTAACTGGGTTAAGACGGTTATTCCTTCGATACAAATTGTAATTGCTAACAGTATGATAATACTATTAACGATTAGTAATAGCCATTGATCATTGAGCCAAAATTGACGTTGATTGATGATAGTAGCCCATAGGGTGATAGCTAAAACAGCAAGGCAAGGAATACCGGTTACAACGATGGCATATTTGGCACGTTTTGACAGGTATACGGTTATTACTAGCAATGCGAGTCCTCCTAGTAATTGATTTACAGCTCCGAATAAGGGCCATAATTCGAGAGCTCCTTTACCATTCATACCGGATGAAAAGGCTAATAACGCAGCTGATATTACGCTAATGGCAGTGGCAGCATATTTATGTTGGATCCAAGATTTTTTCAGATAAACACCACACTCACTAACAATATAACGTTGTACGCGAGTCGCTGAATCTAAGGTTGTTCCTGCGAAAGACGCGATAAACACGCCAACGATAGCAATACCGAATTCGATAGGAATATTAAGTCTTGCCATCATGTTAGAGCAACCGATAACGACAGCTGACAACTTTGATCCTAGACCGGCAGATGCTTGCCAAGATCCGTAATGAGCTTGAAAGGCTTGTGTTCCAAATAGAGTTTCAGAACCAGAATTATAAGCAAGACCTAGACCAGCACCGACAGCAATAATAACAACCAAAGCCAAGCCGGCCTCCATTAACATGGACCCATAACCAACGTATTGTGCATCGGCTTCAGAGTTAATTTGTTTGGCGGATGTTCCAGAACAGATCAAGCAATGAAAGCCTGATAAAGCGCCACAAGCAATGGTAATAAACAGAAAGGGCCACATACTAGGGGCTCCTGTGGGATTTGTGTTGATAGCGGGTGCAACAAAGTTTAGTTCACCTAGTATACTACAAACGATAATACCACCAACAATGAGAGCGAGCGCTACGTACAACTGCCAGGCATTGAGATAATCTCTTGGTTGTAATAGTAGTGATACGGGCAAGATGGAAGCGATAAATGCATATGCTAATAAAATCAACGTCCATAACCCGGTTGCAGGCAATCCAAATAAGCTAGGCAATTCGATAGGCACTAGGATACCGATATAGACACATGTGTAAAGCAAGATAGTACTGACCAAGGTTTTAAGCCAAAATGGTAAGTTAGATCGTTTTATCCAGAATCCGAAAGCAATCGCTAAAGGAATTTCAAGCCATACGGCTAAGACAGAAGAAGGAAATTTTGCAAAAATCAAAGCGATAATCAAACCAAAAATAGCAATTACGATCCACAAGGCAAGTAAGACAATGATAAAAAAGCAAAATCGTACGCGAGGAGACATATAATCACCGGCGATATCAGATAAAGATCGGCCTTGATGACGCATGGATATGATTAAAGCGCCAAAATCGTGGACAGCCCCCATAAAAACAGACCCACACAATACCCACAAACAAGCGGGTATCCAGCCCCAGATAATACCAATAGCAGGTCCTACTATTGGGCCAGTACCTGCAATTGAAGTAAAGTGATGCCCAAACATTACTTGTTTACTGGATGGGACATAATCTTTTCCGTCATATTGAGCGTGAGCAGGTACAGGAGCTTGAGGATCAATTTTGACAATCTTTTTAGCGATAAATGTTCCGTATACATGATACATGATCCATAAGAAAGAAGCTGATACTATTAATAGTATAAAGGGAGACATGGATACAATTCCTTATTGAGTTATTATTTTATTATAATTATATACATAATTTTATTTAAGGTTTATTTCACCCTAATTAAGCTATTTTTGCAAGCAAAATAACAGGACCACATACTTAACTATAAATTTTATTTTATTTATACAAATAAAAAACTTTATTTCACTATTTTTTTATTTCTTATTTTAGCTTACTATTGACCGCATGACTGCTTCAATACATCCAATCTTAACTCAAAGCGCACCTATGCATGCAGCTAGAAAAAAGTATATTTCAAGTGTAACAACAAAACAAAATAGCGGTGTTAGAAACTTGTCAAAAATACTAACTCGGGTATTATTATTTTCGATTCCAACTATCAGAGCATTTGTTCCAAAACTAACGTTATCTATACACAAAAATCATCGACGCTCTTCATATACTATACATCAACATCCACATAAAGCACATCAACGTCCACGTATGTCGACACACGATGCTTCCGAGTATCAACTTGGAAGTATTAAAGAGGTTTTAGGTAAAGATCGTTTTGATAGTGACTCTTTTCGTAAGGTGGCTGAAGATGTTTACTCAGCACAAAAGACTTGTTTTGAGAATAATTTTGAACAGACTAAATTTTTAATTGGTCTACTTTTAGATAACGAGTATTTTATAGACCTAAAATTTTTTTATGATGCTGTAAGACATGGCGATCGCTTTCTGTTACGACATTTTTTTTCAAAGGTTCATAATCAGATACTTGATAAAGACTCAATACTTCAAGACAAACAAATCCTTTCTGAAGATCATCAATCTTTTTTATACTTTATTTTGAAGGACAACAAGCTTCCTGTAGACAATCATATATCTTACAAAGATTTAGTACTAGCTATACTTAACGATTCTCTATATGAATATGAGAGGAATAAATATAAAAACACTCTAGCTGACGCTTTATTTAAATTTGAAAAGTTGCATAAGATAAAATTACAACCATTCATCAAAACATTAATTACAGAATCTGAATTATATAATTATAGTACCCGAAATAACCACCCAGTTATTCCTGACGACTATTTAAAGCGTGGAATTATTGAAGACTTTTTAAATGAATCACGGGATATTCCTCCTAAACTTACAAAAGATCTTAATTTTATTGATGAGCTCAAAAGCTTACTACTACAATTTTATTCTTTATATAGAACTAATCCGGATAAAGATACAGCTATAAACTTTTTACTTAAGGTCTATAACAGCAATAGCACAAGCCTAAACTAACACTATTAATATTTCTTTTAATTTACATGCATGATTTTTGATTTTTATACCGTTTATTAAGATGAAAAAGCCGTAACAGACCTTTGTTTTTATCTAATAAACAAATATCTTCAGATGTTCTTTATTCAACAGGATACAGAAACACTCTTTTTCAAAAAATTTTCACTTAAAATCCATTCTGTTACGGCTAAAACCTTCTAAATTCGCTACACTTTTTTTAATAGCCAAATTCTGGACAACTCTCAGATTTCTGTAAATCCTGGACTCTATTCTGTTCACCACCCTGTTCTCTAGGGACCTTCTCAAATTCTTTTTTATATAATTGGAATTCTCTTTCATATAAATTGGATACCGGTTCTTTAATTTTCGTATATTTTTCTTTTATTATTTCAACTAATTCTACATGGATTTTCTTAATCTTATCTAATCCATTACTAAAACTTGCTCCATCTAATTTACTATTAAAATCCTTTAATTTTTTTATGAAGTTATCAATAAAATATAAGTCATCCTCTCCGAATTCTATTTTGTCCTTAAGAGGTATGTCACGAAATTCTTTTACTGCTTCTCTCATATTCATATAGCATTCTGTTTCATTCACAATAAAATCTTCTTTTAATTGGGCAGCAGCCTCTCTTGCTTTACAATTCCTAATACCTACATCTAACTCATTAGCATCGTCTATCCATTTATTTCTTATGTTTTTAATTTTTGTAATTATCCTTTCAACACCGCCTAAGTCTATGAGAACCTCTGGATTGGAAAAGTTTCCACGCTTTTCATCAATAGCTTTAAGGACCTTCATTTTCTTTTCTATGCTCCTATGTACTCTTTTATTTCTAGTTAGGTTTTCAGTCTCATTACCTTTATTGGCCTCATGATCCTTACTTGATGATAGAATACCTGAATCAAAATTGTCGTTCAAACTTTTCTGCGATACCATTTCTATTGGAGGTATTGGTCTTTGTAAAGAATAAATGAATTCAGAAACAAAATTAAAACAACCTTGCTCTTCTAATCTTCTTGTTCCACTAACTTGATCATCAGATCTACCATCTAAACTATTTTTTTTCTCGAATTCTACTCTTTCTCGCCCAGCTTGAAGCTCTTCTTGAATATTTACAGAATTTATCCCGTCCTTCTTAATATTGGTCTCATTTACTTCATCGTTTACAGTACTATCATCCTCAGGATCACGAGGAACCCCTGCTGTTGATGCCGACTCATTCGATTCGATACTGTCGCTACTCTGATTCGATTTAACACTCTTTGATAAATCACTATGATAGATATAAGGCTCTGGATAACAATTTGCTTTTGGCGGAAGTTTTGCGTGACTATTATGCATATTATTTTCTGTGTTCCTAGGCAGACGGTTAGTACTACTATATGAGTTAGGTTTATAACTCGAATAAGGTCTTGCTACAATTGTATCCATCTTAAAAAAATACTCCTGTTATCTAGTCGTTTTAACTTTACATACTCCATACCAACTTTTAACTCACCTTAACAAGAAGCCAATCTATACATTTATGTTAAAAAACCATTTTATCTCATACACTACTTACAAAAATGAAACTATTTTTATTATTAGATTAAATCATGACCAACATCATTTTAAATCTTTCTATTTTATCAATAAAACCTCTATTTATTATGCTACTGTTAATTTCTCTCATTTCTTTTACCAAATGTGTTAGCTGACTTTGCATAATGCTATCTATTTCTAAATTATTTGTTTTATATAATTTTATCAATTTCTCCATTCTTAGTTCAAAACCATTCCACTTTTTAGAAATTGCTTCTTTTACAATCAGGATAGATTTAGGGTTAGTTTTATTTGAACACTCTATCTGCTTACTTTCATACTTATCATAATAAATACCTGTGTGCTTTAGCATTTTTTGTCTCTTTTGATAGAGCCTATCAAAATAGATACAATCTTTTAACTGCTTTATTAAACTTAATCCTTTTGTTAATTCGCTTTCTAAGTTTTTTTTTTGATCAGAGCCATATCTGCTTCTATTACTTTCTTGCAAGCGCCGTTTCGAATGAACAGATCCACAACACAACCATCTATCACATCTTTTAAAATCTAAATTCATCTTTCTATATTTTTACGCAAAATAATCTATTAATAAAGAGTATTTACTATATTTCTTTAGATTTTCCTACGAATACCGCCCATTTCTTAAAAAGAATTTCAAAACAACTGATTGGATGCACCTTTTTTATTTCATCCTTTTCTTCATCTTGTCCATCTTCACTTAATTTTTCAAACTCCTTAATTTTTTCCTTATAAAAAAACTACTTTATCTAATAAATTACTTACAAAAACGAAACTATTTAGCTAGTTTATTTCGGAATCTTGTTGATATTTAGATACAGCATTTAATTATTAATATTACGTTAGGATTTACATCAGGGTTACGTTTTTTTATTTCCTGTAACACCATCTCTCAAAAGTGCTTATTGGAAGTAGCTAATTTTGGATTATCTTTTTTATCTTGTTTAATTACAGCTTAAAACAACAGGTGCTGGCAAGATTTTCTCCTCAATAAACTCTTTAGGGTTAGGGTTTGATATTACCGTTACGGGGCTATCAAGATCACCACCTCTAGAGATTCTTTCATAATCAATACACCGTTTAGTTAAATCTTCCAACAACTGGTCTAGTTTAACTAATTTTTCTTTTTCTATTTTCAAGGATTTATCTCTGTGCATATCCAACTCTTGTTCAGAGATATTACTTTTAGGTTTCCAAATCGCTTCTATTATCTGATTAAAGCAGTCCCAAGGACCAATTTGTTTCAAGCTTGCATCAGATTTCTTTCTTTTATCATCGACTAGATCAACTACATCTTCTATCTTGTTTAACATACTAAGTAAGGATGTTTGCAATATGGTTGCTATTTCTAGGTACTTAAAAGTTTCTATTTTTATGTTTGTTGGTTCCGAATATTCTCCAATCACCTTTTCTTTTTCTTTTCCGTTCACTATTATCTTTCCATACATAGGCACCATTCTTATCTCTACATCCCTTTTTATATTTTTCTTTCTATGGCGCTGATGAATATTTTTTAATATTATTAAAAATTTTTTTATAGTTTGTATATCATTTTTTTCCATTTTCAAAGTAGCATTTTGATAGATAGTTCTATTTTTAATCTCAGTTAACATTACTTCCGTTTTCTCTGAAATATTTTTCAGATACTTACTTAATTTTTGCTTTACTTTACTTAACTCATCTTCATAATTCTTTATCTCTTCTTCATATTTCGCCACTAACATTGTATCTCTTACACATCTTTGAGCTGTACACTGATCATCTCTTATCTCATCAATACATTTTCTATAATGAATAATATTTTCTATGATCTCTTTTACTTCTTCTACTATTGGCTTATTTAAATAGGCTGATTGTATTTGTTTTAATAAATTTTTGTCTTGTTTTGGTTTTTCTTTTGCTGATACCACTTGAGTAGCTTGCGAATGAGGTATTACTGCATACTTATTTACTCGATACATAACTTTAGCAAATCCTTTGTTAATTAATTTTCTAGTTATTAATTTCTATGCCAAGAATTTCGTCAATACTTATAAAAACTTACGCTATAATTGATTATTAATTGCTTTTTTCTAACAATTAAAATTACTTGTTATCCGATAAATTATGTTTTTTATACTTAGCACTATCCAAAATATACATTTATGTTACTTTTTACAATTTTGAAAATTTTTATTTATAGTTATCTGATACATTATTATAGTTTAATATTATACTCAACTCTAAGGTGAGTTCGTAATCGTCTCATAAAAGCAAATCCTGGATCAATCTTAATACTAGGTTCATAATCTTCTATATCTTCTCTAAACAACTTAAAATGTGGCATTGTTTGGTTCATATATTCAAGATGACCTATCACGTAACGGATACTAGGATGTTTTTTTAATAACATATCAATTATTAGTGCGTTTGATCGTATTTGATCATCTGTTAACTTACCTTGATCAGCAGCCACATTTTCAATCGCTATCGCCGTATGATTAAAGCCAATAACGTGCCTTGCCATCAAGGTTGTAGGCAATAAGCTATAAATAGTTCCGTCTTGATCAACCACATAATGGGTTCCTACATTCACGTCCCCATAACTAGCTAGTCTATCTCTGGTCTTAGATATTGTGTCTGATTCGAAGGCTGACAATGTTTGTCTTAAGGTTGCTATTGCCGAATAATGAATAACAACCATCTGAGGATTAATTAAATTAGCATGATCCATCCCATAATGAGCCTGTGCATACTCTTTCATTAATTGATATCGTTTTTCAGATTGAATTGGATGATCTATCATCACATCAAGTTTTGTTTGAGAAAAACCTGCTTTTATACCAATACTAAGATAGATTATCAGTATTATTATTAATTTTAATTTCATTATAATTTAGTATACCTTTTTTTAAGAAAAGTGTGCAAATAATCTTGTTTTTTCTTTATATGATCAAAATGCTATACTAGGCATTATGTCTGATGATATTAACACTTTAGCAAACGATTCTATTCAAGAAATCCCTGCATATACACCGGGCCATTCTATAGAAGCTATGAAAAAAGCAACTGGTAGACATTCTTTTACTAAACTAGCCTCTAACGAAAACCCTTTCGGGTGCTCTTTATCTAAGGATGAACTTAGTCAATGTTTTAATGATTGCAATGTATATCCAGATATAAATACTCACCCTCTCATTGAAAGCCTGGCACAGAAACATCAGCTTTCAACCGATCAACTGATCCTTGGTAATGGTAGTGACGAAATCTTTCAAAGTCTTGCTTTAGCTTTTTTAAATACGAATGATACCGTACTTAGTGCGGAACATACTTTTTCTGTTTATCAGTCCGCAACAATGTTAAGGGGTGCTACCTATACCCCCATCACTATGAAAAACTATGGCTATGATTACCAAGCTATTTGTCAGGCCATTACCGATCAAACAAAACTTATTTTTATTGCTAACCCTAACAATCCTACAGGATCTTATTTACGCTATGATGAGCTTAGTAAATTTTTATCTCAGGTACCCAATCATGTAATCGTTGTGCTTGACGAGGCTTATAAAGATTATGTTGAAACAGACCCCCTAGATAGTAATCTTAACTTACTTCAATCCTACCCTAACCTAATCATCACCCGTACCTTTTCTAAAATTTATGGATTAGCTGGGCTTCGGATTGGCTATGGTATGGCTGATAAAGCCCTTATTCAATTACTTAATAAAGTACGATTACCATTTAATACCAATACTGTTGCTCTTAATGCCGCTCATTTAGCATTAGAGACAAAATCTGATTTTGTTCGACACTCTCAGGTGATGAATCAAACTGGCTATGCTTTATATAAGGATGCGGCTACTTCTTGGCCTGTTCACTGCTTAGCATCTAAAGGAAATTTTATTTGTCTAGTAATGACTCATCACTCTGCTGAGGAAGCCTTTAATCATTGCCTTAACCATGGGTTTATTATCAGAAAACTAACCTCCTTTGGCTTACCCAATGCGATTCGTATTACGATTGGTAAACCTAATCAAAACGAAGGTGTTATTGCTTGTTTAAATCAATTTTTTGGATCTAAATCATGACTATGATAACCCTTAAAAAAACAGCTTTAAATTCCCTTCATCATGAACTTGGTGCAAAATGTACGTCATTTGCGAATCATGAACTGCCAATCTGGTTTAGTTCAATTAAAGATGAACATCTTGCTGTTCGTAAAGATGCGGGTATGTTTGATATTGCTCATATGGGTGTGTTTGCCATTACGGGATCTAATAGCGATGCTTTTTTGCAACGATTATCGTGTAACTCTATTGTTAAAGCACGTTCTGAAACCATGATTTATTCGATGTTTCTTAATGATCAAGGCATGATATTGGATGATGTTATGTTTGGTTGTCTTGATAAAACCTGGTACCTCGTTGTTAATGGAGCTAACAAAGAAAAGATTAGTGCTTGGATGCAGGATCATATGATGGATGATGTAACGATTCGTGATTGCAGTGACTCTCAAACACTTATTGCTGTTCAGGGACCCGCCGCTGTTAGTAAATTAACTCATGTTTTAGGGTCTGATCTTCATACAATCAAACGCTTTGGAATGAGGCTGGTTTCATGGAAAGGCTCTAATGTTCTGGCCACTCGAACTGGCTATACCGGTGAAGATGGATTTGAATTATTGGTAGCTAACAAAAACATCCCTCTCTTGTGGCAAGCTCTATTAGATGCAGGCGTTTCTCCTTGCGGATTAGCTGCGCGTGATACCTTACGTATCGAGGCAGGTTTACCACTATATGGTCAGGAATTATCTGAAAGTATTCATCCACTGATGACACGCTATCCGTGGGTTATTAAGTGGGATCATGATTTTATTGGTAAAACATCACTGAGTGCTCTAAAAACAAGCTCGTTTCAAAAAGCAGTTGGTCTTGAGTTGTCCGAAAAACTAATTGCTAGACCAAACTATACCATTCAAGAAGGAGGTGCTATTACCTCTGGAACCTTAGTTCCTCTTACTCAAAAGTCGATTGCTTTGGCCTTTGTTGATCCTGCTTTTGCTGATCTTGGATCTCAGGTACATGTTATGATTCGTAACAAAGTCGTTCCGGCAACGGTTGTTACAGTTCCTTTTACTTAATATTATCTAAAATTGACTCTCTTTTAAGGCTTTGATAGGCTTGCTAAATGAAAAAAGATTTTTGGAAAAAATTACCAAAGCCTATTGTTGGGTTAGCGCCTATGGATGGGTATTCAGATTCGGCCTTTCGCCGTACGTGTAAAGCGGTTAACCCTGATTTAATTACAGTTACTGAGTTTACCTCAGCTGATGGGCTTAGTTATGGTGCTGAACGACTTAAACAAAAATTAGCATTTCACCCCAGCGAGAATCCTGTTTTTGCTCAAATTTTTGGTAAAAATACAGAAACATTTATTCGTGCTACCAAAGTCTGCGAAGAGATGGGCTTTGCTGGTATTGATATTAATATGGGCTGCCCGGCCAAAAAAGTGGTTAAATCAGAACATGGTGTAGCCTTACGAAAAAATACTGAGGCTGCTTGCAGGTTAGTTGATGCCGTTGCCAGCAATACAGACTTGCCTGTATCGGTTAAAACACGCTTGGGCTGGTCTGATGCATCAGGTCTTATTCCATTTGCCAAAGCTATTCAAAATGCAGGGGCTGATATGCTGTGCTTACATGCACGCACGTATCTGGAACCTTATAATGTACCGGCTCAATTTGAGCATCTTTATGAGTTAAAACCCGAACTAGATATCCCACTGATTATTAATGGGGGGATTACGTCTTTGCAAGATGGGTACCAAAAATTGGGTAATTGTGATGGTTTTTATATTGGCCAAGCAAGTTTTGGGAATCCATGGGTTTTTTCTGAAGCAGGCGCTCCTAAAACATTTGCTGAAAAATATCCGCTTATTCTAAAGCATACCCAATGGCTCATTGAGCATAAAGGTGAGGCTGTTGGTACTCGAGAAATCCGAAAACATCTCTTGCAATATGTTAAAGGGATTCACAATGCTAAAGCCTTTCGTAGTCAATTGGTTCATGTAAAAAATCTTGCAGACGTCAAAGCCGTCTGCGAGACTATTTGTGAGCATGATAGGGCTTATTT
>NZWE01000013.1 GCA_002697535.1 Actinomycetota bacterium | reverse complement strand
TCCGTCATGCTTGCTGATGGAGTTTCTTCCGTCATGCTTGCTGATGGAGTTTCTTCCGTCATGCTTGCTGATGGAGTTTCTTCCGTCATACTTGCTGATGGGGTTTCTTCTTGTACATTACTAGAATCAGAAGATGATGTTACAACATCTAAAACTCGATCATCCGGAAAAGCAGAACAACCAACAAGGATTACAACACTTAAAATACCGATAAAAATTTGAAAAAAATTATTTACTATCATTTACTATCTCCTAAATATTATTATATGCTATAATTAGCTTCTATATTAATTATCGAAACTTTTTAAAAAAAAAATTCAAAAAAATATATTTTTACTATACTACTACAAAATTAATCAATTTATTAGGCACAAAAATTGTTTTACGTAAGGTACCTGAATCCAAATATGATTGAATTTTTTCTGACGATTTTGCCACTAATTCAACCGATTCCTGATCTGAATCGATAGCTACGGACAATTTTTCTCTTACTTTTCCATTAACCTGACACACTAACGTAATCACATCATCTTGAACATAACGATCATCAAAAACAGGCCAATCTTGAGNATGAACCGATCCAGACTCTCCTAAACTACTCCAAATATGATCACTCATAAAAGGAGCCAATGGTGCTAACAATAAAACACTGGTTAANACAACGTCTTTTGTGGTTCCCATCGTATACATAGCGTTTACTAATTCCATAATCCGACTAATGGCTGTATTAAAACTAAAGCGAGCTAAATCATCCGTAACCGCCTTAATAGTTTTATGACATAATTTTGTTAAATCATCTTGCTTACCCTCTTTTAACGGATAATTTTGATACCCTTTTGTAATTGAAAAAAAACGTTTTAAAAAACGAAAAGATCCTTCTACACCAGTTTCTGAATACTCTAAATCTCGCTCTACTGGAGCACCAAATAAAATAAAAATACGTGCTGTATCCGCACCATATTTAGTAATAATTGCACTTGGATCAACCGTATTACCCAAAGATTTTGACATCTTCGCCCCATCTTTTAATACCATACCTTGGCATAACAAACGTTTAAACGGTTCATCAATAGTTAATAAACCACAATCACGACACGCTTTAACAAAAAAACGAGCATACAATAAATGTAATACCGCATGTTCTATCCCACCAATATACTGATCCACATTCATCCAATACGAAATTTTTTCAGCATCGAACGGTTTCGTGGTATTAGTAGCATCACAGTAACGTAAAAAATACCATGATGAATCAAAAAACGTATCCATTGTATCCGTTTCACGTCGATATTGTTTCCCATCATAAGACACATTCATAAACGATTCTGAAGAAGCCAACGGATTTCCTTTACCATCAAACTGAGCATCTTCTGGTAATAAAACCGGTAAAGCATCTTTTGAAACAGGAACAGGATTCTTATTCTCATCATACATCATAGGAATAGGTGTTCCCCAATAACGTTGCCGTGATATCAACCAGTCTCGTAACCGAAATTGCTCTTTACGACGCCCCTTATCCAAAGAAATCAAATAATCGGTAATCTCATCTTTTGCCTTAATACTATCAAGACCCGTAAATTGATTAGAATCAATTAAACGACCTGATTCCGTGTAAGCATCCTTTAACGTTTCATCAGCCAATCCTGTAGCTGGTGTAATAACAATACGAATAGGTAAATCATGAGCCTGAGCAAATGCAAAATCACGCGTATCATGAGCCGGTACCGCCATAACAACACCCGTTCCATAATCCATCAANACATAATCAGCTACATACAACGGAATCTGTTCCTGGTTCACAGGATTAACAGCATATACACCTAACCATTTCCCTGTTTTAGGTTTGGTAGCATCCGATCGATCAACTTGATTTGATGCTAACGTTTTATGAATAAACGCTTCAATATCAGCTTTATCATCCGCATACTCTAATAATTTAGTTATCAAACTATGCTCACAAGCCATCGAAACATAAGTAGCACCATAAAGCGTATCGGGTCGCGTTGTAAAAACAGTTACCCTATCAATCTCATTCCCCTGTTTATCAACAAGTAAAAAATCAATTTCTGTACCAACACTTTTGCCAATCCAGTTTTTTTGCATTAACTTTACACGATCAGGCCAATCCGTCAGCTTATCCAAATCATCTAAAAGTTCCTGAGCATAATCTGTAATTTTAAGGTACCATTGATCAATTTCCTTTTTTTCAACCACAGCACCAGAGCGCCATCCCTTACCATCAATAACCTGTTCATTAGCTAACACAGTCTGATCCACAGGATCCCAATTAACCCATCCCTTTTTTCGATATACTAACCCCTTCTCATAAAAAGTTAAAAATAACCATTGATTCCACTGATAATAATCATCTTTAAATGTTGATAAGGTTCGAGACCAATCATAACCAAGCCCTAAACGCTTTAATTGATCAACCATTTGTTCAACATTTTTTTGAGTCCAATCTTTGGGATTAACCCCATGTTTAATAGCCGCATTCTCCGCTGGCAACCCAAAACTATCAAAGCCCATAGGATACAAAACATTAAAACCCTGCATTCGTTTAAAACGAGCTAAAGCATCTCCAATCACATAATTTCTAACATGCCCCATATGTAACTGCCCCGAAGGATACGGAAACATTTCCAACACATAATACGGATCCTTATCAACAGACTCATCACTTTGATACAGTCCTTCGTCATCCCACTGACTAACAAGCGATTCTTCAAAATTTAACGGCTTATATTCCATAAAGGTTATTGTAATCAAGGAAACTAAAATAGACCATAATCAAATCGTTATCGAACGATCTGAAAACGATTGATCACAACATGACTAACAACACCAACAACCAAAGCAACACATAATACCAAAATCACACAAAGACTAGGAGGAATGTCTAAAATTATCGAAGCCAAAAGCCCCAAACAAGCCGAAATCACACCAACACCCCAGCCTAAAAAAATTTGTTTTTTTAATGATTTTACAAATAAAATAACACTTAAAATAGGTAACACTAAAAACGAAAAGACTAATAATAACCCCACTAACTTCACCGAAGAAGTTACAACAACCCCAAACAAACTATAAAATAAAAATTCCGATAGCTGAGAGCGACTCTTAAACAAATATGAATGAAAAACAAAACATAATACCCCAACAACAGCATATAAAATCATAGTAACAAGTAAATCTTGTAATTGAACAAATAACAAGTATCCCGTTAACATCTCTTTTAAATGATGAACTTCTAAGCCTGTACTAGAAATAAAAGCCATAGCAGCTGCTGCTGCTAAAATATACATGACACCAATAATGGCTTCTTGCAAATTAACAGCAGCAAACAAAGGCTTAACTAAAGCTAATATAAAAGCAGCAATAACTGTTGCTCCAAATCCACATAAAAATAAATAAAATGNATTTTCAACATGATAAGCATACCCAATTAAATAACCAAAAGCAGCCCATTGAGCCAAAGCTAAATCAATAAATAAAATGCCTCTTTTTAAAACATAAGCACCAAAGTAAACATGAATAAGTACTAAAATAAAACATAAAAAAAGAGGAATTAATAAAATTGATATCACTTCGTTACAGCTCCCACTAAATAATCAAATAATGATTCATAAGAAGTCACTCCATCTGATCCAACACTAGCAGAAACAAAAACAAATTTTGCACCTTGTTTCTTAGCAAAAGACTGACTAATTTTTTTTGGATAATAGATTGTCGACATAACAATCGTAGGAACATTGGATTCTTTTAGTGTTTGACTTAAATTAACCAAATGTTTTGTAGTCGGAGCTATACCAGGCAACGGCTCTANCTCACCCACCATCCTTAAATCAAACCCATCAAAAAAATAAGACCAAGCTTTATGATACGTAACAAAATTATAATTTTGATAGGACTTTAAAGCTTGCTTCCAAACTTTAATTTTAGCCTTTAAAGCTAGNGAAAAATTTTGATAATTAGCCTGATAATCTCTAGCATGATCCGGATCAATAAGAATCAGCTGATCTTTAATCTGTTCAGCAATCACAAGACCATTTTTTGGATTAAGCCAGTAATGAGGATTTCCATGTAAATGAACATCTCCCATACTACCATCGATATTACCTTGTGGTACTTCTAATTTTTCGATATTAGTAGAAGCATCTAAGTATCCTTGTTTACCAGGAAATAAATTTGGATTCTTAGCAACATGGATAAGACCATCAATCCATTTATCCTGAGACATTCCCAAACGAATCAATAAATCAGCATTTTTAATCATCATAACCATCGATGGCTTTGGATTAATACTATGCAAATTACGGCTACCCGTAATCAACGATGTTACAACAACATGCTTACCTCCAATAGACTGAGCAATGGACGTAAAATCATCTGATATAGTAACAACCTTTACAGGAGCTGCGAAAACAGCTCCTGTAAGACATATACTAGCAATAAATGCAGTTACTAACTTACTGTAAAACATGAGAATGAGGGCCTACTCCAAAAACAAATTGAACCGCAACCATATCTTCTGCGCTATCATTAATATTGTACTGAAGTCTAAATTTGGATGTTTCTGTCAATTGTCTAGTTAACATTAACGAAAGTTGAGTCTGTGAGGACCCTTCATCACCATGCTTACCTAAGAAACTATAACGAAATCCTGTTTGATAATAATTATTAAGCTTTAGATTTCCTAAAACAAAACCACCTAATTGATCAGCACGAGATTCACCTTCATGACCATATGTTGCTTGATAGGCTTCTGCTTTTAGTAATAAATACTTATCTCGATTTAAATCTAAATTATAAGTTAAATCTACTCCTAAAACATCCGCTTTATCATCCGCTTCAGTAGCTGTTACATTACCAATAAGATAATTTAGTCCTAATTCTAACTCTTGATTAGTTGATAATTTAAATCCATTCCAAAGTCTAGAATTAAACAACTTATTTTCATATTCAACACCAGAATGAGATTCTTCACCTTCTTCTTCATGATCATGATGAGCAGCTACAGTCCATAAACCCGCTTCTAATTGAGAAAAAAACGGTAACGGTAACAAATAATTTATTTGAGCTCCTTCTGCAGCTAATCCTTCAGCGCCACCCACTAACTGTTGAGTTGCAAGAGGCCGATCAACAAATAACCATTGCTCTGGATGAAGTGTATTTAATTTTCCAAAACCAACACGCTTCTTTCCAACAATAGCCCCTAGACCCAAATTATAAGTATAGTTAGGAACTAAAACACCAAAAAGGTCAGAAAAAGTTACATAAGCTTCTTCTAGCCCAATCGCAACAGCACCTGATTCTTCTTTATGAAAAGCGGTAAAAACATCAGCCTTTACAGATGGATACAAATAATGTTGATACGATACTTCAATTTCTTGCACATCAAAAGATGATGCACTTTCTGTATGAGTTCCTAAAAAGTTACCAATAACAGAAAAGTTAGGCAAATCAGTAGGTGCCTTTGACTGAGCATATACAAATGATGTCAACATACTTAACATAACGATCATAAATAAACTACGTTTCATTCTTAATCTCCTTATCGTGAGGATCCCTCACAAAATTTAAAATAATAAAATTTAAAGAAAAAGAAAAACAGGAGGCGATCGAGGTCTAATCAATAAACGTACTATTTCTTTTAATAAAATATCAGTAAATAACCACACCAATGACACGTAAAAACAAAATAAAAATAAAATAAAACCAGTAACACCGCTAACCATCACAGATTGAAAAAAACATAATACACAACTATGAGTTACAAAAGTTTCATAACCATGATCATGATCATGATCACAACTAGCTATAATAAAAGAAAAAAATAAAAATAAAAGTAAAGCAATACAAGATAATCTTAAAAAACTAACCACTTTTTTCATGAGACAATTTTAAAAGAAATAATTTTATTTGTGAATCAAAATAAATTTATAATAAGAATAAACTTGATTTAGCAATTAAAGATTTTTACTATATAGTATGCTTAAAAATCATTACAACACAGACATAGTCATTATAGGATCAGGAATAGCAGGTCTGATAACAGCCCTAAGATGTGCCCAATTTGCATCAGTTTTAATCATCACCAAAGATCAACTCGCAGAAAGTAACACTCACTACGCTCAAGGAGGAATCGCTGCCGCCTTAAACAAAGTAGACAGTCCCAAAAAACATTTCGATGATACTATGAAAGCAGGCTGTTACCATAACCATGCAAAAATCGTTGATATCTTAACAAAAGAAGGGCCCAACGCATTACAAGAATTATTAAATACCGGACTTACATTTGAAACGATTAATAATACCCTAGACTTTACACAAGAGGCAGCCCACTCCATTCCAAGAGTCCTTCATAACAAAGATCAAACGGGAAAAACAATCATCACCCACCTAACAAAGCAAATAAAAAAAGAAAAAAACATCACCTTATTAGAAGACACAGCAGCATTTAAGCTCTTAACCAAGAATAATACTTGCTATGGATGCTATGCAAAACAACAAAATAGAATCATCACCATTTCAAGCACCATCACATGCCTTAGTACAGGAGGCATAGGACAACTCTTCAAACATACATCCAATCCAAAAATAGCAACTGGAGATGGCTTATTTTTAGGTTATGAAGCCGGTTGCTCCTTAATTGATTTAGAGTTTATGCAATTTCACCCTACCAGCTTTTGTCTAGATAAAACACTAAACAGTTATTTTTTAATCTCAGAAGCAATCCGAGGTGCTGGAGCCATACTGATCAATCAAAATGGTGATGAATTTATGAAGAATCATCACCCGAATCATTCCTTAGCACCAAGAGATATTGTAAGTAGAGGAATCTACAACCAATTAAGCCAAGGAAATACTGTCTACCTTGATTGTCGTAATAGCCACAAAAACAAAGAATCCGATTTTCCAGCTATTTCAAACGCGATAGCAAAAGAAAAGTTAACGTTAAGAAATGATCTTATCCCAATTACACCAACAGCACACTATATGATGGGAGGCCTGTTAACAAACGAACATAGTCAAACCAATGTAACAAATTTATATGCTATAGGAGAAGTAGCCTGTAACGGCTCTCATGGAGCAAATCGATTGGCATCTAATTCACTGCTAGAGGGTCTCGTATTTGCCAATAGAGCAGCTAAGCAAATCCAAAAAGATCTAAGCAAAACCCAATCATCACCCACGCCTCATAATAAGGCTATAACCAGTCCGCAACCAGCTTCCAATACTGACAAGCTTGATTATATTCATAACCTACTATGGTCACAATGTGGCATTATAAGAGATAAAGATTCCTTAAATACCAGTTTAAAATTAATAAATAACTTACTACAATCAGAGACATATTCGGACACATCCTATACAAAATTATATCAACATGCCCTATTAGCAAAATTAATCATCACCGCTTCTCTCCATCGCTCAGAATCACTAGGAAGCCATTTCATCACCCCTACTCTTACAGATACATCACCAGAAAAATCAAATCCTTATTGGATTACACAAAAAAAAGATAATACCCCATGCTATCACGATTCATTTCCATCAACATCATTATCAACATCCGTAATATCCAAGTCCGATGAGGCTATAGTATCAGCACGCTCTTCACGAAATAAAGGCGAAACAAACTGTTTATAATATAAAACCGAAAAACTCATAATAAGAGTTAAAATAAAGGCTTGAACCATGGCTAATAAAACATCTTTTAAAATAAAATTAGTTACCGTCAGGGGAAGAACAAAAATTTGTAACATATTAAGTGTTAGCATCATCCAAAACCAACGTAAACTAATACGATACTGTTTAAAACAACATAACAACGTTTCAGTAAAAACAACCATAATAGGTTTTTTACTTAACACATACCGAATACAAGCAAAATAACCAAAAGCAGTTAAAGGCACCATAACATAAATACCAATACCCAATAAAATAACAGCAGCACCACTCATAGCTTGAGAATCCATATTTGCCATACTCATTCCCAAATAAAGAACAATAGAAAATGGAATATTAACAATAATAGACATTCCCAAATACTTTGATAAACGATTCGAAAACAAAGAAAAAGCTAATGGGATATACACCTCATCTTTACGTAAGTTAAGTAACATAATAATTAAAAAGAATCCCACTAAACTCTGTAACACATGTTGACCCAACAAATAAACCATATAACTAGTAGAAAAAGTTTCTCCTAATGTAAGAAAATGCCTTGAATANNNAATATTAAACAACGTAAAAGCAAGATAAGGTCCAAATAAAATAGTATCTTGCTTTAATTTATTAAATCCTTGCTTTAAACACTCCAAAACACTCATATAATTACCTACAAATCCGCCAACATTGAAAAAAACTCATCAAAAGGAGCATCACGATCAACAAACAACTCAAACGCATAAGCCGCCTGAGCAGCTAACATAGCTAATCCATTAATCGTCTTTAAACCATGTTCACGCCCTAACAACAAAAATTGTGTTTCTTTTGGATTATAAATAACATCAACCAAACATTGCTCTGTACGAAACCAATCCGTTGAAACAACAGGTAAATCATCATCAGAAGATAACCCCAAAGAAGTAACATTAATGATCAAATCAGCTTGTTTAAGTACAGCTAAAGAAGCATCATCATCACGACTAAAAACATGAATAGGTACATCACCATTTAAAGTTAGTAACTCCTTTTGTAACAAAGAAGCTTTATCAAGACTTCTGTTAATAATAGAAAGAGAAGCAACCTGATTCTTTAGACACACATAACTTAAAGCCTTGGCTGTTCCACCTGCCCCCAAAAAAACAATATGCTTGCCCTGAATCGTTTCATTATGATGATCAGAAAGCGCATATAAAAACCCTTTCCCATCCGTATTATACCCATACAACTGACCATCTCGGTTAACAACCGTATTAACAGCGCCCATAGCTAACGCAACCTCATCACAATGATCTAAATACGACATAATAGCTTCTTTATGAGGAACCGTAACATTAAAACCACGTACACCTAAAGCCTTTAATCCAGCAACAGCATCTTGCAATGAATCTGAATTAACATGATAAGGAACATAACAAAGATCCAACCCTAACGTAGCCGCAACCCCATTATGCAAATAAGGAGAAAATGAGTGAGTAATAGGATCACCAATAACACCTAAAATAACAGTCCGTCCAGAAATCATAAAAAAAAATTATATCATTTATTCATAAATAACAATATTAATTCACTAAAGTTAACCAAAAGCAATGTTATTCAAATATTCTTACAAATTAAGTGTTTCGTAAAAAAGGTAGATGGGTATATAATAGGCTATCTTAAGGAGATAAGTAATGGCAAAACGACGAAAAAAAAGAAATAAAACAAAAGAACATTCAGGTAGCGAAAAAGAAGAGACNCTTGTTCTTAATGGCGTTGTAACAGAATGTCTACCTCAAACAAAATTTCGTGTAGAACTTGAAACAGGTCAAGAAATCATTGCTTATAACGCAGGACGTTTAAATAAATATCGTATTAAAATAATACTAGGTGATAAAGTACAAGTAGAAATGTCCCTCTATGACTTAACAAAAGGGCGTATTATTCGTCGAGAAAAATAACCACTTACAACTAAGTAGCCCTTAAGCAGCCCATTAAAAAAAAAGTTAGATATTACTAACTAACAAATAACTTAATCTTAAATGAAGACTCTGTATGCTTTAACGATTCCAAAAAGATATGACCATCTAAAATAGAAACTTCTGTTCCATCNTTATACGTTAATTTACAATCGCCTCCATATCGTGAAGATGAAACCGTAAAAGAACGATCTTTAGCAAGGAACCCACCTGTTTTAACATCCATATGAAGCCCTACTTTTTCTAATACAGCTGTAAAGTCTGATAATTTATAAAATTCTAATTGATGATACGGTGATGGTTTCATGCCATGCCTCCCTAATTAATTTTTTTTTTACCTTTTATAGAAGTTATCGTGTTAAGAATGTAAAAAATTTCAAAAAACTCGCATTTAATACATCTAAATTTTATGTTTTATTAAAATTACAGCAATATCAAAACCATTGAGCCAAGTTCAAGAGTTTGTTAAAATTTATAAAACAATGATTAAACGATATACACGAAAAAAAATGGAAGCTATTTGGAGTTTAGAAAACAAATTTCAAAAATGGCTCGACATCGAACTAGCAACCTGCGATGCACACGTAGAATTAGGTAATTTACAACAAGAAGATGTTACAGAAATAAAAGAAAAAGCAAAGTTTGACATTAAACGTATTGATGAAATTGAAGCTGAAATTCACCATGATGTCATTGCTTTTTTAACATCGGTTGCCGAATTTNTCGGAGAAAAATCTCGCTTTGTTCATTTAGGTCTAACATCATCCGATGTCGTAGATACAGGCTTTAGCTTACAGATACAAGATGCAGGAAAATTACTATTAGAAGAAATAGATACCTTATTAAGTGCATTAAAAACAAAAGCATTTGATCATAAAAATACGCTTATGATGGGTCGAACCCATGGGGTTCACGCCGAACCTACAACAATGGGTCTAAAATTAACCATTTGGTATGAAGAGTTAAAACGAAACAAAAAGCGATTAGAAGCGGCGATTGAAACCTGTAATGTAGGTAAAATTTCAGGTGCTGTTGGTAATTATGCTCATATGCCTCCAAAATTAGAAGAACTTGTCTGTGGAAATCTCAACATTAATATTGCTCCTGTTTCAACTCAAACCTTACAACGTGATAGACATGCTGAATTTATGACAACCATTGCCATTACAGCAGGTACCCTAGAAAAAATGGCTGTCGAAATACGATCCTTACAAAAAACAGAGTTTAATGAAGTACAGGAACCTTTTTCAAGTAAACAGAAAGGATCCTCCGCAATGCCTCATAAACGTAACCCTATTATTTCTGAACGGATTACAGGTTTAGCACGAGTGATTCGAGGCTATGCGATAACATCCTTAGAAAACCAAGCCTTATGGCATGAACGNGATATTTCTCATTCATCAACAGAACGTGTTATTTTTCCAGATGCTACAATTGGACTCGATTATATGCTGTCACTCATGATAAAAATCATTTCAGGTTTAGTAATCAATGAAGATCAAATGAAAGAAAATATCGCTAAATCATACAATGTATTTTTCTCACAAAAATTATTATTAAAATTAATAGAAAAAGGCATGAGTCGAGAAGATGCCTATCGCTTGGTACAACGTAACGCACACGCTGCTTTTGACGAAAAAATTAGCTTTGATATTAAAATTAAAGAAGATAGCGATATCACAGAAAAATTTAGTAACGAAGAACTTGATAGCTTATTTAGTTTTGATCAATATACTCAAAATACAGATATAATCTATAATCGAATTTATACCTAATCAGATAAACGAAACCGCAATCGTAACCAAGCTCCTGAAAACACAAGAACTTGAAGTAATTGAAAAAACAACCAACTAGCCCAAGCGCCCACTAATCCATAACCCAACGTAATAGAAATCCAATAGGTAATAGGTAATAAAAAGATCCACTGACAAATAATCGATGCAATCATAACAAATCGAGTTCGATCAACTCCATTTAAAGCATACATAAAAATAAGTGCTAACACCTCTAACAACACCCCAATAGCATCCAAACGGAGTGGCAAAATAGCACGTTGCAAAACCGCTATATCCACAATAAAAGGCTGTAATATTAATTTAGGAAAACATAAAACCCCTAAAACCAAACTACCAACACCTAACAAAGCTAAAATACTGACATAAAAAGGCCAATAAAACGTTTCCGTTATCTTTTTCTCTCCCAATGACTGTGACACCAAGGTCATCGTAGCCATGGCTAAACCAATACCTGGTAAAATACCCACTAGCACAATATTAACCAAAACATTCCCAATGGCCATCTCAACAGTTCCTAACTGGCCTAATACCCAATAAAATACAGCAACACCCAAGGCAAAAAAGAATTGTTGGATAGAAGTAGGAATACCTAAATTAAGTAACCAGTTTAACGTATCCTTTAAAACATCTTTTGATAAATTAAAAAAAGACCGAATCAGTAAATAAGATTTACAATCTATACCATAAATCACAGATCCAATCACCAAAGAAAGTGATGATGCTAACCCAGCTCCAGCTGCCTGCATAGCAGGAAACCCAAATTTACCAAAGATAAAACAATAATTAANGAACACATTTAAAACATGAATAACAACAATAACAACTAAATATCGCCTTGGTTCACTAATCCCATTCCAAAACCCTCGAATCACTAAACAAAATGTTAAAAACGGTAATCCTAGCAAACGATACCCATAATAATCCTGAGCAACTAACAACACCCCTTGATCCGTTGAAAACAAACCAATTAAGCCGTCTAAAAAAAACCATTGACCAAAAACAACAATAATACTTCCAGTCACAGACAAAATAAGACCTAATATCAACGCCACAGAAATTAACGCTTGCTGAGATTGCCCTACATAACGAGCTACCATAGTTTGAACACCACTAGCAATACCGGTAAAACCTGCAAAACTCACAAAAAATAAAAACGCCCCTACCCCAGTACCCGCCAACGCAACATGACCTAATTGACCAATCATCAACGTATCAACCAAATTTAAAATATTCTGAGACATCATCCCACCAATAATAGGAATACTTAAGCTTAAAATACGTTTAAATTTAGAAAATATCATGATTATTAAACTATCAACTATATCATAATTAAAAGATGAAATGACATATTAAAAATATACTTACTAAATGAATAACCGATTTAAAATTTATAAATCAAAGGGGAAGCGAAAATCTCTTGAAAAAATTCTAACCTACTAATAATACCAATTAAACTTGCGTCCACGAGCAAAACCAACAATTGATACACCATGCGCTTGCGCCATATCAAGGGCCTGATTCGTAGGTGCTGTCCGTGTAATAATTAAACTAAATCCACAACAAACAATAATACTCATTAAATCAAGAGTCACACAAGATGAAAGTAACAAAGACTTTCCCTTTAAATCTGTCTTATGTTCCAATAAATAAGCCCCCAACACTTTATATAAAGCATTTTTCTGATTCATATCTTCAGCAGCAAATAAAAGTTGCTTATCATCACCAATAGCCGCACTTTCTGTAACAGCCGTTTTTTTATACAAAATAGCAGCTTCTTGAAAATAAGCGGTTAATTGAAAAATTGACGTTGCAATAGGCTTCATAAAATCATCATATTTTACTGGTTCAACAACCGTTTCAGTAGCATCAACACGTACTTCATGATTAGCATAAGAAACAGAATCAACAACAAAGCCAATTTTATTAAAAGCAAATAAACACCCTACTCCCATTTCTTTTTCTAATTGAGAAGTATGCCTTACCATTGTAACAAGCGTATCATTTAAAAAAACCTGAGTTTCTTTTTCAACCACAAGTTGATCAAGATGACGTTTAGCCCCTGACTGAGTCACTTTCTTAATCGTTTTTCCTTGTGTTAGCATCTATTTAATATCAACAACCACTAACGTTTGATCATCACGCTGCGTTTCCCCTTCACGAAACTTATATAACTGTTCAAAAACAATTTCAACCAAATCATCAGGTTCTCTATCCGTATGCATAATTGCCAAATCAACCAATCGCTTTGTTCCAAAAGGTTCATGTAAAGCATTAGAGGTTTCAATAATACCATCCGTAAACAAAAGTAACCGATCACCAGCTGCTAACGAAATAGTTTTTTCTTCATAAACCTCATCTGGATACATCCCTAAAAAGATACCGTTAGCCTCTAACAATTCATACGTTAAATCAGCATGCAATAAAACAGCAGCCGGATGACCTGCACCAGCAAATGTTAAAGTCATTCGATCTAAATTAATAGTCGAATAAAATGCCGTAACATGACTAATCTGAGATTGAGAAATAAATTTTTGAATATCAATATTAGCACGCTGTAAAATAACGGCAGGAGATCGATTATTAAGACCAATTCTACCTAATAACCCTGATGTTAACGCCATAACTAACGCTGAGGACACACCATGACCAGCCACATCACCAATAGTAACACCAATTAAATCCTCCTGATTATCTACCAATTCAACAATACCTTTTGTTTTTGGTTTTTCAGATAACTTCCTTACGGATTTATTAACAAAAGTATAAAAATCACCCCCTAAAGTAGACGCAGGAACACAACGACGAACAATCTTAACACGATCTGTTTCAGGTGGATCAATGGCTAACAAAGCCTCTTGAACACGTTTTGCAGTATCTAAATCCATAGAAGGATCATAGAGTTGTTTTTCATAAAATAATTCTTTNAATTTTTCGTATCGTGACAGGGGAATAACTTCAATAAGAATTAATGCTAAAAACAAAATCGTACTTGCTAAAAATGTCCATGCCGGTGCCAAAAGGACGACAAAAACAAACTGGCAAATAACAATTGCACTAAAATAACTTATAAATCGAATTACCATGAGATTATGTTCATACCCAAAAAATATAATTATTAATCATTTTCATAAAAATAATATTATAACATCTAACCAGACAGAACCAATACGTTTAAAACTTTAACTTTGACCTGATAGACATTATATGAAAAAATTCTATCAAAGAAAATGAATATAAATACAATAAACCCATTAGATGAATTAGAAATATCACGTGAACATATCATTGCCATTAATGAAGCATTAACACATACCAATAAAAAAAGTTGTGCCAAACGTGCTAAACGATTATCAGAACTTCTTAATATTCTTAAAAAATATGACAAAAAACGAAATCAACTTCAATGGGATGATTATTAATTCATAATAAACGTGAATTATTATTGTCAGCAACCAAAAAGTTGAATAAAATAAACTATTACTTAAGGGCGGCATGGCCAAGTGGTAAGGCAGAGGTCTGCAACACCTTTATCCCCAGTTCGAATCTGGGTGCCGCCTCCAAACTTTATCGGGATGTATAAGTTAAGTAGAAAAATTCAAAGAAAAAGGGCGACAATGACAAAAACTATTTCATTTGTAAATCAAAAAGGTGGTGTAGGCAAAACAACCTCTGTTATTAATATAGCAGCCTGCCTAGCTGAACAAAATGCATCCGTACTAATCATCGACATGGATCCACAAGGAAACACCACACAAGTCTATTCCAATATTACAGATGACGATGATTCAATCTATAATTTATTAGTAAATAATACGAACAACACATCCATTAACAGCTTAAAAAAAAGCACCTATATTAACAATGTCGATCTATTACCATCCAATGTTTTGCTAAGTAGCGCAGAACTTGATTTAGCAAACAAAGAAAATAGAGAAAGTATTTTAAAAAATGTATTAAAAAACAATCAAAAAGATTGTAGTAAATATGATTACATCTTAGTAGATTGCCAACCATCACTNGGTTTATTAACCATCAATTCAATCATGGCGTCAGATTATATTATGGTCCCATTACACGCCGATATTTTTTCCTTAACAGGTCTTGATTTACTAACACAAACCTTATCAAAACTACAAACNATTTTTGAAAGTAACACCACAATTTTAGGTTTCTTTTTTACTCAGGTTAACAAAAAAGAAACCTTATTTAACGAAGCTTATGAATTATGCTCAGAAACATACCCTAAAGAACTCTTTAAATCATGTATCACAACCAGTACCAGCATTGATCAAGCCAATGCAACAGGTCAAAGTGTTATCCATTTATCACCCCAAGCAAATCCATCCAACGATTACCGTGAACTAACCATCGAGTTAATGAAAAAAGCATAATCAATGACAAATACCTTTAGCCAACATAGTTTATTCAAAAAAAAAACACCCATAGCCACAAAATCTGATCTTATTAAAAATCATATTAATACACATGGGGATAAAATTATTGTTGATATACCGTTATTACAAATAATCACAACACCACAAGTAAGACGTCATTTTGACAACGACAAAATTATTCAACTAGCAGAAGATATTGAACAAAAAGGATTAATCCATCCAATTACTATCATGAAACATCCAAAAGAAAAAGAAACCTATATATTACTAATAGGTGGTAACCGACTCAACGCTGCTCATTATTTAAATTGGGAAACCATTCCCTCTATTGTTAAAGAATATAACGATAACACAGCACAAAACGAAATCCTTCAATTAGCTGAAAACATGCATCGAATGAATTTAAACCCAATAGAATTATCCGAAGCAGTTATAAGAATTAAAGAACAAACCGGGTACACCCTAACAAAATTAGCAAAAGTACTAGGAAGAAATATTGACAGTATCAAACAATATAGCCGAATAAACAAATTATCTGAATCTGAAAAAACATATCATATTGAACAAAAATCTACCAAAAACGATATTTTAGCCTATTTAGCAAAACGGGAACTAATGACACCTAAAGAACTCAATGAATCATTATTTGATACCATCACAACAAATCCTTATGATCATTTAAGTAAAAACGAACTAACAAAAAAAATCCATGAAGCCGAATCATTTTTAAAAATTGCTAAAAAGTTATTAAAGCAAGAAAAAACAAATACACCTAAGAACGACGATACCAACAAAAGTAATAAATAAATGGAATTAAAAGCAACATAAACACACCATAAACCATATATTCATAACGAATATAAGAAATAGCAATACTATAAGCAACTAAAGGGCCTATAATACGGCTTACACTTCCTATACTTTCATAAACACCCATTATCAATCCTCTATTCTCATCTGTTGTATAAGTACTTAATAAAGCCGGCATAAACGTATTGACCAATGAAATCCCAATAGAAAAAATTGATAAAACTAAAATCAATGATACAACGGTAGATAAATGAGCCATNCCTAAAAATCCAAAAGCCAAACAAAAAAAGCCNGCCATAATAAATAAAACAAAATTAGCAGATGCATTTTTAGACAAAAATAATTGAACAATTAAACCAATAATACCTGCATACATAAACAACAAACTATTATCTCTAATAGAAAGATCAAATATATAATGCGTAAAAACAGAAAACGTTGTTTCAAAACCTGAAAATGAAATCATATAAATAAAATAAATAAAACATATTGCTAACAACACCCCTTGTTTAATAGAAAAAACAGAACGAATTAAGGTAAAACCCTCTTTAACAGCAACTTTATTTTCAGGTTCTTTTAAAAGAAAATAGGTAAATAGAACAGCTATACAGGATAAACCACTCGCAACCAAAGAAGCCACGAACTGACCATTTGGCAACGTATAAAAAACACCCCCTAAAGCAGGTCCAAAAATAAATCCTAACCCAAACGATATTCCAATAACAGCCATCCCTTTAGCTCTATCTTTAACGGGCGTCACATCCGCTATATACGCTCTAGCAACAGCAATATTCCCACCAGTAAACCCATCTAATAAACGAGCTATTAAAAACAACCAAAATGAATTAGCATAAGCCAAAACAATATAAGCAAAAACTGTACCTAATTTACTCACAATCAACAAAGGTCTACGTCCAAATTTATCAGACCAATGTCCCAGTAAGGGGGCAGAAAAAAATTGAGCAAACGAAAATGCAGACATTAAAATACCCAACATAAAATGATTCAATTCATATTGAGCTGCAATTTGTGGTAATACGGGAATAATTAAACCAAAACCAATTAATTCTGTAAAAACAACTAAAAATAAAATAAATAAATGAGATTTAAAAAACGTCATTGAAACCTTAAACGATTTAAAATATTAATAGTCGTTGTATTAAATTTATTAGCTAAATCTTCCGTTTTAAAATCAGATTGATATAATTTATATAAATCCAAACTAGATACATCTTTCCAACGCTTTTTTAAAATAATTGAAATATCCTTTTTAGTAATTTTTTTTCGATTAATATTGGGCAACCCATAACCAAATTTTGAACCAGATTTAGACTTACTACGTTTTGACATGTCTATAGTGTAATGAAAAGATCAAACAATTGCAAAAATATAATATCCTTACTTAAAAAAATTAAACTACAATTTAAAACAAAAAAAACTATTGACACAAGCACATTATCTAGTGTATCAAAATAGGATATTTTCATCGATAAATATTTTTAAATAGGAATATCAAAACATGGTTTTCCCAAAAAAATCAAAATTATCTTCTAAAATTATTTCGGAAGAATACCAAACAATCATTTCTAAATTAGAAGATCATGGTATCGTGCCTCCTACAAAAACCAAATTTTCATATTCAGTCCTAAATACCCCAACAACACATACCACCCCCAATATCCATCAACTATACGATCCAGCTAATAACATAAAACTTGAATCAGCAGAAAATTTGAATTGTAAAATCAATCAAATCAGCATTGATGAATTGTTTAATAAATATGAAAAAAATGGCTTTATTTATCCAGAAAAAATGAAAAAATTAAAACCCTATTTTGAACAAATTAAACATAACTGGAAAAAAATGCTTCTTAAAAATGATTCATTATTATCCATTTATACTTATGAAAACCCCATTACAAACCACTGGGCATCTGTTAGCAGTTGGAAAGAAAACCAGTCACTATGGTGTTGCCAACATTTAAGCTCTAATGGGAATCCAATAGGATCCCGATCGGTACTATTAGCGATGCAAAAAGGATTCATTGATAAAGCCCCTACCCATAATTACAACTACATTCAAAATTGGTTTAGACCCACCAATAAATACGCTAAAAAAGTTTTTGGTTCATTACAAAATACAGTTAAACAAAATATATCGTGTATATTTGAACACTGCTACTTAGCAATTAATCCAGCCAGTCAACTACAAACAAGCAAAAATATAACCATAAAAAACTATCACGTAAATCATCATGAAGAACTAATCCATTTTTTAACCCTAAATCGACATAAAATGTTTGTTGAAGCAGGCCAATTTGATAGTAATGACATCAATCTAGAAAATATAAATGAATCCTATAAATCCATAGGCCTATTTAAACGCAGACATATTTTACTAGCATTCTCAAAATCACAGCTTATTGGAGTTGCTATAGCGTATCGATCACCCATTGGATTAAATTTTAGTTTATTAGAAAACAGATGTGAATTAATCATTAATAACAACTTAAACTCTGATACATGTCAAAAGATTTGTTCAAACTTACTCAATCAAGTAAAAACATATTATAGTAATTTTGAAGCACCCTACATTCCTGTTATTACAGACAACCATAATGCTACACTATTAACCATTATGGGACATAATATTATTCGAAAATATAATCAAAGCATTTGGTCTAAAGATGGCTATATAGACTGGTACAAAAATGTAGATAAAATTTTCAGCCGAGTTTGCGAACGAGAAAAAAAGAAACATCTTGTTCATGAAATAAGATAAAAACCGTTGACATCCGCCACCTACTTTATGGATGACACAAGAGAAAGCTCACGGCTAAAAAGTAAAGTAGACCCTGATACTTTTATAAAAAAATATATATCTCCTCTAATAAACCCCAACATAAATAACATTTTAGATGTAGGTTGCGGATCAGGAATCATTACATCAACAATAGCTAAAACCTTCAAAAACATCTCTATTACAGGAATTGATTTAAGTAAACAACGTTTTAATGATGAACGCAGCAAACATTCCGACTATAAAAATCTAAACTTTATTCAAGGATCTGCAGAAAACATGCCATTTCATTCAAATCACTTTGACATTGTCTTCATAAGATTTTTACTAGAATATAGCAAATCACCTTTACGTATTATTAAAGAAATGTATCGTGTCACTAAACCCAATGGATTTATTATATTACAAGATTTAGATGCACAATTAGCAACACATTATCCAGAAAACAAATCATTACAAAACAGACTAGATATTATTTTAAAACACCTAAGCAAAAGTGGATTTGATCCCTATATAGGCAGAAAATTATTTCACTTTGGAAAAAAAGCCTCCTTAAGCTCTATTGATCTTCAATTAGAACCCTATCATCTATTTGCAGGAAAAATAGATCCTCATAATGAATCATTATGGGATCTAAAACTAGATATTGCTTTACCAGAAATTGTAAAAGCATTAGGATCTAAAGATAAAGCAACACAATTTAAAAATGATTATATGAATTATTTAAAAGATGAATCAACGCTCACATTTTCTAATTTATTTACATTAACAGGTAAAAAAACAACCTCATGTTAGTACTATATATAACCTTAATAGTATTAAACTTTTTTTTATCATTAATCCCTATTATAAAAAACTGGAAAAACATTGCTAATATAGCATTTACAATAACATCCATCGCAATTTTACAATGGATGCTTGCTTGTTATATGCTTTGGAATACTGAAAACATGCTTTTTTGGGTAAAAATGGCGTTTTTAGGACCTTCATTTTTACCCACATCCTTATATGTATTTGTAACACACTACCCTAGAAAAATAATCAACCTAACCCCTATAAAACTAGCCCTATTAACAGGAATATCACTATTTTTTGCAATAGCATCATTAAGCAACTTTATTATCATTGATATTAAAAGTATGACCGACGTTACATTTAATTATGGCCATAAATTATGGTCCATCTATTTTCTAAGCTTTATGAGCATAATATTTATAACAATATATAAAAAAATTAATCAATATACAGGACAAGACAAACTAAAAATAACCTACATCGCCCTAGGCATTATTTTAACCATTAGCATGTCCGTATTTTTTAATCTTATCTTACCCTTATTTGGTATTACAAATCTAACCAACATCGGCCCCTTATCTGTATCTTGTCTTATCTACTGTTCATTATATGCCATGCTAAAACACGAATTAATGGATATAAAAGTTGTCATAGGACGATCTACATCCTTTATTATTATTACAACAACCATCGTACTCTCTTACTTAACCCTGTTTTCATTTGCAAAAGATAACAATACAGTCTTATACCCTGGCTGTATTCTCCTATCCGTAATTTGGGCATTTTACGGAGCAGAAGCACAAGATAAACTAATTACATCCGCAACACGAAAATTTATCAAAGGCTGGTATGACTATAAAATAATTCTCTTTAAATTTTCACAACTCACACACAAATCATCAAATTTATCTGAATTAGTTAATAATATATACAACCTATTTTCAAATGATATCGAAATCATAGACATTCAAGTTTTTATCCCTGAATGGTTTGATAAATTTAAAGAAACTAGTAAAAAATTAATCTACCATCCAAATAAACAAAATTTAGAAACTACCCCATTCAAAATAACGCCTGAACTCATAAAGTTTATTCTTAAAACTAAAGAATCAATTTATGATATTGTGGATATCAGCAATAAAGTAACAAATATAGATCCAAACTTAACCAAAAAAGGCAACTTTATTTTAGTATCATACAATGAAGAAGATGAAATAATCGCATTAATAATCATAGGTCAAAAATTATCTGAAAAAAAATATACAAAAGAAGACTCTCAACTCTTAAAAACCTTATCCAATCAAATCACACCTGCAATGCAAAAAATCAAACAAATTAGACTCAATGGAGAAATAGAAATAGCACAAAAAATACAATCAGAAATTATTCCACAAAACCATGTAATTCCAAATTGCACAACATCAGCTTACTTAAGATCATCTGATGAAGTGGGAGGTGATTTTTATGATATCCATACTAAAAACAATCATAATTGGATTATATTAGGCGATGTAGCAGGCCATGGCATAGGATCTGGAATGGTTATGCTCATGATTCAAAGTATTTTTTCAAGTCTCATCCACTCTAGTAAACTAATCGATCCTGCATCAATCAATAAACAAGCAAACAAAATTTTATGTCAAAACTTCGAACGATTAAGCGAACCTCGACCTATATCACTTGTAACCTTACATACTGAAGATGGAAAAACATTTAAATTTCATGGAAATCATGAAAATTTATTTATCTATAAACATAATGAAAAAAAAGTCATCCATCACTCTATTAATCATCTACCATTTGGAATAGGCTTAACAGATGAACTAAAAAATAAATGTTTTCAATCTAGTAGCATAAGTTTATCAGAAAAAGACGTATTATTGTTAGCAACGGATGGTCTGACCGAAGCATATAAAGAAGGTAACCCAAAAAAAGAACAATTTAATGATACTCGAATTAAACAATTACTCGAAGATATAGGTACAGAAAGTACAGAAACCATAAAAACAAACCTTATTGAAAACATTAATACATTTACAAATAAAATATTTTTAGATGATATAACCTTTATTATCATCAAACACAACGAAATTAAGAAAGTATTAACCTAAAAAATAAACTACTAAACAAGCTACTTTTAAGTTACTATAAAATAAAATCATATCATTAATACCTCAAAAAATATGACAAATCAAAATATAAATTTCGATATTAATTTTTTACCAATAGATATCATTTCATCATGGAAACGAGCAAGCCTGTCGTCTGCATTTTGTTCCAATTTATTAAACTCTAACGAAACACCGCAACATTATATAAATAACACACTATCAACGATCATTAATGAATGCTTAGAATTTTCAATCAAACATGGTGTAAAAAAAACTGAACAATATTCACTATCATGTTTTAAAGATAGCAAACAAACAACCATAGAACTATCATTATATTTAATATCTCATCAAATCAATCTCTTAAAAAATTATATTAAAAAAATAAAGCTAATTAAAAAAAATAATGAATTTGAAAACATATTATTTGCAAAAGAATTTTCAGAATTAGGCTATGCCATTTATAGCCTAACAAAAGATTATAAAGGAAAAATAAATATTGAAAACCAAAAAAACAAAGAAAAAACCTCTTCAATTTTAAAAACACGTATTATAATAAAATTAAACAATAAGGACATGACACATGATTATCAAAACTGAAGACTACATAATTGATTCCAGCTCATTAAATAAAATTACAATTTCAGGATCCATGAGACTTCCTTCTCCATTATCCTACGACCAACCCTTTTCTCTAATAAAAAATGCCCTAGAAGAATCTACTGATATCTTAAATATTGATATTACAGAGTTAGAGTATCTCAACAGTTCAGGAATCACCTCATTAGCAAGAATGATAATCCAAGCTAGAAAAGATGATAAATCAATTAAATTAATCATAAACAAAAATATTCCATGGCAAAATAAAACATTATCATCATTACAAAACTTATGGGAAAAATTATACATTGAATCAAACTAGCCCAAACGAAACTCAATTATTTGGAAATTTAGATGAAACTAAATTTAAAACAATACAAAACAACATTTCCCTATCCTTTAAAATGTCTATTAACCATGCTGAAGATTGGGAAAAATGTAGCATAGTATCAAATTTTTTTGCAGACTATCACACATCCTCAGTACACTCAAATAAAAATGAAATCAAATCAACAATTTCAACTATTACAAATGAACTGATTGAAAACGCAATAAAACATACCTATAAAAATTATAATGACATTAGCATCCATTTAACACAACTTCCAAACGAAGCTATCATTACTACCGAAAATATTACAAATAAAGAAAACAAAGACAATTTATGTCATACAATAAAACAATTATCAAATACAAACTTAGAAGGAATCATCTTAAGTAGAATAAAAAATAACTTAATCTATAACCAAAAAAATTCAGAAATAGGATTATTAAATATTGTTAATAGTTTCTCCGCTAATTTGGGTGCTAAAATATCGCCAATAGATAATACAAAATTNTTTAAAATAGAATTAATTGTCAGTATAAAATATGAATAAAGAGTTAGAAAAACTAACCAAAAAACAAGAAAACGTTTTCAACTTTATATGTAATTTTTTTGAAGAAAACAAATATTATCCATCCTACAAAGAAATAGCAAAAACATTCAATTTTAATTCTGATGGTACCGTAAGAACCTATTTAGAAATCCTTGAACGAAAAAAATATATTAAACGGCATGCAAAAGCGCGTGCCGTTACCATTTTACATAATCCTAACATTACCCCTATTCTAGGAACTATTAAAGCAGGAGAACCCACAGAAGCAATTGAAAATACAGAATCATACTTAGATAACCTACCATTATTAACCCATAACAAACAAAAATTTGGATTAAATATAAAAGGTGACAGCATGATTAATGCTGGAATTTTTGAAGGAGATATTGCCATAATAGAAAAAAATCATACCATTCAATCAGGTGACATTATTGCAGCATTAATCGATAATGAAGCAACCTTAAAACGCTATATCAAAAAAGATAATAAAATAAGTTTAAAAGCTGAAAATGATGCTTACCCATCCATTATCATTCAAAACAACAAATCATCTACTATTCTCGGAAAATGTATCGGAATTATTAGATCCTATTAAACTAGATAAAATAATTAACCTAATTTTTTAAGTAACGAACACATACGAATCGCTGTATTAGCAGCTTGATACCCTTCATTAAATGAATCTGGCAAAGATCGCTCTTTTGCTTGAAAATCTGTATACGTTGTTAAAACACCAAACGTAATAGGTTTACCTGTTTCTAACATCACCTGTTGAATACCACGAGAGCATTCATTAGCAACATAATCAAAATGTGCGGTTTCACCTTTTATAACAGCACCTAAACAGACAACAGCATCCGAAAAGTTAGTACAATGCTTAGCTATTACTGGTATTTCAAAAGCACCNTCTGTTTCTAAAATCTTAATATCCGTTGTACCACACTCACCTAAAGCTTTTAACGCACCATCTAACAAACCCTGTGCAATATCTCCATTAAAAGATGCAACTACAATAGAAACTTTATAAGCGTTTCCTTCTAAATCCCCTTTAATAATTGAATCGTTTTTATCTAAACCTTTTACATGATTATGTTTCATAATATATGCCCCATTTTATTTTGTTTTGTTTTTAAATAAGTTTGATTATATTTTCCAGGTTCAATCTTAATTGGAACCCTTTTTTTAACAGATAACCCATATCCCTTAAGACCAATAATTTTTTTTGGATTATTTGTCATTAAATGCATCTGTGTAACACCTAAATGGATTAAAATTTGAGCACCCACTCCATAATCTCTCAAATCTTCAGAAAAACCAAGCTCTTTATTAGCATCAACCGTATCATACCCATTCTCTTGTAATTTATAAGCCTTTAACTTATTAGCAATACCAATACCACGACCTTCCTGACTCATATATAAAACAACACCACTTCCGTTTTCTTTTACCATCGACATTGCCGTATGTAACTGAGGCGCACAATCACAACGTAACGAACCAAATACATCTCCTGTAATACATTCCGAATGAACCCTTACTAACGTTGGCTTCTTTTGATAGTCACCATAAGTTAACGCAAAATGGTGTTTATCATTTAATTTGTCTAAATAACAATGTAAGTCAAACTCACCTATATCNGTAGGCAACTTTACAATCTCAACCAATTCTATAAAGGATTCATTCTGAATACGGTAATGAATTAAATCTTTAATCGTTATTAAAGACAACTTATGCTTTTTAGCAAACTTAACTAAATCAGGCAATCGTGCCATCTCACCATCCTCTTTAATAATTTCACAAATAACCCCAGCGGGTTGTAACCCTGCTAATCGAGCAAGATCAACAGAAGCNTCTGTATGACCAGCNCGNTTNAAAACCCCCATTCGCCTAGCNCGTAANGGAAATAAATGACCCGGAGAAATNATATCATCNGGCTTAGATTCTGGATGTACCATAACACGAATACTTTTTGCTCTATCAAATGCTGAAATACCCGTTGAAATCCCATGCTTGGAATGAGCATCAAATGATACTGTAAAAGCCGTATTATTAGGATCCGTATTCTCTTTAACCATTTCTTTAATCTCTAACCTATCTAAAACATCATCTGTCACAGGAACACACACTAAACCACGTGCTTGTTTAATCATAAAATTAATGGCATCAGGGGTAGCAAAATCAGCTGCCATAATAAGATCTCCTTCATTTTCTCGATCTTCATCATCAACAACAATCACCATNTTACCATTNGAAATATCAGNAATAGCCTCTTCAATCGTATTAAATTTAACCATTAATATTTCCTAAAGAACCACTCTTAGCAGCATTTACAACATATTTTCCTATCATATCGCACTCTATATTAATTTCTTTACCTATATCATAATATTTAATAACCGTTTGTTCAAACGTATGAGGAATAATATGACACGTTAATGATGTAGAGCTAAGATGAGAAATGGTTAAACTAATACCATCAAGAGCAATTGAACCTTTATAGATTAAAAATGATGACAAATCTTCCTCAAAAGAAACAACAATTTTTCCCCATGGATCAGATTTTTCTAACTCAATAATTTTTCCTACCCCATCAATATGCCCTGACACATAATGACCACTTAACTTAGTTTGGAGTGTTAAACTAGGTTCCAAATTAACATAAGAACCAACCGTTAATATATTAAAGGTTGTAACACGCAATGTTTCTTGTAAATAATGAACTATAAAATGGCTATCTGTAAATTCCACAACCGTAGAACAAACACCATTTACCGCGATACTATCACCAAGCTCGATATTCAAAATACTAGTATCACATGCAATAGCAACAGCAATACCATCCGTTAATGGCTTTACTGAATCAATAACGCCTAATAATTTAATGATCCCTGTGAACATGATCTGCAACAAATTTACCTAAAATACCATTAATAAATTTTGATGATTCCATCGTAGAAAACTCTTTAGCCAATTCAACAGCTTCATCTAAAATAACATTAACTGGAGTTTCTTTTACTGATAATTCATAAAACGCTAATCTCATAATACTTAAATCAATTAAATTAATTCTATCTAAAGACCACCCTATCGAATATTCCTTAATAAACTTATCTGATTCTTCATGAGCAGTCCATGCTCCAATAACCAATTCTTTCCCAAACGACTTTGCATCACCATCAAAATCACTATCATCAATAAAATAATCAATAAATTCAATAACATCATCATTACGAGTACTAGCCTGATACAATGCTTGTATAGCTAATTTTCTACCAATGTGACGAATACCCATACTAAATTAAATCATCTATATACTGCTCAACAAAATGAGTAGTAAAATCCCCTTTAATAAAAGCAGGGTGTTTAATAACCTTTTGATGAAAAGGAATAACCGTAATAACCCCATCAATAACAAACTCTTCTAAAGCTCTATTAGCACGTTGTAATGTTTCATTACGATCTTTTCCCCAAACAATAAGTTTACCAACTAAAGAATCATAATGAGTTGGAATTTTAAACCCAGGATAAATAAAACTATCCGTACGAACACCCTTACCACCTGGAGGTAAAAATAAATCTACAGTACCAGGACAAGGCATAAAGTTATCCTGATAATTTTCAGCATTAATTCGAAACTCCATGGCATGACCATTAAAAGAAACATCCGATTGATTTAATCGAAGCTTCTTTGTATAAGCAATTCGAATTTGCTCTTTAACCAAATCAATCCCCGTAATCATTTCCGTAACAGGATGCTCAACTTGAATCCTCGTATTCATTTCCATAAAATAAAAATTAGATTGCTCATCTACCAAAAACTCAACCGTACCAGCACCCTCATACTTAATACCCGATGCCGCTTTAATAGCAGCCTCACCCATCCGTTGTCTCATATCTTCAGAAACAACAGGCGATGGAGCCTCTTCAATTAATTTTTGATGACGACGCTGAATAGAACATTCTCTCTCTCCTAAATAAATAGCATGCCCTGATTTATCTGATAAAATTTGTATTTCAATATGACGTGGATTGCCAACAAATTTTTCNACATAAATATCACCATTACCAAAAGCTGATAACGCTTCATTATGAGCCATATCATACGCATTAGATAACTCACTTTCTTCATTCACAATTCTCATACCACGACCCCCCCCACCAGCAGAAGCCTTTAATAAAAGCGGATAACCAATATCATTAGCAACCTGTTTTAAACTCTTTAAATCAGAAATAACACCTTTCGAACCAGGAACAATGGGAACATCTAAAGATTCCATTGTTTTTTTAGCTTCCGATTTATTTCCCATCATATTTATACATCGAGCAGAAGCTCCAATAAAAACAATATTATTAGCTTCACAAATATCACTAAAATCAGCATTTTCAGATAAAAACCCATATCCTGGATGAATCGCTTCAGCACCAGTCACTTCACAAGCAGCAATAATAGAAGGAACATTTAAATAGCTTTTCATAGGAGCTGGAGGACCAACACAAATAGCTTCATCAGCCAACTTTACATGTAAGGAATTTTTATCCACCTCCGAATAAATAGCAACTGTAGAAATACCTAATTCTTTACAAGCTCGAATAATACGAACAGCAATTTCACCACGATTAGCAATTAATATTTTTTTAAATAACGTCTCTAACATAATACTCTCCTAGAAAAATGTTAAACTATAACATACATAATCTATATTATTGAGTATTGTATCACAAATAAACAATCTTAATTAACAACAAGCTGATCAAAATCAAGAATAATATTTTTATCTTTTAACGTTTTTTGTTTCCAACGTAATAAACGATTCATAATAACCGCAAATTCTGCTCGTGTTAAATATTGGTTCGGATTTAAATTTTGATTATGATCACCACCATATCCCAATTCAATAATATATTCCTTTAAATAAGGTTGTTTTGATTTAGGAATTAAATGCAAATCATTGTAATAGGTTAAATCAATATCTATATCACGATCTCTTGCACCAGATTGTAATAAAAAGCGCCCGACAATTTCAATAAATTCTAATCGGGTAACAGCAACATTACTAAACAACGCTAACTCTCGTTTATTAAATCTAAACCATTCAAACTCAACCGCTTTCTTTAAAAATGGATACGACTCATCAGAACGAAATTCAGACTTAAAAACAGGAAAATCAGCCAACGATTCAAGAGAATTAACATCAAACACTTGTTCTAATTTACTAATAGCAACATATTTAACTTCATACGTATCCAAACCTTTAACCACTTCTTGAGAATATAATTCACACAATAATCGATACCGCCCTTCTTTTAAAGATAACGCTATGGGATCAAACTCTAACACATGCTCACCAACAAAATATTCTTGCTTATCTTTAAGAACAGCAAGCCTATTCCCTTGTTCATCTACAATATAAAAAGACACTAATAAAGAAGGATTAAAATCTGAAATTAAAGAAAAATTAACACGAATAGGATCAGGCCGTAAAACCTGATCAATATAACGAGTCCAAACTAAAGCATAAGAAGCATCCTTATATGTTAAATATCCCTTAGGGTTAAACGTATCTGAAGTATGTAAATCAAAAAGACCGTAAGATGCAGTTCTTTCAACCGATTCCTTATACCAAGATTTAGAAACATCTTGAAATATTTTTACTGTTGGAAAAAAACAAAAATAAGGATCAACGTTAGAAAGAGATATATAACTATCATCAGTTTTATCTATAGTAGACTCAACAACATCATACTCATCAACATCCGTATTAGCAGTTTGAAAAAAAGTAGGAATAATATATTTTTCAATACCGATAGATAAATACGATCCATCTGCTATCTGAGCACTAAAAAATGATGAAAACCGATTATTATAATTATATTTCAAATCAAACCCTAAACCCACATAAATAGGAACAATCTCTGGCGTCAACAACCTCCTAGCTACTGTTCTAACATAAAAACCTAATTTTTCTTTTGGATTAATCAAATAAGAAATAGAAACATTAGCAACCCTAGAATTAATAAGTTGATTATAATCAGAATCTAACTGATTCATATAATTAACCGATCCAACACCAGCCGAAAAACTTAAACTTTTTCTAAAATATGCTGAAAAAGTAAAACCAAACTCATCATAATCTGACTTTAAAGAATCACTAAGACGAAAACTCATATACGGAGAAAACGCATATCGATAATGAGGTGCCTTTAAACCTACAAGCTGTTTATGTAATTGCTTATTCTTAACCTTCAACTTATTATTTTTATACTCCATTTTTTTGGCACGTTTTTCAATTAACTTAGTTAAGTTATTTAAATAAGTAACTTTATCATTCATCTCTGATTCATACGTTAACTGAGAATGCTGTGAATCTATCATTTGTTTATGCATTTGATCTAACTGTCCATCAATATGAGCGCCTAAATCATTCATAATCTCAACACGAACCGAAACTTCTGATTCTAATAACTTCAAATTTTTATAATCTTGATCAAAAGCCTTCCGTTCTTTTTCATATTGAAGCCTCTGTGTACGTAAATAGGCTCTTTCTTTTTCAATATAAACTGATTTATCTAAATGATCCTGTTCAAGACGTGATAACGTAGTAATCGTGTNCAACATCTTTTTTTCAAGACTATTAATATTTTGCTGAGTCTTTTTAATCACGCTTTCCTTTTCTGATTGTTCCTCATAAAACTTATTTTTTTCATCATTTAAAGCTTTTTTCTTCTTATCTAATTTAGCAGAAATAGATACTAAGGTATGACGTTCACCCGTAATCTTTTCCGATAGTTTCTTCAATGTTTTTTCTTTAGTTACCAATGTCGACTGATTCATAGCAATAGTAGCCATTTTTGAATCTAAAACTTTTTCCTTTTTTGTAATTCGTTTATTTTGCTTTGATAATTCCTTTTTTTGACGATCAATATCAGCCTTCATTCGTTCAACCATTTTTTCGTCTTTAGCTACAGTCTTCTGTGCTTTTCTAACAAATTTTTGTTGTTTACTAACATCCTTTTCTTTTTGTTTCAACAAATCCTTATCCTTTTCAAACTGAATCCCTTGATTCAATAACATCTGAGATTGTTGAGATAACTCCAACTCTAAATTGTTAAGTTCTTTTTCTTTTTTATCAAACATCTTTTGTTTAGTATTAAATACTTCCATCTTTCGTTTTAACTCCATAATCGAAGCTTGCTTGGCTAATTCTTCCTGTTCAAGTAATGCTAACAACTCTTTCAACTTAGCTTTCTGAGCAGCAATTTCAGCTTGAGATAAAGCTAATTGTTTTTGATTTTCTAAATTTTTGTTTAATTCAGCTATCTCTTTATTCAATATTTGATTCTTTTGATCTAATAAATCTAATTTATCTTCCAAACGCTCTATTTCTAATTTAGTATTATCAATTTTAATAGCTTGGGCATTTTTAACATCCAAATATTGCCCTGAAGCTTCATTACTTTCTAAAACTTTTATAGCAACAGGTAAAACATGACTCTGAGAAGAAGAAAAAACAACATTAATAAAAGTCTCTTGAGAACTTAAAGCTAAAAACGATCTAAACTTTAATTTAAATAATTGATCCGATACCCTTTGTAAGGGAAAAACATCATTTCCAACCAACAAAACAGCTTCAGTAATAGGAAATTCAGATACAACTGAAACACGAACAAAATTATTATCAACAACAGGGTTAGGATCAACATTAACAACAATATCACCTGCAAACAATGGCATTGAAAATAAAAAAACAAAAATTATATTAGTTAAATATCTCATAAGCTCCCAAATTTAAAAAACACATTTTTATTAGTATTTTATTTTGTTATCGTATTTAAATCAAAAAAAATTTCATTTTTTTAATAAAATCCCTTAAAACTTTTATAAACCCCTAAACAATAACTAATATTTATATAATGAGACTGATATAGTATATAACATGAAATTTAAATTAAAAAGTGATTTTAATCCAGATGGCGATCAACCCAAAGCCATTCAAACATTAAGTGATGGCATTAACGCAAACAAATCAAAACAAATATTACTTGGTGTAACAGGATCCGGAAAAACCTTTACCATGGCAAACATCATTCAAAATATGAATAGACCTACCTTAATTATTGCTCATAATAAAACGTTAGCTGCTCAGTTATGTAATGAATTTAAGGAATTTTTTCCAGATAATGCTGTCGAATTTTTTATTTCTTATTATGACTATTATCAACCAGAAGCCTATATACCCAGTAGAGATGCCTATATTGAAAAAGAAGCTGATATTAACGAAGAAATCGAACGCTTNCGTCATAGCGCCACACGATCCCTTCTAACACGACGTGACGTGATTATCATAGCCTCTGTATCCTGTATCTACGGATTAGGTGTTCCTGAAGATTATTTAAAAGCTGTCATTGAAATCGAAGTAGGAAAAACCTATAATCGTCGCCAATTACTTAGCAAATTAGAAGCCTCTCAATATGAACGAAATGATATTGAGTTAACAGCAGGACGATATCGAATTAAAGGTGANACCATTGATATTTATGCTTCATGGGATGAACTCATTTATCGTTGTGAATTTTTTGGTGATGAATGTGAAAAATTAAGTATTTTAGAACCCATTTCTTTAAAAACCCTAGCTGAAGAAACAATCGTCAAAATTTTCCCAGCTACCCATTATGTGGTTCATGATTACAAAGAATCTGCTATCCAAAATATTAGAACAGAACTCATCAATCAAATCAAACACTTTGAAGACGCTGAAAAGTTAGTTGAAGCACAACGCATTAAACAACGAACCAACTATGATTTAGACATGATTCAAGAAATGGGCTATTGCAAAGGAATCGAAAATTATTCCCGTCATTTATCACAACGACAAGCCGGTGACCCTCCAGGCGTATTATTAGACTTTTTTCCAGATGATTTTATTACCTTTATCGATGAATCTCATGTAACAGTACCTCAAATCAGAGGTATGTATCATGGAGATCAAAGCCGAAAACAAAATTTAGTAGACTACGGGTTTCGCTTACCATCTGCAAAAGATAATAGACCGCTCATGTTTGCTGAATTTGAAAATAAAATTCCTACCTGCATTTATGTATCCGCAACACCTGGTGACTATGAACTAGAAAAAACCTATTTAAAAGACGTCAAAGCAGGTCCTACAATAGACAAATGGGATCATTATGATTGTGCTCAACAAATTATTAGACCCACAGGCTTATTAGACCCTATCATTGATGTACGGCCATCAAAAGGTCAAATTGATGATATTCTAGCTGAAATCAAAAAACGTATCAAAAAAGAAGAGCGGGTCCTTATTACAACATTAACCAAACAAATGTCGGAAGATTTAAGTGATTTTTTAAGTCAACAATCCATAAAAGTACAATATCTTCATTCTGAAATTAGTACCTTAGATCGAGTGGATATTTTACATGATTTACGTATTGGAAAAAGTGATGTCTTAGTAGGTGTTAATTTATTACGAGAAGGGCTTGATTTACCTGAAGTATCCTTAGTTATAATTTTAGATGCTGATAAAGAAGGGTTTTTAAGAACTGAACGCTCTCTAATTCAAACCATTGGTAGAGCAGCTAGACATGAAAAGGGAACCGTCATTTTATATGCAGACAGATTATCTGATTCCATGAAAACAGCTATTGACGAAACTCAACGACGCCGTGGTATCCAAGAAGCACACAACAAAAAACATCATATCAAACCCCAATCCATTCGCAAAAAAATAACCGATATTCGATCAGAAGCACGTAAAGAAGTAACCCAAACCTTAACCAACCTAGAAACAAAATCCCCCAAAGAACAATTAAAAGTTATCAAAGTCCTCGAAAAACAAATGAATGATGCTGCAAACAACTTAGAATTTGAATTAGCGGCAGTGCTAAGAGATCAAATTAATGAACTAAAAAATAAATTTTAATAATATAATATTTAAAATCCAGCCCCTCATCCTAAATATTAGCTATATAACCTAGATAATACCCTACTGCCAGTAGCTAATTCTGATAAAGGTTTTCCTTGTTCTAAACTCTTACACGTATGATAATAATTTTCTAATGCCCAATAACCACAACTGTGACCATCGTATTGTTGCACTTCTTTATTCTCATAAAGATTTATCTGACCATTAGAAGATGGGACAAATAGTCTCTCAGGTGGTGGGTGCCCAAAAGAATCTTTATAAAAAATATCATAATTTAATGGATTATCTTGATCATATTGAATAGCACAATATACATAATGGACACCTTCATCAGAACCATTTTTTGGATCGTGAATAGCTCCTGTATTAATAAACATATGTTGAATATGGATCCGAGATTCATCAAGCTGATATTTCTGATCAAAAATATTAGAAATTTGTCCGCACTTTTTATTAGAAAAAATAAACTCAAAATACTTTAGATTCTCTTTTCCAAAAACTGTACGAAAGGCATCTTGAAGGGATGCAAGATCAGAAAGATCTTTTTCCAAATCAAATCCTTCTGATAGTAGACGATCTTGTTTTAATAATTCAACTGCAGTAACATATTCTGAAGATCCTGAATTTGTACCACTCCTAAATATAGTTGCTAATAATTGTTTAATCATCTCTAACTGTTTGTAGGAAATAAGGTCAGCAATATGAGAATAATCTGTATTATTATTCATGGCACTCATACAAATTGTATTTTCTTTAAATTTTTTTACAACAGGATCAGTATCATTTTTTGCAGCAAGCTTTAGTTCAATATCATCACGAGTTAACCATTCATTGTTGAAAGAAAGATCAGATATTTTAGTCGGATACTTATTCCCAAGGGATAATAAAGAATGTTTTTTTGCTGATCGTGAACCTTCTAGTCCTGGTTCTGCTTCTGGTGGTGATTTTACTGCTAATCCTGATGCTTTTACTGTAGATATAGAAAACTCCCTAACTTGATGTCTATTAAGCCTATTATTTGCATACTCATTAACCTCTTGTGTAAACTGAGAATAGTTGCCTAACCTATCCACATTAACTTTAACGTCATCCAAAACGTCATCCAATTTTTTAGAAACAATCTTTTGAACTGGCTCTGGTAAAACCGAGTTATCTATCACAGGAGAGTCCAAAATCACTGTTGTAAAAAGAATTGCTTGAATTTCCTTTTGCTCAAAAGGATCAGCAGAGTTCCCCTTTAAGTTCTTTTTAAGATCTTGATTATCTTCATTAAAAGCATCCTTATCAAATTCAGGAATGTTATCATACCCACCATATATGTTAGCTAATTCTTCATTCATAAGTTCCACAGCTAAGGCATAATCTACACGCTCTTGAGCTTGAATTTCTTGTAGTGATTTTTTATTTTCTATGGAAGCTAATTCTTCATTCGTAAGTTTCACAGCTAAGTAATGATCTTCATCCTCTTGAGCTTGAATTTCTGATGGTGATATTACATTTTTTATGTCTGGCGGAGGTGATTTTACACTTTTAATTTTTATTATATTAGGTTCAAAGCTTTTCTTGAGCTCTAGGTTGTTAATTTTTGGAACCTCTTTATTTGCTGGACCCTTCTTAATTGGTGGGCCTTTCTTAATTGGTTTAATTATTTGATCGTAGTTAGTTAGTAAACCGTATTGAATAGAACGTGCCATAAATAAACTCCTAATTGATTCAAAACAAATTAATTAAAAAATTTGCTTTGTATTATGTTTTCGTGATAAATATCCAGAAAATTGCATTGAAATTTTCTATTACGTCTATCATTAAGCACAATAAAACATCAAAAACATACCATAAAATTATATTTACAGCTAGATTAAATAAGCATTAACCCAAGTTTAATCTGGACAACCCGCCGAATTACCCCATTTTTTTCGTGCTAGATAAATCTTTAATGCCGTATTATCACCATACTCATAGCTTGCCTTAATATCTACCTGTAATACATTAGGTGATGGTGATGCGGATTCATATAAATCAATATGAGCTTGAGTTAATGGATTATCGCCTGTTCCATTACTTTCATAAACATCTTCACCGATATCATAAAAATGAGCAGTCCCTGCATGAACAACCGATTCTGGACTAGAATTTTCCAAATAAAATAGTTCAAACGCATAATCAAGCCCTAATAAATCACTACCACTACTATCTTGAGGAGCATCCCAAGAAAATACGCGACCTCCTGTATCTAAAATACAATACGGATCTGTACTCGTTCCATTACCACCATGAGTCCAAGATGTAAAATCAACCGGTAATTCTGATGCTTGAAATTTAAAATGAATCGTAATCCAATAATACTCAATCGTACCATCCGTTAATGTAGCTTTTAAACGGATCAAATCACCAGGAACAAAATCATTATTATTTGGTTTAAAAAATACCGTCCAAATATCTTCACCTTCCATATTTTGAGCATGATATAACGTATAACTAGTGCTAGACCACAACGTATTTTCTGTTGGAAATGTATCAATGGCAGTAAATCCAATAGGTAATAACGTTGTCGTTGAAGCAGCATAATGACTATGAACAGAATCAGCCACAATGCTAGCAATTTGAGAAGGATCACTAGCTTTTACTTCAATAGTAATCTGAGCATTATTAGTGATAGTAATATCACTATCACCCACATCAATCTTATAATTCATAAACATAGTAGCCTGTGTTACAACAGAAGATCCGGTAATAGCAGCGGTACTGGTATTAATATCCGTATTATCAAGATCCTGACCATTATCCATAGCATCAAAAAGATTCGGAACACCATCCTGATCTTTGTCTAATTTATTTGCTAATTCAAGCGAACTAGTTTTAGAAGATGTCCCCTTTCCAACAGACTCTATTCCAACAGGTTTTTCTGAATTTAAGCGAGTTTTAAAAACGGTATTAAGTGTAACGGTATTATCACTATCAGATAACACACCAACACCCTTGGTAGCATCATAATCAATATTCAAATCTGTTTCTGAACCAACAATCGCTACACCTGTAGAAACCTCTGTATCAGCCGAATCATAATCAGCCACAACAGCACCCACATAACGATTTCCACTTACCATACTCACAAAAAAAACATTACCAGCCTCATTTTCCTCATGTATCCCAACATCCACGGAAAAACTACCATCCGATTCTACATCAGCCACATATACTTTTTCCGTATCCTGATTTTGTACTAATAACTGTAATCCTGAAACACTCCCAGAAACAGAGCCTGAAAAATTATAGGTAGTAAGTTCAATAGTTGAATCCCCATCATCAGATTCACTACATCCTAGAAAAGATAAAAGAAATCCAAAAAAAACAATAGCAAAAATACGATATACCGAAAACCCATTCGTAACCATAAAAACTCCCTTTTTTGTTCAATACAATTCAAGTATATCATAAAAATAACTTAAGGAACTTTTAAGCTCAAATTACATATGCTTGCGATAAACAACTAGCTATCATCTGAATAAACAACATTATTCTTATACAACAGTTGATTTAAATGAATTTGATTTAAACTTTTTTTAAAAGCTGCATATATATCAGCGGGTAATTCACGAACAATATTATTAGTTTCCATAGGATCCTTTTCTAAATCATACACCGAAGCAGTGCCAGACCGAGAGTGCCAAATAAACTTATATGGCCAATCAACTATAGCCAAATGTTTACCATACGGTTGAATTAAATAAATAGGATCAATACGATCCGAAAAAACACTTCGACCCATAAACGAATGTTTGGAAACATCAGCATCAATCATATCCAAAATAGTAGGTGCAATATCAAGCTGAGAAAAAGGTTTTGTAATAACCTGAGGCTTAATTTGATTCGGCCAATGAACATAAAATGGAATTCGAAATGATTCTTCATAATAACCTACTTCTTGATGATAAATACCATGCTCACCCATAGGAATCGTATGATCCGATGTAATAATAACAATACTAGAATCATATAAACCACGTTTTTTTAACTCATCAAAAAAAACAGCAATACCTTTATCAACTAAATGAATACTATTAGCATACTCTTCATGAATAGATTGTGGATTTTTATACAACAATCGACGATGTTCAGGAACACTACTAAACGGAAAGTGGGAAGCTACTGTAATTAAAGAAAAGAACATAGGCTTATCACCAAAACCCTGTTGATCATAATAATCAAAAAACCGTTTAAAAAAAACATTATCTTCAGGACCCCAGGATCTCCAAATATAAGGAGAGTCATCATCTTGAACATAAGACTTAACCGTTTCCATTACAAACCCACGATCACGAAAAAAAACTTCAGTATTATCAAAACCATTTAACTCATAAGCATGAAACAAAACACTATCATACCCATTTTTATCAAGCACATCAGCAATAGACAAAGCCTTCAAATCACTATATTCCGTTGTAATCTTATTAGCAATACTAGGCATTAAAGATAAAAATGTACTAACATGTCCTCTAGCAGACTGAATAGAATTAGCATAAAAATTTTTCACAACTAAACTACTATTTTCTAAATCATTCAAAAATGGTGTAATCGGTTCACCAAAACTTGTATTTTTATGAATAACACTTTGATTTAAAGACTCAACAAGTATTAAAAATATATTTGGTTTTTCTAAATGAGTTGAGCTAAAAAAATTAAAATCCTCATTCCCATATTTTATCAACGGATAAGTACCTTCTTCATAAGCAACATTAAATGACGATTTAAAATAATAAACATAAATAGACTTAAAAAAACCACTAATAGGATCATAACAAGGCACATTAGAAATCAAACAAAAACTATATAACGCAACAACAACTAATATAGGTCGCTTAGACTGGATACGATTGGCATACCTTGAAATAGAACGATACCGCCATTGCATAAACAGCAAAATAAAAACAAAAAAACAAAAATAAAGTAACACATCTTTATTTAATGAATTCCACATAAAAATAACTGATTCTAGATAAAAAGCATTAGCAATATTGTCCCTAAACATATCCCAAATAAACTGTGTTCTAGCATGAAAATGATATGCCGCAAACAAACCATAGAAAAGTAATAATCCAACATTACCAACAACCAATAATTTAGGATATCGATTCAAAGCAATATTAACACCATAAAACAAACAAATAACAGGTAAAAAACTAATAAGAATTAAAAAAATTCCTTTAACATTAAAATAAAACCCCCCCATACTTTCTGTAGAATGTATTTGAAACAAATATAAAAAGTGTAAAAATAAAACCCAATACAAATAAGGACTCGTAATAGTTTTCAAGTAAGAAAAAAAACGATTTAATAATGACATATTTAAAAATGAAGTGTAATAGACTAACAAAAAACAATCAAGCAATCTTACATCAACATAGTAAAAAACATATTTCTATTTAAAACCCATTTAAACTATTGTAAAATACATCAAAAATTTTAGAACATTTAAACAGGAGATTATATATACTATGTCTAAAAAACAAACTACAAAAAAAACAAACGATATTAAAAAAGGCGAAATTAGTATACATACTGAAAATATTTTTCCAATAATTAAAAAATGGTTATACTCTGATCATGAAATATTTTTAAGAGAATTAGCATCAAACGCCTTTGATGCAACAACCAAACTACAAAAATTAGCAGCACTTGAAGATATCAAAGATTTAAAAGAACCTAACATTAACATCATTATTGATGAAAAAAAGAAAACCATAACATTTTCTGATACAGGTCTAGGAATGGATGCTGATGAAGTAGAAAAGTACATCACACAAATTGCATTTTCAGGAGCAGAAGAATTTGTTCAAAAAATAAAAGAAAATGATTCTAAAGATAAAAGTGAGATTATTGGTCATTTTGGGTTAGGATTTTATTCATCTTTTATGGTAGCTGACTTAGTTGAAATAAATTCTAAATCTTACAAAAAAGATGCTGAAGCTATTTTTTGGTCATGTACAGGAAGTACCGACTACACCATCAAAAAGTCTGATAAAAAAGAGATTGGTACCGACATTATTTTACATATCAACGATGAAAACAAAGAATACTTAAATGAAACAAAAATAAAAGATCTAGTAAAAAAATATACAAACTTTTTACCCATTAATATCCAAGTAAATGGAGTAACAGCAAACGAAAAAAATCCATTATGGATTAAAACTCCGAAAGATGTAAAAGAAGAAGACTACAAAGAGTTTTACCAAAAATTATTTCCTTATAACGGAGACCCATTATTTTGGATTCACTTAAATGTTGATTATCCATTTAACTTACAAGGAATATTATATTTTCCAAAAGTAATGCATGAACTTGATTCAAATAAAGGTCAGGTAAAATTATTTTGTAAACAAGTCTTTGTATCAGATAATGCCAATGCCATTATCCCTGAATTTTTAACCTTGTTACAAGGAGCCATTGATTGTCCTGATATTCCTCTAAACGTTTCACGAAGTTATTTACAAAATGATCCTTATGTTCAAAAAATATCAAAACATATAATCAAAAAAGTAGCCGATAAATTAAATGATTTAGCTAAAAAAGATAAAAATCATTTTGAATCTATCTGGAATGACATTAGTCCTTTTATCAAATATGGAATGATGCAAAACGATGATTTTTATACAAAGGTAAAAGATATTATTATTTTCGAATCCTCCTTAGGCTATAAAACTAGTATCCCAGAATATTTAGAACGTAATAAAGAAAAAATAAAAGATAAAGTTATTTATTGCAGTGATAAAGATGGTCAGGCTACCTATGTTAATATGTGTAAAGATCAAGATGTTGAAGTCTTATTTACCCACGCCTTAATTGATACTCATTTTCTACAATTCTTAGAATCAAAAGATAGCACAACAAAATATTGTTCTGTTGATTCAGAATTATCAGATTTATTAGTTGATGAAAACAAAAAAACAGAGGTCGTTGACCAAGATAATAAAACCAACAATGACAAATTAGCAGATATTTTCAAAAAAGCACTTAATAATGATAAAATAAAAGTAGATATTAAAGCCTTAAAATCTACTACAATTTCTGGAATGATTTTAGAATCTGAACATGTAAAACGAATGAAAAACATGAGTCATTTCATGCAAGATAAAGGAACAGGTATTTTTGATGATTTTACATTAGTAGTCAACAATAATAATGAGTTAGTAAAAGATTTAATGGCACTAAATACAAGCTCTGAAAAAGAACCTTTAGTTACCAAATTATGTCATCATATTTATGATTTAGCTAAAATGTCAAAACAACCGTTAACAGGAGAAGAAACACAATCCTTTATTAATCGATCCAATGAATTAATGAAAGAATTAACAACTACTAAAACAAAATAAAATATGATTGATGTAAAGGGGTTAACAAAACAATACGATAGTATAACCGCTATAGATAATCTCTCTTTTAACATTAACAAAGGAGAGATTATTGGGTTTTTAGGGCCCAATGGTGCTGGCAAAACCACTACCATGAAACTTTTAACATGTTTTATGCCACCTACTTCCGGTAAGGCAACCATCAATGGGTTATCAATCACAGAAGATGCATTTGAAATTAAACGTATGATTGGTTATCTGCCAGAAAATAATCCTCTGTATCCAGATATGACCGTCCTTGATTATTTAAAATTTATCTCCCATATTAGAAAAATTGAACCCTCACACCAACAATCCCAAATAAAACGTGTTATAGATCTATGCGAACTTGGTCAAGTATTAACCAAACCTATCGAAGAATGCTCAAAAGGTTTCAAACAACGGGTGGGCTTAGCACAAGCCTTAATGCATAAACCTGAAATTCTAATCTTAGATGAACCAACCGTGGGGCTAGACCCTAATCAAATTATTGAGATTCGTCACCTAATCAAAGAACTTGGAAAAGAAACAACCATTGTATTATGTTCTCACATATTATCAGAAGTATCCGCAACGTGTTCTCGCGTTTTTATCTTAAAACAAGGTAATATTATTGCCAATGGATCCCCCAAAGAACTTCAAGCAACAGGAAGTAAAGAAAAAAATATCTTTCTATCTATATCAGCACCTAAAGACATATTAGAAAAAGCTATCAATAACCATAATATAACCATCACCTCAATCAAAGAAATCGGAACCAACGAAGCATTAACAAGCTATAAAATAACCAGTAATGATGATTGTAGAACCCAATTATTTAATATAGCCGTCAAAGAAAAATGGATTTTAAATGAATTAAGAATAGAAGAAACCTCCTTAGAAGATATTTTTATCGAACTCACAAAGGAAAAATCATGAAAATTATCATAACCTTATTTAAAAAAGAATTTAAAAGTTATATTACGTCCCCTATCGCTTATATTTATATCATCACCTTTTTATTATTTATGAACTGGTATTTTTTTAGAAGCTTTTTTGTTGTAGGACAAGCCACATTGCGTACCTTTTTTGATTTAGCTCCCTGGGTTTTATTATTTTTAGTACCAGCCATTAGTATGAGATCATGGTCTGAAGAAAAAAAATCTGGAACATTAGACTTTTTACTAACCTTCCCTATACAAGATTATGAATTAGTAATAGGTAAATTTCTTGCTAGCTTACTCTTATTAACACTTACCATTTTAGGAACGTTTCCATTAGTAATACTAGTTACAATCGTAGGATCACCCGACATAGGTCCCATCATAACCGGCTATATAGGAACCATATTATTAGGAGCATCCTATTTAGCGATCGGCTTTTTTGTATCATCATTAACTCGAAATCAAATCATTGCCTTTATTATTAGTATTGCAATCTGTTTTTTTAGTTATCTATTAGCCAGTGATATTGTGGCATATGCCCTACCAGATAGCCTAATCCCATTTTTGAGCAACCTATCATTAGGGTACCATTACGAAAGTATTACCAAAGGTGTCATTGACCTAAGTGATATTACATTTTATATCAGTTTTATTGGTTTCTTTTTATATTTAAATAGCGTGGTGTTATCATCACGAAAACTAGGATAAAAAAGCATGTTAAATACAAAAAATGAAATCAAATCATTAGGTAGTATCATCATAACCATTGCCATGGTTTTTGTTATCATTTGCTTTATTAATCTATTTATTAATCAAATAAACAAACGTTTTGATTTTACGAAAGAGCATATCTATACCTTATCAGATTACTCAAAAAACCTTGTCAGATCCTTAGATGACATCGTGACTATTGAATTTTATATCACCAAAAAACTACCCCCTCATGTCGTAGGTATGAAACAACATATTACTGATTTATTAAATGAATATGATGCTTACGGAAAAGGAAATATCCAAGTAATAATTGACTCCCTAAATTCATCACAAGAAAATCATAATCGTATGGCACAATTAGGAATCCCACGCTTTCAAATGAATATTATTGAACAAGATAAATTACAAACGGTAGAAGCTTATTCTGGTATTGCACTATTTTATGATAATAAAACAGAAGTTATTCCAATGGTCTTAAGTATTAATACATTAGAATATGATTTAAGCTTAGCCTTAAAAAAAATAACATCCAAAACCATCCCTGAAATTGGAATTTTAACCAACGACGTAGAAACATTTAAAAAGACCCATCAAAATATTACCAAATCATTAGAAAAACAATATAACGTAACGCTCTTAAATCAAAATGAAACAATAAGCAATAACATAAAAACCTTAGTCATTAGTAATCCAAATAACGTTACAGCCAACACAACGTATGCCATTGATCAATTTATTATGAACGGTGGAAACGCCTTATTTTTAGTTCCAACAATAAAAGTGAACGATTTATTAGAAGCGAAAGCAAATAACACAGGATTAAACGAGTTAATCCAACACTATGGCATTACAATACAAAACGAACTAGTACTTGATAAATCTTATGCATATGCAACCTTTTCTGAAGGTTATTTTAATTTTGCACTACCTTATCCCTTATGGCCCAAATTGCTTAAACAACATTTCAATTCCAACCACATCAGTTTAAAAAACCTAGAATCAGTTGTATTACCCTGGAGCTCCCCCCTAACATTCCACGAATCTCTAGCAAGTAACCTAACAGCAACCATATTAGCATCATCAACAAAAGAAAGTTGGACCATGTCTGACCCAATCGACTTAAATCCACGTCAATCATTTACAGCAGATAAGTCTCAGCAATATCCAATGATAATTAGTTTAGAAGGAGAGTTTACAAGTTTTTATAATAGTAAACCCTTAGCCTTATCCCAATCCTTTATTCCAAATGGAAAACCAGCCAAATTAGTCTTTATTGGCAATGAGATATTTGCTAGTGATCAAATGAGCACACAATTCGCAAATAATAAAAACTTATATTTAAATTTAATCGATTGGCTAACCTTAGAAACTGATTTACTAGGAATTCCAAATCGAGTAAATTTAGATCATCCTATTCAAGCCTTATCAAACGAATTAAGAACCTTTATAAAATGGTTTACCAGCTTAATCATCCCTATCACTATAATAATGATTGGTGTAATACGATATTGGATTAACAAAGAAAAAAAACATACCTACGAATGAAAAAAAAGCAAAAAATAATAGCCTTAATTTTAGTTTGTTGTACATCACTGTTTCTCTCAACAAAAGCGATACAAAAATTAGGAACTGCAAAACTTAATAAATCATATAAACTAAGTAAAAATGTTTCTCAGATTATTATGTCAGAAAACAATAAGTCGCTTATCTTAAAAAAAGATCCATCACATAATTGGTTATTAGATGGTATGCCTGCTAACGAAAAAAAAATAAAATCACTTTTATCCGCAATTGAAACGCTTGGTAACAAAAAATTAATTTCAAAAAATAAAAGTAAACATGAGCTTTACCAAGTAACAACAGCAAATAAAAGATTGGTATTAAAAGACAATAAAAAAACATTATTATCACTTCTTATTGGTAACCAAGGTCCTACATGGAATTCAACATATATTCGTTTTCGATCAAGCAAAAATGTATATTTAATCAACCAACCCTTAACAACACTAATAACAAGCGACAAAAATCAATGGAAAGAATTAAGAATTAACCCATTTTTAAGTAAAAATATAACTCAATTTAGTATCACATTAAATAATCATCAGACAACATTTGAGTTAAAAAACAATATCTGGATTAATACAAAAACAGCTAAAAAACAAGCAATGAACTCCGTCCGCTCGATACTAGATCAATTAGCAGATTTATCCGGACCCTCAATCAAATTAGCATCTTCCGAAGAAATAACGGCCTTTATTATAATAGAGATAACTGAAACAAATAAAAACATTACAAGCTACACATTATTTCCTATCGAAAATAATAAAATGGGAATAAGTATATCAAAAAAACCAAATCAATTTTTTTCAATAGATTCCCAGCAAACATTTCCACTAATACAAAAGCTTAATAATCTCGTAACTTCTAAATAATAGGTTTTAAAAATATAATTTTCGGGTAAATCAAAAAAAAAACCTGGAGAGATACCATTAATATTCAAGAAACATCATCATTAAAAAAACCAGAATCATGGTTATGGCATTTACTAGGCTTTGTGATTCCTGGATTAACCTTATTAGGAAATAGTTTAGGCAGTTTTTGGGTAAGTGGTGGCGTAGTAACCGCCTTATTTATTTTTCCTTTGATCGAAAATTTAATTGGTGTTGATAAACATAAAAGAGAAATCCGTCAAAATGGACGTCCATTTGAAATTATCTTAATGATTCATGCCTTATTAATGATTCCCATTATAATTAGCATTTGTTATCGAGGAATGATAGATGGGAATAGTTGGACAACCTGGATCGCAATTATTAGTACGGGAATCACAACCGGTATTTCAGGAATTATTGTTGCTCACGAATTAGGCCATAAAAAACGTTATAGTATTCGTTGGTATATTGGCAGATTCTTACTATTTTTATCATTGTATGCCCATTTTACAACCGAACATAATTATACCCATCATCGTTATGTAGGCACGGTTAATGATCCAGCAACCGCAAGAAAAGGGCTAGGATTTTGGTCCCATTTATTTCAAACCATTCCTAAGCAGTTTCTATCAGCTTGGGCCATCCATGCGAATCAAGCCTCATCATTACTAAAAAATAACATGTTAAAAGACATTATCTTAGAAATACTATTATGTATTGGTATTTATGGTATAGGCGGAACATGGGCACTCATAGCCTTTCTTGGCCAAGCATTTTTTAGTATATATTTACTTGAGTATATAAATTATATCCGACATTATGGTTTACAACGAAACGTTGATGAAGCAGAAACCGAAATGCATTCTTGGCAAACTCAAATGAGACTAAGTCGTTGGACCTTATTAGAATTATGCCTTCATCCTGCCCACCATATGAAAGCAACCGTCCCCTTTTGGCAACTACAAGCCTATGACGATGTAAATGAATACACCACTGGTTATTATGGTTTATTTTGGCCCTGTATGTTTCCTTTTATTTGGAAACCGTGGATTGATCCGTTAATCAATGACACTACGTGTGATTGAATCCGCCCTCTTGCTTAAGTTTCCCTCGATTACAAGCTTTATTTAATCCATTTCTTTAAACACCTTAACGTTTTTCAAGTTTTCTAGTTGTTGAGTTAGACGAGCCTTTTTTTGCGACAAATCTTTTAAATCTAGTTGTTCATTTTTCAAGTTTTCTTTTCTATCTTCTAATTGCGATATCTCAAGATTGATCTTTTCAAAAGTATCATTTTCGGGTTCATTAAATTCTTTGTATGTAGAAATACCGCGTTCCAGTGAAGCAATTCTTTTGTCTAACTCAAGATTCAAGGTTTTTTGTTTATCTATGCACTCATCCGTAAATGCAATATATTTGTTAAAACAGTAAATTACTGTGTCAATATCCTCAGAAGTGTCTACTTGGAAGTCTCTTACGATCTCTGATCACATAGAATTTAATAACGTTTTTAAATCACTTTCAGCCTGCTTATTTCCTTGAGATTCTGATTTTATTAACCATTTAATTGCGAATTTAGGATTTTTTATTGTCTTGTATTTTTGTTGACTTTCCAATTTTTCTTTATTATCTTCTAATTGCGATAAAAAAAATTTGTGTTCGGGTTCATTGAATTCTTTTAATGTAGAAATATTGAGTTCCAGTGAAGCAATTCTTTTGTCTAACTCAAGATTCAAGGTTTTTTGTTCATCAGAGGATGCTACAAATGAACCATCTGATAATGGAATATACCCCTCTCCACGAGAGTACATATTACCTAATTTACGTTGAGCTTCAGCATTACCAAAAAAAAATGGTTCTGATTCAGCAGATATTTTGTAATGCTCAAACGCTTTCTTCTTATTTTTAGGAGTCCCTGTTCCATGATAGTACATATCACCAAGTATGTTTTGAGCTTTTTCTTTTAATTTCAGTTTTGTATTTTTATCTGATTCAGACAAGAGCGGTTTATCTGAACCCTCAACAGTTAAAGTTAGTCCTGATAGTTCTTCTAAAACTATCTGTTTAACGAATTCAAATTCCTTTTTATTTTTATCAGGAGAGCTAGTATCCTGACTTGTCTCCAAAACTTGAAGTTGTTTGTCTGTTATGCTATTTATAATCCCAGTGATATGACTATGTATCTCGGTTTTAAAATCCCATAAATGATAGTCATTTTCTCTCGAAAACCCATGTTTGTCACCGACAAGTGCAACAAGATCTTTAAGTTGTTGAGTTAGAACCTCTTTTAACTCCAATGTATCGTCTATACTATTCAGGTTTAATTGCCCAATTTCTTTTGCTAAATCTTTTATTTGATCTAGACTGTGCCTTTTCACAAGTTTTTTACACGACGCCGCAAGATCTTTTCTAATAGCTACACTGAAGTCTCTATTAATAATTGCACGTTTATACGGATCATTTGTTTTTTGATTATTTTTTTTTGCGATGCAGACATCGCTTTTGCAGAATTTTTTTATCTCGTCATCTATTTTCTTTATTAATGCTTTATGAAACGTTTTGTTTTTACAGTAGTCACTATTTTTTAAGATAGGGGATTTATAATCAGATGATTTGCTTACACTGTTCCTAGCTTCTCGGGCTGTGTAGACTTCCACATCATCCAGAAGATTCTTTGTGTCCACGATTACGTCTTTTATTTTTTTACAAAGTATTTCACGACTAGGTTCTATCTTAGGAAAAATCAAGTGTCTCAACCCCTCAGTACTTAGGCGTGGCCCAGAATTATAAGCTTTAATAGCTGCTTTCTTGACAAATTCCAAAGCAGAACGAGCAGAACTATTCGCTCTTTTGACAGGTTTAGCAGTACGGTCAGCACGGCCAGCGTTGCTCCCTGAATTACCCATCCTACCCATTCTCATAACAAATCCCCCACAGACATTTGTAGTAATAAAATACCCCTAAATTAGACAAAATAAACAAAAAAAGTTGATTTAATACCAAATTCAAAAATCCAATTAAGATTTAATTATAGTTTAATTTAACCCTGCATAGTTCTATTTATTCAAAAATCAAAACATAGTCAAGAAATTACCAAGTTATATTATGATCATAATTAGATGAGGTAATTAGAGTGTTTACGTCCTGTTAGGCTATATCCCTGCTTACATCTTTTATACCTAGTTGGGCTATCTGTCTTTGGTCAAACAGTTTGTCACTAGAAGAAGTAGAAGAAGCAGAAGAAGGTCTAGGAGGAGGCATAGAAGGAGGAAGAGCTTTACGAGGTTTTAAACCAGAATCATACACAACCTTACGGATAGCTTTGCCTACACTGAGTGCAAGATCTTTTTTACCTTGATCTTCGAGTGTCCTCTTACATGTCTGTAAAGCCGTACTTAAAGCATCAGCAATTTTCGTTTTTGTTTCGGCATCTGTAGTCGTAAGAGTTGCTTTCTCTAACATCTTATCTAGATGACCATCTTCTTTTATCAGATTTTGTAGCTTTGTTGCATCAAATTGTGCAAGTTCAAGTTCCTTAGACAAACATTTTGCTAGGTTCAAGTTATTTTTGTCTTTTGCCACTTCAACGCCTTTTTTTTCAGCGGGTAAACCCATCATAAGTGACCTTGAAGTGTCTTTACCCTCAATTATAAACTTTTCATTTTCCATCAACACATTGTATTGATCTGCAATAGTTGATTCCCCAGTTACATTCTCGTGGCTTTGTAAACTTTTAAGTTCGGATTGAATGAGTTCAGCTTGTATTACATTTTTACATACTGTCAGAGCGCGCTCATCCACCATGTCATTATTAATAGCTTCTTTTATAATAGCGTCATCATAGTCATTAGAGACAAGCGCTTTTTTTAAATCAGTAGGACTTAGCGTTTCGTCCGTTAATTCATCCAGTATTTTTATGACATCGGACCTCGAGAGTTTTGCCTCTTCTTTATAGGCAGATTGTGTCTCACCTAACAATTGATTTAATGTCTGAACAACTAGTTTTTGAGCAACATCCAAGTCTTGTTTAGCAGCGTGACTGACGTTTTCTGCTGCCTTAAACTCTTTGGTTAGCCTTTTCTGTTGTAAAACTTTCTTTGCCCTTGTTTGTACACCTCGAACTCTTGCCTGCAACTGTGTATATCCTGATCTAATATTATTAAAACCACTCATAACAAATCCCCCACACACATTTATAGTAATAAAATACCCCTAAATTAGACAAAATAAACAAAAAAAGTTGATTTAATACCAAATTCTAAAAATCTAATTAAAATTTAATCAAAACAACGTCGCTAAATAGAAAAAATGTTTGTATACTATAACGTTACATGTCTATTCAAGAAACAATTAAAAATGAACTCAATGATGCCCAACAACAGGCTGCTTTTTTTGGAGAAGGTCCCCTACTAATTATTGCAGGTGCAGGGTCTGGAAAAACGAAAACACTTGTCTACCGAGTTGCCAATTTAGTTGATAAAGGTATTCCAGCTGAACAAATTTTATTATTAACCTTTACCCGAAAAGCAGCCGAAGAAATGTTAAAGCGAGCATCGTTAATCTTAGATCATCGTTGTGACAACATTTCCGGAGGAACCTTTCATGGATTTGCTAATACCGCATTAAGACAATACGCTCAACATATCGGTTTCGAACCCAACTTTACCATTTTAGATCGAGGTGATTCCGAAGATTTAATTAAAACTATTCGTAAAGATAAAGGCTTATCCTCAACAGACAAACGATTTCCTAAAAAAGGAACCTTAGCATCCTTATTTTCAAAATCCACTAATACTAGCACCCCTATCGACAAAATTGTGATGAGCGATTATCCACAATTTTTAGATTTTACAGATGAAATTAAACTAATAGAAACAGAATATCATCACCAAAAAAAATTAATGCAAGTTATGGATTATGATGATTTATTAATACGCTTTTTAGAATGCGTTACTCAAAACCCAGATATACAACAACGATTTAAAGCCTATTATCAATACATTTTAGTAGATGAATACCAAGATACCAATTCAATCCAAGCACGATTAGTAAAAAGTATCTTAAATGAAACACATAATAACATTACTGTTGTAGGAGACGATGCCCAAAGTATTTATTCGTTTCGTGGAGCACACTTTCAAAATATTATTAAATTTCCCGATCATTTTCCCAATACAACCATTGTTAAGTTAGAACAAAATTATCGTTCTACCCAACCTATCTTAGACTTAACCAATGCCATGATTGCCAACGCAACACATCATTTTAGTAAAACATTATTCTCTGAAAATGAAAGTGATGTTAAACCAGAAATTATTGAAACAGTAAACGATAACGAACAATCCAAATTTATTTGCAAAAAAATCTTAGAATTAAGAGAAAAAGATATTCCTTTATCAAAAATTGCAGTATTAATACGCTCAGGCTGGCACTCCAATGATCTAGAATTAGAATTAAAAGCCCATAATTTACCCTTTCAGAAAATGGGAGGCTTTAAATTTGTTGAAACCTCTCACATTAAAGATGTATTAAGCTATTGCCAGATTATTTATAATCCATTGGATTTAATATCATGGACACGACTTTTATTATTACTTGATGGCTGTGGTGCTGCAGCAGCTAAAAAAATAACATCTGCTATCCCCGCTAATCTTCATCAACTAGAAAGCATTATTAGTAATCATAAAACAAAAAAATATGCGAGTGATTTACTAACCTTATTAAAATTAGTTGCCGATCCAACAACAAAAACATTAAAACCATCCTTAATATTAGATAGAGCATTAACCTTATATAACCCATTATTTAAATTAAAATACGATGATTTTCATAAACGACAAAGCGATATAGATTCACTCGTTACCATTATTGACCGATTTAAAACATTAGACACCATGTTAACCGAACTAAGTTTAGATCCCCCTAATACAACTCAAGCAGGATCCGATGCCGTTGATAGAGAAGATGAAAAGTTATGTTTATCAACCATTCATTCATCCAAAGGATTAGAATGGCATACCGTATTCATTTTATCGGCTATTGATGGTTACATCCCCTCCTTTCAATCGTTAGGTGATATTGAGCAAATAGAAGAAGAACGTCGTTTATTATATGTTGCTTTAACTCGAGCTGAAAAAGAATTATATATTATGAAACCAAATTTAGATTTATCCACATCCAATCACTACAAATTTTCTGGAATGCAATTCTCAAATATCACACGCTTTTTAGACCAAAAAATAGTATCAGAATATACCAATCATCAAAGCAGTAAACCACCTAAACGAAACAGTAATTTTAGTATTCCAATGGATGATGATCTAACCGATCCAGATACCGATTTACTATATGGAAAACCCTACAAATCCAAAAAATATTTATTTTAAAAAAAATTAAGTAGGTCTAAATTCTCGTAACAAAATTTGTGTATTTTGAATTTGAGTTTGCAAATCGCTCATACCATCTGCATTATCAACAATAAAAATAGTTTTAACATTAGGATTAAACAAATTTTCTTCATTTAAATAACTAATAACTTTATCACGACGCAACAATTCACACTGAACATAAATCAGAAATTGAGCTGACATCAACTGATACTTTTCTTCAGGAAGTCTAATTTTATGTTGACCTGTAACTTTTTCTTGATAAAATTCTGTAAATAACATCATTAACAAATTAAGATATCCTTGCCCATCCTCAGAATGACGACAATGTAAAAGCTGATCAAAATAATCAATAGGAATAAAACTTAAATCAAGATGAGCAACATTAATTACTTGTCTTTCTAAAAAAATAGAAAAAAAGTCATATACTTGCGTAGATGATGTCCAGATAGATTGAGCAGGCTTTTGTTTATCCAAATCTAAAACACCCATACCTACATTATACATAATAAGATTTTTTACACAAACAAAGATTTTCTCTAAAAATTACTTTTTTTTTACAAAAAAAACCTAATTAAAACAAAAACAAAACATTTTTAAAGAAAAAATTTATCCATCGATTAACTTTTTACAGCAATATTAACCAAAAATATCATATTATTGTTTTAGTTCAGAAAAAAGTGTTTAAGCACGTCAACAACTACCTCCTTAGTTTCTTGATTTTCATTAAATTTAGACTTAAGTATACGTAAAGCATAACTATTAGGAAGCTCATATCCTAAAGTATGAAAACCCAGACTGCGAGCCTGTTTAACATATTCTGGTTCTTTAGGATTATCAAAATTCACTTTAGAACTCAATTCAGTCAAAAATATATCTATAAGAGTATCTATACCAGAACTTGTAGAAAAACCGGAAAAAATAGGATGATTTTGGAATTTGTTCAATTTTTTAATTGGATTTATTAAAGATCGTACCATTGATTTTTCTTTAAACTCATTAACGTGACGTGTTAAAACGTCTTTCTCAACATGTAAAACACGGGCAAGAAAAGTAAAATATTCGTCATCATCTTTTTTAGAAGATGAACGATCAGCTTTGAAAGCCTTTTGTTCAAAATTAAAAGTATTACCCTTTGAATCAACCTCTACTCTAGATGGTTGATCAGCTTTAAAAGCCTCTTGTTCAGAATTAACAGTATTACCCTTTGAATCAACCTCTACTCTATTTAAGGGTTCAGTATAAACTCCTTGTATTGCTAAAGCACCGCACAATATTTTACCTAAACGCATCTTATTCATTCTCCTTAATTTTTTATTTAAGCTATAAAGCTTTAATTTATTGTTATTATATTTTTAATGTGACAAAGAAAAAAATACAAAATAACGATATTCTTATCAAATTATCTAAAGTAAATTAAAATTTAGAATTCAATCACACAATACTTACTAAATGGTGATACTAATTCCCCCTAGAATAGGGAAATAATCATATTGAAAAAGACAGGCGGTATCCAATCCCAAATAACAGCACCTGTACAAACTTTATTTTTTCTTAGTATTTTTGATTCATTAAATTCTTGTTTTGTTAACATAATCGTTTTTTTTATTATTGCCTTTTATTTAAAACTTTATCTAGTTATTGTTTTTAAAAACAAAAACTTTAATTACAGTCAGGATCTGGACAGCCACAACTACCTTCTTTTTCTTGAACATGTCCTTGCTCTAATTCTTCTGGGCTAGCATCACGAACCGCTTCAACAGATACATCAAAATCTAATGTTTTTCCTGCTAAAGGATGATTAAAATCCAAACTAACCATCTCATTCTCTATTTTTGTTACTTCAGCTACAGCACCATCATTCAGTTGAAATCGAGTACCAACAGCTAACTTATCTTTTTCTTGAAACTGAGATATCGGAACCGTTTGAATATTTTCCATTACTTCTAAACCATAGGCATCTTCAGGTGGAATTTTAACATTAAACGAATCACCAACAGCTTTGTCCGCCAAAGCATTTTCTAAACCTTTAATAACAACACCTCGCCCAAACAAAAACTGTAAGGGATTAGCCCCTTGAGATGAATCCATAACATCACCTTTTTCATCACGTAAGGTATAATGAATAGACACAACCGAATCTTTTAAAATAGCCATATTAACGTCCTTCTACTAATAATTATTAAAAATAGGCTACACTTTTTACTGATTTTTGGAAAGATTAAATAATTCACGAAAATAACGAGGCCCAAATTTTCGGACATGTTCTTCAAAGTAAGTTAAGGACGGTATATTTTTTGAAATAACCCATGATTCAACATGATTTTTCCCTAAGATCTTAATTGCACCAGCAATAATCTGTCGTTTACCTTGAATCGTCAAAGATGGCATAGTATCTTGTTTTTTTATTTTCTTTCCCATTTAACTATTATAACCAAAAAACATAAAAAAATAATTAAAACCGTCAAAGCGTTCATAAATTACTCACAGTACCAGAATCGTGCAAGACGCTACACTGCAAAGTGTGAGGCTGCCGCGATTATAGTATTGTGAGCAATTTTGGGATGCTTTGACATGGTGCGCCCGGAGGGATTCGAACCCCCGACCTGCGGATTCGAAGTCCGACGCTCTATCCAGCTGAGCTACAGGCGCAAAAAAGATTAAAATAAATTCTAATATGAGAACAACAAAAAGAAAAGAAATAATAAACAAAATCTAATAGCTTAACTAAAGCAAACAAAGTAATACAAAATAAACTATCATAAAATAAATTGATATTTTAAAAAAAAAGGAAGTAAAATATAATTTCAGAAATTAAAAATCGCTCAATCAATATAATAATGTAGAATAATAAAAGGTAAAAAACTAAAAAATGCATTTATCAAGACTAATAACCCCATTGCTTACTAGAATACCTAAAAAACAGCTACAACCAAATGAAAGAACCTTTATAGGAAAAATGATTAGAGGAAATACCAATGATTTACCTAGAAAAAACATTCATCTAGAAGATGAAAATTTTTTTAGATTAATTAAAAAATTCAATCATAACATAGAAGGTAAATCCCTAATCACCTATTCTCCATTCGAAGATTTTTCAAGAAATACAGACTTAGCACCAATCAATATTAAATTGTGTGATGTAAAAAATATTACTCCCCGTCATATACTAAAATATGTATCTGATAACAAAGGATCTATATATAATCTAGGGATATCCCCATGGATTCGAATAAATTACAGCTCTGCTATAGTATTCGAAGCATTTTTACAAGAAGAAGGAAGAGCTGATAAAATCGAATTTGGGCTTAACTGCATAATAGAAAGTATTTCAAATTTAAAAAAAGATGAAGAAATAAGGGGAATTTCTTTCAATAAAAACAAATAAAAATATTTATTTAGGAGAAATCACACCAGCTGAAACTAAGGTTTTAATAGCTTCTTCAAATCCAACATCAAGCGGTTTAATTTTATCTTTATCAACAAACACAACATAACCAGACGTAGGATTCGGTGTGGTAGGAATAAAAACAGATATTTTATCATAAAAAGATTGTTCAGAAGCACCTAAAGTTTCTAACGAAGTAAACGTCAAAAAGCCAATAACCCACATCCCATCTTTTGGATATTCAACTAAAACAGGTTTCATTTCCTGTCTTTTTTGAGATGAAAAAACATCAATAAGATGTTTTGAGGAATCATAAATACGATTAATAAGAGGAATTTTTGAAATTAAAACTTCAAAAAAATCTAACACAAGTTGTCCAATAACATTTCTAGAAATAAAACCTATTCCAACAATAACAAAAATAGAAATAAAAAAACCAACAAGTGGAGAAATTTTTGCACTAAAAAGTTGATTAAAAGGCGTAATAAGAAGCTGAAATGCTAGATACACAATAAAAATTGTAGCCGCTACAGGGACTATAATAATAAGCCCATACAAAAAGTAAGATTTAAGATATTTTAATAAAGAGCCAATCATAAAAAAAAATTATCTCATATTTTAAACTAATAACCAAGTTGACGCATGGATTCTGAGTTTGATACTATATACACTTAATAAAAAATAAAGGGCTTTATAAAGTGGAAAAAAACCTAGAAAAACAACTTACAAGAGCATATGGATTAAATGAAGTTGCGCTTGTGCCTTCTGATATTACAATCGATCCTGAACTGGTTGATGTATCAACTGAAATTGCTGGCATAAAATTAAAAATGCCAATTTTTGCATCCGCTATGGATTCCGTAGTATCACCTCAAACAGCCGGAATTATAGGAAAATGTGGTGGGGCTGGTGTATTAAATTTAGAAGGAATTCAAACACGTTATGAAGACCCTAGTAAAATTTTAGATGAAATCGCTAGTGTAGAAAAAAAAGATTATGTAACCTTGATGCAAAAAATATATCAAAACAATGATATCAAAAAAGAACTTGTAGAACAACGAATTAAAGAAATTAAAGATCAAAATATTCCAGCCATAGTATCATCAACACCACAACGAGCCGCAGAGTTAGGTCCAATAGCAGAAAAAGCTAATGCGGATGTATTTGTTATTCAATCAACAGTAGTATCTAATAATTTTCAATCGAAAGATGGTGGTAATGGACTTGATATCAAAGAATTTATTAAATCCATGAGCATCCCAGTCATGGTAGGAAATACAACAACCTATCAAGTAACACTAGAGTTAATGCGAACAGGCATTCAAGGCGTTTTTGTTGGAATAGGCCCTGGAGCTGCTTGCACGACACGAGGTGTCTTAGGTATAGGGGTTCCAATGGCAACCGCTATTACAAAAGCAGCAGCCGCAAGACAACATTATTATAATGAAACAGGTACCTATGTCCCTGTCATAGCTGACGGTGGCATTGTAAATTCAGGTGATATTTGTAAAGCATTAGCCTGTGGAGCTGACGCAGTAATGATAGGATCTCCATTTGCAAAAAGTAATGAAGCACCCGGACGAGGCTATCATTGGGGAATGGCAACACCCAATAGTGTTTTACCAAGAGGTGCAAGAATCAAAGTAGGTTCCATTGCAAACTTAGAACAAATTTTACTAGGACCATCAAACTCTGATGATGGATCACAAAACTTATACGGAGCCATGATTACCTGTTTTGCAACATTAGGGGTAAGAACCATAGCAGAAATGCATAATATCGAAGTAATTGTAGCACCAGCTTTAATGACAGAAGGAAAAATTTATCAACAAGCTCAAGAACTTGGGATGTATAAAAGATAATGATTGCCATAATAGATTTTGGATCACAATACACCAAAATCATAGCGAGAAAAGTAAGAGAATCAAAAGTATATTGCGAAGTATTACCTCATACCGTTACATTAGCAGAATTAACTAAAAAACAAGTCAAAGGAATTATTTTATCCGGAGGACCAAACTCTGTCTTTGAAAAAGATGCTCCTACATGTGATGAAAGAATTTTTACAAGTAACATCCCCATTTTTGGAATTTGTTATGGAATGCAATTAATTGCAAAACATTTTGGGGGTGAAATTACAGAAGGAAAATCAAAAGAATACGGTCATGCCAATTTATACATTGATAATAATTTTAATCTATTTCAAGGCCTATGGTTAGAAATGAGCATATGGATGAGTCATGGCGATAGTGTTATTCGTATGCCTGACAATTTTCAACGTATTGGTCATACAGAAACCTGTAGTATTGCAGCCATGTGTTGGCCAGAAAAAAAGATTTATGGAGTACAATTTCATCCAGAAGTATCTCATACACATAAAGGAAAAGAAATTTTAGATAATTTTATGTTAACAGTATGTCGCTGTGAACAAAACTGGACACCAATATCATTTATCAAAACCGCTATTAACGATATCAATAAAGAAGTAAAACACGACAAAGTATTATGTGCCTTATCAGGAGGTGTTGATTCAACAACTGTAGCTGCCTTATTAAAAAAAGCGATTGGACGACGATTAACCTGCATGTTTATTGATCAAGGGTTTATGAGAAAAAATGAAGGTAGCAAAATCAAACAATTATTTGAAAATGAGTTTAATATTGATTTAATTTATATTGATGCTGTCGACCGTTTTCATACAAAAGTAGCAGGAGTAACTGATCCAGAAGAAAAACGGAAAAAAATTGGAGAAGAATTTATCCGAGTCTTTGAAGAAGAAAGTAAAAAATTATCCGGTGATTACACCTATTTAGCGCAAGGAACTTTATACCCTGACGTTATTGAATCGGCTGTCGGTGATATTTCAAAAACAGCTGTAACAATTAAATCGCATCATAATGTAGGTGGCTTACCAGAAGATATCGATTTTAAAATTATTGAACCATTACGAATGTTATTTAAAGATGAAGTCAGACAAGTTGGTATCCAATTAGGTTTACCAGAAGAATTGGTATTCCGTCATCCTTTTCCAGGACCTGGTTTAGCAATCCGTATTATTGGAGAAGTTAATAAAGAACGTGTTGAAACACTTCAATTAGCTGATGCTATTTTAATGGAAGAAATAAAATCAGCTGGATTATACAGAAAATTATGGCAAGTATTTGCCGTATTATTACCAATTAAATCCGTTGGTGTCCAAGGCGACAAACGAACATACTCTAACGTCTGTGCTATCCGTGCTGTAAACTCAGATGATGCAATGACAGCCAATTGGACTCACCTACCCTATGAAATATTAGAAAAAGTTTCATCACGAATCATTAATGAAGTACCCAAGATTAATCGTGTTGTATATGATATTTCATCAAAACCCCCATCTACTATTGAATGGGAATAATACTTAGAAAGTATAATTTAAGAATGGTTAAAAATGAAATTTATTAAAAATTTAATAAAAAAAATTGCTTTTAGATATACAAAATTAGGTAAACCAAATTATCCATTTTGTATTGAACCAATACAATTAACCTTTCTTATTAATGAAATTGAAAGACTTAAAGATTTAGATGGCTGTATTTGTGAAATTGGTGTTGCAAGAGGAATGACAACTCGTTTTATTGCTCAGCACATTAAGAATCAAAAAATTGAAAATAAAAATCAGTACTTTGCTATTGATACATTCGACTCCTTTGTTGAAAATGATTTGATTTTTGAGGTAAAAGAAAGGGGTAAGAAATTAAAAGATTTAAGAGGATTTAATTACAATTCTTTTAATGTCTGGAAACGAAATTTTTCTAAATTTGATTTTATTAAAGCTATCCAAACAGATTGTTCAAAATTTAAATTTAGTGACATAAGCCCAATAAAAGTGTCATTGTTAGATGTTGATTTGTATCTTCCTACTAAAAATGTACTTCCAAAAATTTATGATGCCACTATCAAAGGTGGGGTAATTATTGTTGATGATGTATTAAATGGGGAAACATGGGATGGAGCTTATCAAGCATACATGGAATTTTGCACTGAAAATAACCTCCAACCTAAGATTATTGGTAATAAGTGCGGCATAATTTACAAAAAATAATTTCTCTTAGTTCAAAATACTAACATCTTGTACAAAATAATTATATCTAGGGTTACATAAACCACCGATTATGCTAAGCAATCATTATAATTGCTAACATTATTAACTGCCTTTTTTATGATTGGTATTTCTTATAATTAAAAAAAATAAAAAATTAAAAAAAATATACATGTAAACTATGTTACAATTAATAAAAAATATTATAGGAAGTTTTATCAATGAAAAAAATAATAATCTTAATTACATATATCTCACTTTGTTTTAATATCTATGGGTCCGGTATAACAAACAAACAACAAGCAGATAAATTCATAGCTAACTATTGCATTGAACTTGTTAATGGTATTAGTAACACAAAAAGAAGAGCAGAAACAAAAATTAAAAATAATAATATGAAAGGGTTTTTAGAAGAATCGAGTTGGATAGCTGGTCTAGCTGATGTTTATTCAAAACTTTGTAAATAAAAAAATCCAAAAGATTTAATAATCATAACAATTAAAAGTATGTAATTGATAATAAAGCCATATTTTTTTATAACTAAAAATATAAAACTTACATCAAAAAAACAGCTTCAAACGCCCAACATCCGTGAACAACTAGTACTTAAATTAACTAACAAAACCTCTTTATTTTGTTCTTTATAACGAGCTGTAATATTTTGAACCGCTTCAATAGCTGAATGATCAACCACTTTAGCCTCTTTAAAATCAATATATACTAAAGCTGAATCCTGAGAGATATCAAACAATTCTTTAAAGGTTTGAGCAGAACCAAAAAAGATATTACCATGTAACACATAATTATCATTTCCATCCTGATGTTTAGATTTTTCATAACGAATCACCTTTCCTTGTTCCCAAGCAAAAACAAGAGCCGCTACAATCACACCTAAAAATACCGCAACCGCTAAATCAACGATTACCGTAATAGCAGACACTAAAACAATAATAAAAGCATCTGATTTAGGAATATCATTCATAATACGAAAACTAGACCACTCAAACGTAGCAATCGATACCATAAACATAACACCAACCAAAGCAGCTAGTGGTATAGCTTCAATAAACGGTGCCCCAAACAAAAAACAAACTAATAAACTAAGTGCAGCTGCAATACCAGAAACACGACTTCGGCCTCCCGCACGAATATTAATCATACTCTGACCAATCATCGCACAACCACCCATCCCACCAAAAAAGCCATTTACAAGATTAGCTAAACCCTGAGCCATACTTTCTTGGTTTCCACTCCCCTTTGTATCGGTTAATTCATCAATTAAGACTAANGTCATTAACGATTCAATTAACCCCACAAAAGCCGCNAAAAAAGCATAAGGAAAAACAATTTTTAATGCTTCAAAGGATATCATAGGTAACTGAAATGAAGGTAACGAAGCCGCAATAGTTGTTTTAGTAGGATCCATAGTTCGAATAAAATCTAAAACAGTATGAATTTCAAAACCAAATGACTTCAAAAGAAATGATAAACCCGTTACCGTTAAAATAGCAACAAGAGTAGCAGGCACTACTTTCGTTAACTTAGGTAAAAAATGACAGGTAACCATAGTAACAACAATTAAACCGCCCATAACTAATAATGGAACCCATTCTAATAATTGCCTAGCATCACCTGATCCCACATAAAACTGCGAAAATTGAGCTTTAAAAATAATAATAGCTAACCCATTAACAAAACCCAACATAACAGGATGAGGCACTAAACGAATAAATTTACCCCATTTTAAAAGTCCAAAAATTAATTGAATAATTCCCATAACAATAACCGCTAAAAACAAATATTGAAGAGCCACAGCCGCTCCATGCAAGGCTGTTTGTTGAATCACCAAAGGAGCAAAAATAACAGCAACCGCACCCGTTGCTCCNGATATCATGCCAGGACGCCCCCCAAAAATAGCNGTAATNANCCCCATCATAAANGCAGCATANAAACCAACCGTAGGATCAACATAAGCAACAAAAGAAAAGGCAATTGCCTCTGGAACCAACGCTAAAGCAACGGTGATACCTGATAACAAATCATTTTTTAATGACTGTGGTTTTTTTAAAATTAAATCAATCATAATAACCCTTCCCTATCTATAATTATTTTTTTCAATACTTAATTATCGATTTTAAACACCAAAAAATTTCAAAAAATTTATTGCTCATNAAACAAAATAGTTTAATGAAGAAAAATAAAAACATTTAGCTTATAATACATTCATGAAACAACCAAGCATTATTTCTATACTAACTTTTCTTTATTTCATAACAAGCTCTATTATGGCAACAAACTGGAAATTACTAGAAACAAACTACGCAAAAGTTTACTATCCAGCTACCCATAAACAACTGGCTATTGAAACAGCNTATTATTTAGAAAAACATCGAAAAAAANTACAAACATTATCAGGACTTGAATCCCCTTATAAATTATATATTACACTGCAAGANTTAGGCATGACGAGCAATGGTTATTCGNTACAANTNACNAATAAAATATCCGTATTTACACCAGCACCAGGATCATTAATCGGAGAAACATTTGATTATAATTGGTTAGAAGGTGTTACTGTTCATGAACAATTTCATAATTATCATGCTCATAATGCCAAAGGAATATCAAAAATAATTAAGCCAATCATTGGAAACTGGAACCCACACCTTTCCTTACCAATTATGATGACTGAAGGATTAGCTGTATATCAAGAATCCCAAATAACACCCTATCAAGGCCGTCTAAACACAGGATATCATGACGCAATTTTACTAACAAAAGCCAAAGAAAACAAACTCATGTCCTTCACACAATCAAACCTAAGTACAAGTGATTTTCCCATGGGACAATGGTATATATATGGAGGTAACTTCATTCAATATTTAGCAAACACCTATTCCGAACAATCAATCACAACCTTTATCAACAATTATGCAAAAAAATTTGCATTTAATCCCTTACTATTATTCCCAAAATATGGAATTGATAACAAAAATATCTATCCAAAATCATTTAAAGACCTTTACCAAGACTTAACATTAGACTTAAAAGAACAATCAAAAACATGGATATTACCAACAAACGCAATAAGCCGAGGAAGCCATATAACATCTCTCGTAAGTGACACTAACACCATCTATACAATTAAAACAATTACAAATGATAGTAATCCCTACACACCACATACATCATACCACCTTGTAGCCATTGATAATAAAACAAAAGAAGAAACTTTATTAAAAATATTTTACGCAGCCCCTATTCAAAACCCTCTCGTATTACAAGATAATATCTTATACATTGGATTAACTGAGTATAAAAAAGAATTTCCTAATATATTTATGCGAGGATATGGAAAAACAGTATCCATACTAAGTTACAATCTTAAAACCAAAGTTTTAAAAAAGAAAACAAATGATACCTTAACAGCATTCATGGTTAATGATAATCATGAGATCATATATGCAAAACAAATACCTGGAAAACACGAAACAAAACTAATCCAAGCCAATACAAAAACCATCCTTGCTTCTCATCCACTTTATATAACAGCCCTACAATCAACTAACAAAGGGATAATCGTAACAGCAAAAGAAGCTGAAGGATCATCAAACATTTATACCTTAGAAAATAATTACACAACCTTAACCCCATTAATAGCAACGCATTACATTGAAAAAAACCCATTTATAGCAAAAGACTGGCTTTATTTCACAGCAAATTATAAAAAACGATTTCAAATTTATCGACAAAACATCACCAATAAAACTATTGAAAAAATAAATGGACCAAGTTTTATGACAAAAGCTTCAGTTCAAAATAACGATATAACCTATGTAAGTCTAGATTCAAAATCAATGACACTAAACCAAAATTCCATAACAACATCATCAACAACCTTACCAAAACAAGAAAATGTTACAAAACCAAATCAAACCAATCTTTATAAATTACTAGATTATAAAATTTATGATAAAAATGACTTACACCTAAAAAATCTCAAAACATTAACACCCTACCTTAGGGTACCTTTATTATTAACAGTAAATAACAACGTTGTATTAGGAGGCGTATTTATAGGCGAAGATAAGCTAGGAATTATCAATTATAGTATGATAGCCCTGACTAATAACAATTCCATCTATTTACCAAGCTTAACCATTCAAACAACCATTCTTCAACCGGTAACAATACAATACAATAAAATATTAGATGAACAAACATTATCAGCATCTGCACCTATATATCTTTCTCAAATAAATAACTTACAATCCATTAATGCCAATATTACAACCACCTTTGATACAATACAAACAGGAATGCAAGTTAACATCAAAAAAGGATTAGCCGAAACAACATTGGCTATTGATAAACGTTTTAACAACCAAAATTCATTTTCGTTATTAAGTAAATCACATTATTATGCTGACACATCAGAACTATCATTAACGATCCATAATAATTATAAAAAAACAGTAACACTGAATAAAAGAGGCGTATTAAAACAATATGACTCGATAACAGATACAAGCTGGGGTATCGATTATACCTATAAATTAAAATCTATTAATAAATCTTTTTACCAATTCAATACCTATATTGATACGAGTTATATAAATGTATTCATCGAACATATCCCTTACTATTCTCAATCGATATTAAGTGGAATAGAATATTTAACAAACTACTATATAGGATCCAGCAAGCTAGTCTATACCGTTGGGCTACGCATAGACCCCAATAAAGATTCAACACTATATTTTAGTTCATCAACCCCCTTTTAAATAACCAATACCGTCGCTAGGTTACTCAAAAAAAAAGATAATACCCTCATCCTATACAATTATAACTAACCACAAACCATCTTTAAGTTATAAAAAAGCATAAAAAAAGCTCCATGTTGTTAGCAAACATGGAGCTTTGAAATTACACAATAAAATTTACTTAAAATAAATTAATCTTAAGTTTTAGAACAGGATAAATTTCTGGAAGTACAACAATATGATATTCTCCATTAGCTAATGCTTGACCAAGAACCGCTTGAATACCTAGTTCCATACGATCCGTAAAAGGATAAGTCCATGTTTTAGCTAATGATAATGATTTGGTATAAAAATCACTATTTTTATGACCTTCCCTAATAACCCCACCATGATTATCAAAAGTAAAATAAATATCACTCATACCTAAAAGAGGAAGCTCTGTACGCAATCCTAATTTTAAATCTGTATCTAATTCCTCAGTCTTACGACCCGGTACAATAGCAGAAAAGCCAACTAACAAACTAATATCTTGTTGAACAAAAGGCAGTTGCTGATAAAACGTACCAGCAGGTACGCTACTCCCATTAAACGGTACAACCGCATCAAAATTAAATGCATGCAGACTACTAACACTCAAAAGAAACATCAAAATAATTTTACGAAACATATTAAACTCCCTATTTGAAAACTTAATTATATAATAAAATGGTTTAACTAAATTTAAAAGAAAGAAATAATTTGACGTAATAAATTTATATTTGTTAGGGTAAGCTCATGACAGAACCAAATATTGACCAAAAGAAACTCACAGAACTGTTAAAAAATTTAATTCATTCAGGATCACAAAAACAATACATTGTCTTTTTCAAACAATTCCATGAAGCCGATATTGCAGAAAGTTTAGTAAATTTAACACCAGAAGAAAAAGAAACTTTTTTTAAAAAATTAAACCCAGAAATAGCCGCTGATGTATTAGAAGAACTAGATATAGAAGAACAAATCAATATTATTTCAAAATTTAAAATAGATATTGCCGCTAAATATATCGAAGAAATGGATCCAGACGATGCGGCAGACCTATTAGAAGAATTATCCGAAACCAATAAATTAAAAGCTCAAAAAATTATTAATGCATTACCTGAAAAAGAAAAATCAGATATCCAAACCTTNTTATCCTATGAAGAACATTCAGCAGGATCATTAATGACATCTAATTATTTATCTATTCCAGAAAATTTAGTGGTATCTGAGGCCTTAAACTTAATCAAAAAAAAAGATCCGCCTGAATCAGAACTATCATTTTATATTTTTATTACCTCGACCAAAAACAAATTAATAGGTTATACCACATTAAGAGATTTAGTATTTTGTTCAAACAAAGAAAAAGTAAAAACATTAAGGCATGAACATCATATATCAATTGATCACCATTCTGATCAAGAAGAAGTAGCTAAATTATTTCAAAAATATGATATGTCAGTTATACCAGTCGTTGATGAAACAGATCATTTATTAGGAGCTATAACCATTGATGATATCGTTGATGTAGTAGTAGAAGAAGCAACAGAAGATATTTACAAGTTATCTGGAACAAGTTCTCAAACCAAACATAACCCCCTATCAATTAGTATTCCAAAAACAATATTATACCGAATACCATGGTTAATCATTGCTATTTTTGGAGGTGTTATTGCTTCTGAAATTATTAACTCATATTCTACAAAATTTAACTCTAGTTTATTCCCAATAGCATTATCACTAAGTTTTATTCCCTTAATTATGGGATTAAGTGGAAATGTAGGTAACCAATCTTCTGCTATTATTGTACGGGGGTTAGCAACGGGTACCATTAAAGAAAGTAAAACATGGAGCATATTATTTCATGAACTTTATGTGAGCTTATGTATAGGTAGTATTATTAGTAGTTTATTATTAATAATTAACCTATTTTTATATAACTATTCAATCACATTTTCAGCCATTGTCTCTGTATCATTACTAGGTAATATCATTGTAGCTGCAATTGTTGGCAGCATATTACCGTTACTGTTTAACAAAATAAACATTGATCCAGCAATTGCATCAGCCCCCTTTATTTCAACCACACTAGATATTATCTGCCAATTAATTTACTTTACAATTACATTATATGTTATCCAAATAATCATATGAGCCAATCCACACATACAGTATTAATTCTTGAATCAAAACCATTTTTCGAACATGACAAACGATGTATTTGTTTTACAAAAGAAACAGGAAAACTAACCTGTTTAGCGAAATATGCAGCAAAACCTTCTAAAAAAAAAGTATGGTCATTAGAACCTTTAACGATAGCATCCGTAACATTATTTAAAGGAAAATCATTTCATATCATAACCAATTATTCAGTAACTCATCACTTTCAAAATATTCGAACATCATTTAATCATTTACAATATGCTTTATTTTTTACTCATATCATCAAAAAATGTATCAATGAAGGCCAAGAAAATAAACAATTATTTAATTTAATACAAGAAACCCTAACATTATGCAACAAACTTGCCCCTCTATCTAAGATTAAATCATATTTTTATAACAACTTTACACGCTTTGAAGGAATTCAGACACAAGAAACCATAAAACAAGAATCTCAATACTTAAATGATATAGGCCATTACCTTGGATATCGATTAAACCCACCATTACAACTTGACGAGAGAAGTAAAACTCTAGTTAAATGAAGCCATGATATCAATACAACTATTATTTATAAGCTCGTTAATACTAGGTTGTTTAGGCATTATACAATTTATTATTATCAACAATATTAAACTCAAAAAAAATGAATCTCATAAAGTAAGTTCACTAGTAAAAGATGGTATTAAAGTATACGGACTACGATCCTTTTCATCGATATTACAATTATTAACTTATACATCCATTATTTTATATATCATTTGTATCATATTAGAAAAGAAATTTTTATGGAATCAAATTGGAGCCTTTTTTTTAGGAGGATTGTCCATGTCCATTACATTATTTATTTTAACGAGTATTATACCAGCCTTTATACCTAAAATACTGGAAAAATCAAAAGGTTACTTTAACGAAAGTATTATTATTCATTTTAATACAGTAAGCATGTTAGGCTTTATTAGCATTAGTATCCTCTTAATAATTGGTACATGCTTATTTTATCTAACATCTTATCAACTATTAATAGGTTATGGTCTGGGAATTGTCTTTTCTAGTTTCTTTACTCGAATTGGAGGAGGCTTGTTTAAAGTAAGTTCTCATGTGGGGCTAGGTATCACAAAAATAAGATCCCCAGAATTACCATATGAAGATGTAAGAAACACAGGCTATTTAGTTAACATATCAGCTGATTATACTCATAAACTAAGTGGATTTTGTTCAGATATCATCGGATCTTTTTTTCTAAGTATATTAGCCATGATTTTATTTGCCTTTGCCTTTGAAAAACATATGATTATTAACGAAACGCTAGCCCCCTATTTTAAATCCCTACCCTTACATATTATTAGTATCAGTATTATTGGCAGTATTATTGGCTACTTTTTTGTCCACTTTAGAATTAAATATCATGCCTTTCAAAATATTCTATTAGAAAATTTATATGTAGCCTTACTAATTTGTAGCGTTGGAACCTATTTTATTATGGCTACATTAGAACCTATTAAAACCATATCCATCTGGACAGGTTTATACACCTTTAAACCCTACGTTGCTTATATGGCAGGTTTAATAGGAATAACCTTAATATGCTATACATCCGAGTTATTAACATCATCCAAATTTAAAACAGCCAATGCATGTGCTCAAGAAACAGAATTCGGAACAGCAATGATTCATTTTTTTAGCATTAGTTTAGGATTAAAAAGTAATATTTTATATCTAACTTATCTATTAATAACCTGCATAATTGCTTATCTTGCTGCTGGATTTTATGGAATTAGTATTGCAACCTTAGCCATGCTTTCTGTTAGTTCTACTATTATAACCATCAATAGCTTTTCACCTTTATCCAAATCCGTAAATAAAATAGCCAATTTATCATCATCCTCTCACACAATATTAAATCATACACAAAAAATGAATCAACTAGGAAACTCAACCATTGCAATTGGAAATGGATATTCAGCTATTACATCATTACTAGCAACCTGCTCCGTCTGTCTCGCCACATTTTGTCTAGCTGGCTACCGTTATGAAAACTTATTTTCAATCAATATGTTATGGGTATTAGGACTTATGCTTGGCACAATGATTCCTTTAATTGCATCCGGATTTTTAGTCAATGTCGTTCAAAAAACCATTAAATATTTTGTTGTTGAAATTAAGAGACAATTTTCAGAAATTCCTTTTTTAAAAGAAGGAAAAGCAAACCCAGACATCATTAAATGTACAGATAAAGCAGTATGTTATTGTATGGACGGTCTAATTATCCCAGGAATTTTAATTACTTTTATTCCAATATTAATTGGTTATTTACTAAACATTGCAACCTTACTTGCTTTTACAATTGGAGCCTTATTATCATGTTTAGGGCTTGCTTATTATTGGTCAATTGCAGGCGATGTTATTAGTAATGCCAAAACACAAATTAATAATGGCAAATATGGGGGCCAATCCAGCCCATTTTATAACTCCATTGAACAATCAAACCATATAGGGGTACTCTACAAAGATTTATTAGGCCCAAGCCTATCATTATTTATCAAATTTATTACAATTTTAACAACCGTAATTATAATATTTTTAATATAAGGAGAAACCCATGAGAAAACCAATTATTGCAGGAAACTGGAAAATGAATAAAACATTAACAGAATCGAAAACATTTGTAACATCGATCATACCATTAGTTAATAACATAAACGAATGTGAAATCATTATCGCACCACCTTATATTGCACTTGATGCCGTTAACCAACTTCTTAATAACACATCCATATCATTAGCCGCACAAAACATTTCAACTGAAAAAGAAGGCGCTTTTACAGGAGATATTTCCATTAATATGATTAAAAGTTGTAACTGCAGTCATGTCATTATTGGCCATTCTGAACAAAGACTTTATCATAATGAAAATAATCAAAAGTGTCATATTAAATGTAAATTAAGCTTAGAAAACGACATAACCCCCATTTATTGTGTAGGCGAAACATTAGCAGAAAGAGAAGCTAATAAAACCTTAGCTGTAATAAAAAATCAATTATTAGAATGTCTTGATGACATATCTTTAGAATCAAAAGAAATTATTATAGCCTACGAACCTGTTTGGGCTATTGGAACAGGAAAAGTAGCAACTCCAGAGCAAGCACAAGATGTCCACACATTTATTAGAGATACATTAGCAAAAGAAAAAGGTGAAACAGTAGCAAACAAAACCCGAATTTTATATGGAGGTTCAGTAAAACCAGACAATATTGATGATTTAATAAAACAACCAGACATTGATGGTGCCTTAGTAGGCGGTGCATGTTTAAAAGCAGACTCGTTTGTGGAATTAATTAATAAGACAAATTATGTAACACATTAAACTAATTATGAAACTTAAACATATTTTATTAGCACTAATCATGATAATAACCATAACCAGTACGTTATGGAGCATTACTACCATTGATAACAGAGCCATAGTACAGTTAGAAACAAGCATGGGAACTATTATTATTCGTTTATTTCCAGATGAAGCGCCTAACACATGTAAAAATTTTCTATCTTATGTAAACGAGGGCTATTACAACAATACAATTTTTCATCGTGTTATTGATGGATTTATTATCCAAGGGGGCGGTTTTAACAAAGATTTAAAAGCAAAAAAAACAAAAGAACCTATTCGAAACGAATCACGCCAAGGTCTATCAAACATTAAAGGAACAGTTTCTATGGCACTAACCATTGATAATAATAGCGCGGCATCACAATTCTTCTTTAATTTAGCCAACAATAAAGATTTAGATTACACCACCCAAAAAGGCAAAGGATATACCGTATTTGCAGAAGTAATTGATGGTGAACGAGTACTAGAAAAAATACAAAAAGTAAGAACAAAACGAATAATGTACTATTCTGAACTATATAAACGAAATGTACCACTTCATGATGTACCAGAAGAAGCAATTATATTAACAAAAGCCACCGTTCTTAGAAACAATAAAAAAGTAACTGAAAAAAAAGAATAAAAAATACTCCCCAAGTATCTTTCAGTAAAAGACAAAAGCAGTATATAATAAAGCTATGATCCTAAGTATAGAAACTCCTGCTATTCTTTTTCCGGCTATCACATTATTAATGTTAGCCTATACCAATCGTTTTTTGGCCTTATCACAATTAATTCGAACTTTACATCACGATTATCAAAATATAAATGCTAATCATATTGTAAAACAAATCAAACATTTACGATTCCGATTATTTCTAATTCGTTTAATGCAAAGTTTAGGTGCATGCGCTTTAATTCTTTGTATTATTAGCATTTTTTCATTATTAATGAGTTACCAATCACTAGGCACCTCTTTATTTATTGGTAGTTTAATTATCTTTTTAGGTTCCATTATCAGTTCCCTAATAGAAATTTTATTATCAACACGTGCTCTTAATATTTTATTAGTAGGGTTTGAAGATTCACAACAAAAATCCTAAATATAAAAATTTAATCTAAATAAATATTAAATATAAAAAAACAATAATGCGTTAAACAACATAGTTCTTTGTATAACGTTCCCACTCGGATACTAAATTAGCACTTTGAACCCAATCTAGAACATAGTTTGTAAAGTCTTCACCTGAAGCTCCGTTATCTCGCCCTGTAATTTTATATTTCTTTTCATATTGAGTTGTAATATCCAAAGCCATTTGAATCTTTTGAGCATCTTCAACATAACCAATATGTTGCAATAACATAGAAGCAGCTTTAATCATTGAACAAGGATCTGCATATTGAGCACGACCTTCTTTAACCATACGAGGGGCTGATCCATGAATAGCCTCAAACATTGCATAACGTTTGCCAATGTTAGCACTACCAGCGGTACCAACACCACCCTGAATTTGACCTGCTTCATCCGTTAAAATATCACCATATAAATTAGGTAATACCATCACTTGAAATTCACTCGCTCTTGCTTCATCAATTAATTTTGCTGTCATAATATCGATATACCACTCATCACAAGAAATACCAAATTGCTCATACTCTTTCGCAACTCGTTTAGCAACATCAGAAAAACGACCATCTGTTGTTTTAATCACATTAGATTTGGTAACAACCGTAACACGTGTTTTATTATTTTTGCGTGCATATTCAAAGGCCATTCTAATAATCCGTTCTGCACCCGGTTCAGAAATAATTTTAAAATCAACACTCAAATCATCTGAAACATTAAACCCTTGAGACCCCAAAGCATAAGCACCCTCTGTATTTTCACGGAAAAAACACCAAGAAATATTCTTTTCAGGAACACTTACAGGTCGAACACAAGCAAATAAATCTAATTCTTTTCTCATCGCAACATTAGCCGATTCAATATTTGGCCATGGGTCACCTTGCTGCGGTGTTGTTGTTGGCCCTTTCAAAATCACATCGCAAGCTCGTAATTCGGCTAACACATCATCTGGAATCGCTTTATTATGCTGAACACGATTTTCTATAGTTAGACCATCAATAATCCTAATTTCAATTTTTCTTTGTTGAATAGCATCTCCCAACACATATTCCATAACACGTTGTGCTTGATTAGAAATCGATTCACCGATACCATCTCCCCAACAAACACCAATAACAATAGACTCTTTTTCAGATAAATCTACCCATTCTGAATCACGCTTAATCTGATTAACACGCTCTAACTGTTGAGACATAAGTGCTTTAAATTTTTCAACTGAAGTTTCTAGATTATCCATAGTCCGTTCCCTCTTTTTATATATTTTATCTATACTAGCTTAACTAATATATTACCATTAATACCACAAATACCAAGATCTAAACATTTTTTATAAAAAAAACAAAAAAATAAGTTTAAAAAAACACAAAAAAGAGGTATATACCGACAGAATGAATTATATACTAAGCTTTTTTATCTGTATTCTATTAGCAATTACAACCTACGGAACTAATAGTGCTAATAATATCGTATATGAATTATCTATCAAAAGTCCGATCGGTCCCGCCGTAGCTGATTATATTGAACGAGGAATACAAAAAGGAATTGATGATAACGTAAGTGCTATATTATTAACCATCGATACACCAGGAGGCTTAGACAAATCAATGAGACAAATTGTCAAAGCAATTCTAGCATCCCCAATTCCCATCCTATCCTACGTTTATCCATCAGGGTCTCGTGCAGCAAGTGCAGGAACCTATATTTTATACGCAAGCCATATAGCAGCCATGGCTCCAGGCACAAACTTAGGAGCAGCAACCCCCATCAACATCCTAACATCACCAAGCAACACAGAACAAAATCAAAAAGAAAACAAAGAATCTAAATTAGAAACAAAACAAATAAATGATGCCATTGCTTATCTAGAAAGTTTAGCAACTATCCATAACAGAAACAAAGAATGGGCAAAAAAAGCTGTCAAAAACGGTGCAAGCTTAACGGAATTCGAAGCCGTCAACCAAAATATCATTGATTATGTAGCATCAAATCCTATCAGCGCTCTCAAAAAAGCATCAGAGAAACCATTAACAATCCATAATGAACCTATTTCAATTCCAAAAAACATCACCATTATCCCTCTTGTAGCCGATATCAAAACAAAAATTTTAACCATCATAACCAGCCCAGATATAGCCTATTTACTTTTAATAGCCGGTATTTATTGCTTGATGTTCGAATTTTCGGCACCAGGACTTATTATTCCTGGAGTCATAGGATCTATATCATTAATATTATCATTATTTGGACTTAACTTACTGCCACTATCATGGTTAGGCTTATTATTAATAATAATTGGTAGCACTTGCTTAATTGCAGAAATTTTTATAAGTAGTTTTGGAATTTTAGGAATCCTAGGAACCAGTATATTTTTAGGAGGATCCTTAATTCTTATAGAACCCAATGCCTTAAACTTAAGTATTAGCAGTCCTATCATCATGATGACAACCCTAATTAATATCTTATTTTTTATGATAACTATAACCTTGATGATTCAACAAAAAAAAGAAAAACCCAAGCATGGTATCGAATCATTAATAGGCAAAGAAGGCAAAACCTTAAACAACTATCAATCAACAGGTCAAATTAAAATTGAAGGTGAAATATGGAATGCCAAATCATCACATTCCATTAAAAATAACGAAACTATAATCGTAACAAACATCACCGACCAAACATTAATCATAACATCAAAAAAGGAGAAAAAATCATGATTGAATTATTATTTCCAGGCATTTTATTAGGGATTCTAATCTTATCTGCCATAAATATTCTAAAGGAATATGAACGAGCTGTAATCTTCACCTTAGGCCGATTTACAGGTGTTTCAGGACCAGGACTTATCATTGTTATTCCGTTTATCCAAACCATGACACGTGTTGATATGAGAATTGTTGTCATGGACATTCCTCCACAAGATGTTATTTCAAAAGATAATATTTCAGTAAAAGTAAACGCCGTCTTATATTTTAAAGTCATCCAAGCAGACAAAGCCATTATCAATGTTGAAGAATTTTATTCTGCAACCTGTCAATTAGCCCAAACAACGTTACGATCTGTCTTAGGTCAACACGAGTTAGACGATATGTTATCAGAACGAGAAAAGTTAAATTCACATATTCAACGAATCATTGATGAAGCAACGGATGCTTGGGGAATTAAAGTAACCAACGTCGAATTGAAAGATATTGATTTAGGTGAAAGTATGGTACGAGTAATTGCTAAACAAGCTGAAGCCGAAAGAAATAGACGAGCCAAAGTAATTCATGCCGAAGGTGAACTGCAGGCATCTGAAAAATTATTAGAAGCAGCACAAACCTTATCAAAAGAACCACAAGCCTTACAACTACGTTATTTACAAACATTAAATAATATTGCTGATGAGAAAAACTCAACCATCGTCTTTCCAATTCCCTTAGAGTTTTTAGGTGCATTTAAACAATCATTATCAAAGTTTTTAAATAAAAATAATAAAGATACCTAAATCGTCACATTAAGAGAAAAATAAACACAAAATGATACTTTGATAAACAACTCAAATAATCAATGAAGTCTAATTATGCCTTCATAACATTTTTAAACGATTGCAAGGTATTGGACATCAACATAGCAATCGTTAAAGGTCCTACCCCACCAGGAACAGGCGTAATCGCATTCACTTTCGATAAAATGGCATCATAATCAACATCACCCACCAATTTATAACCCTTATCTGAACCTGGATCATCAATACGATTAATCCCAACATCAATCACAATAGCACCCTCTTTCACCATATTAGGGGTAACAAAATAAGGTTTCCCAATTGCAGCAATTAAAATATCCGCCTGAGAAGCAATCCCTGCCAAGTTCTGTGACCGAGAATGACAAACTGTAACAGTAGCATTAGCATTATCACCTTTTTGCATCAACATAGCAGCTAATGGCTTGCCTACAATATTACTACGACCAATAATAACCACATGCTTACCAGTTGGATCAATGTGATAATATTCCATTAATTTAAGTACACCATAAGGAGTACATGATTTAAACGTAGGCAACCCCACCAACAACCGACCAACATTTTCTGGGTGAAAACCATCTACATCTTTTTTAGGATCGATAAGCTGAAGCATTTTATCAGAATTTAAATGGTCTGGTAGCGGTAACTGTAACAAAATACCATGAACACGATCATCCTGATTAAGTTGCTTAATACAAGCTACGAGTTCTTCTTCAGCAATACTAGCAGCTAACCGATGTTCAAAAGACAGCATCCCAATTGACTCACAAGCCTTTTGCTTCATCCCCACATAAGCCTGAGACGCAGGATTATCACCCACTAAAATAACGGCTAAACCAGGAGCAACACCATACTGTTTTAATAATGATTTACATTCCTGTTTTATATCAGCTAAAATTTCTTTCTTTACAACAACACCATCTAATAATCTCATCATAAAACTCTACTAAGGTTTACTACTAATTACAAGAAGATCAACATAAATATTACTTATTAATCACATGCAGTCGATTATCTTCAACACCATCTTTATATTTATCATACGTACCATCTTGATACCCTTCATCTTGACGTTTAAAGTTCAATTTATTTTTCTTTGCATAAAGATCATAAACATCCTTGGCATCTAATCCCGCAATCGTACACATCGATACCCAAAAATGAAGCATATCAACTAATTCAACTTTAACATTATCCCAATCATCAGCATCTTGTTTCCACCACTTCCAATTCAAACTATCAATAGCCTCTGCCGATTCCTGACTTAAAGCTTTTTCAAATTTCAAAAACCATTCTCGTTTTAATTCAGGATTCTTTTGAATATCCTCATACAATTTAGAATTAATCCGTTTATTTAATGTGATTTGCTGCTCAAAAATTTGCTCTAAACTCATAAAAACTCCTTGATGATTAATTCATTACTAATAAATCATTTTACTACAAAAAAATTACACTGTAACCAATATTTAACAAAACTAAGAAACTTTAGAATTATGCTTAAAGAAAATCAATAATGCAGGCAGAAAAAATAAATCCATTACCAAAGCTATACAAAAAGAAAGGATAGAAAACAAACCAAATTTTGTTAACAAAACAATATCAGACAAATAAAATACACCAAAACCAACACATAATAATATAGTGGTATAAGTTACCGGATTAGTTAAATTTCGTAATGCATGTTTAATTCGAACTTCCATAGGTTTCTTCAATTCTGATTGAGTATAATAAACATGCAAAAAGTGAATCGTATCATCCACACAAATACCAAAACAAATACTACCAATCAAAACCGTCGCAAAATCAAAAGGAATTCCAAGCCAATTAATTAATCCTAAAATCAAAATAATAGGAGATGCATTCGCAAACAAACCAATTGTCGCCAAAGATAACCCATAAAAATAAATCATAATAATCCAAATAATAAACATACTAAAAAAAAGAGAAACAAAATGGGTATTTAAAACATAAGTACCTAAAACATCAATCAACTGAGATGTGCCAGTAATAAAATAATTAGCCCCAAAAAATGTTGTTGCAATGTGATGAACATACTGAATCAATTCATTAATATAACGAGATGATAAATTATCAGTTTTTATTAAAATATGAGAATTAGAATAATCAAAATCAATATAATCGCTCAAAACATCTGACTTTTCATCATTACGAGAAAATTCTAAAAAAAGAAGTTCTTGATTAAGTTGATCCTCAGTTAAAGGAAAAAACGATGAATCAAAAGCTAATTCCTTATGAAACATAGATACGGGATCACTATAAGATTGCACCGAATTAACATAAGGATGCTCAGAAATTTTTTGTGAAAATTTAACAACATAATTAAATACATCTATAGATTTAAAATAATCAGGTTCAGAAGATTGAACAATAACACTTAACTGACTAGAACCTTTAAATACCGTATCAATTAAGCGAGTATCTTGTTGAATCTTACTACTCTTTTTAAAAAAAACATCTAAAAAATTAGTCTCAAAATTAACAGATTGCAAACCAAAAATTGCCAATAAACAAAGAGCAAACAAGGAAAAAACAATTACTTTATGAAATCGTTGAATAAAATCAAACTTTTGAACAACAAAATTAGGCAAAGAGGGCTTAAGACTAGGATAAAATTTGCTACTAAAAAGTCTATCTTTAAACATCATCATCCAAACATACATCAAGCCCATAACAACACCATAAGTTAAGGGAATCGTAAAAAAGGATGCTAGTCCTAATCGCTTTAAAGGCAACATATCACTAAAATAAAAAGATCCAAATCCAATAGCTGTTGTAATAGATGTTAATAAACAGGCTTTCCAAATATGACCAAATGTACTTTGAATAGCTGTTTCTGCATGGTCATGATGCGATTTAACCTGAGCCCAACGTGTTAATATGTGAACCGAATCAGCAACAGCAATAACAACAATTAATAATGGTAAAACAACCATGACAATACTTAAAAAACCATTCACTAAATAAATAACCCCCAAACAAATTAATAAAGAAAAAAAGACGGATGAAGCAATCATCATTACCTTTAAAAAATCTCTAAAAATCAAACCTAAAAACAATAGAACCAAAACAATAGAAATAGGTAACAATAGATACAAATTTGACCGTGTAAGTTGATTCATATAATAATCAACATAGGAATTACCTGTCAGAGCATAATCGGATAACATAGGAAATGACTCAATCGTATTATAAACAAAAGACAATACATCCCTTCTCCTAATATTTCTTTCTAAAATAGTACCTTCATTATCAATCGTAATAACCAACGCAACGGTCTTTAAATCTGACGATAATAAATGATGATGATACATACTAGCTTCAAAATGTTGCTGATATTCAGTTAAGGTTGAAAAATGTCCCTCAATCAAAGCATCATAATAAGGTTCTATAATTAAAGAATCATCCTGATCTAATATAACCGTTGCATCCAAAGGAGACATTATAGAAAGGACACTATCAAGATTATTAACTGTCTCCTTAAACGTTAAAAATTGCGTCATAATAGACTCATTAAAAAAGGAATCTTGAAGACGAAATGCTAAGACAATATCTTCTCCTGGAAGAAATACATCATCTAAAAAATCTAAATGAGTTTGAAACGGATCATCAGCTTCTAACCACCTGTCATTATTAAAAGGTATATAAGAAAAAAATAGAATTCCAAGAAAAAACAAACATAAAATAGAACTTATAAATATAAATCGTTTCATAGGTTAAAACTTACGAGACAAGCCAAAACTCATACTAGGATCTAAAGGAGACTTAGCATACTTATCTTCCATATACTCAACATCCGAAATATAATTCATAACTTCCAATGACACAGACATATTCCAAGATTCTCGAAACTCTTGACCATAATACAAAGTAACACCAAGAGAGCCCGTTAACATCCCCCCTGCAAAACCTAGCAATTTCTTCTTATCTTGACCAAAATATTTTCCAATATTTAATCCAAAAAGAGGAAAATTATCATACGTACGTAAACCACTAACAATATTTTCTAAATTCACAATATCAGCATACCCTGAATGCTCAGAAAAACTAATACGTGTTACATAAAAGTTTACAATTCCCCAATTATAATTGCCATCTAAACCAACGCCAATAAAATTCCAATAATAAGGAATATAATTTTTACCCCCATTCTGATAAAGAATCCAATCATAAATAAGCTTTTTATTAAAGCCCATATTATCATCTTCAGATTCAGACTCGCCAAATCCAGAAAGAAAATCCATATCCCTAACCCCATAAATACCTCTATTAGTTTGCTTACGAGCCAATTCCATTTTAAACGTAGTATTACCAATAGATTTAGATAATTCTAGTCCATATAATTTAGATGGCAAAATAGTAATCTGCCTATCATGGTTATAATAAGACCCCTCTAACTTACTATTATATTGAGAACCATTATGAACACTCACAACGCCTACATCATAAGGATAAATATCCAAACCATCAAAATAAGTTAATCCTAAAGTAAACCATCTTGGATACAACATAAGTCGAAAAGCAGTAATAGGTGATTCATCAGGAAAAGAACCATTAATCGGTATTTCAACAAATTTATCTTCAGCATAAGAAGACGAACTTGGATCCAAAACTGGTATAGAATCAAATGTATATTCACTGTATGTATTTATCAAAAATTTGGTAAACTGAGATATACGAGTTTTTGGAATATAATAAGTATTAAACTCAACATTGGGAAAAGGGTAAAATCGATAAATCAAAGCATCTTGAGGCATCCGATTATTCGCTTTATTTAAACTAAATCCACCATTATCAACTTGAGTAGGTAATGCAAAATCTATAGGTGAAAAAATATCAAACTGTCCCCAAACAATAAGCTGACGGCCTAACGAGAAGTTATGACGAGATCCAAACCGTTTACGAATATAAAGTTCCCTTAAATCAAAAAAAAATTCTCGGTCTGTATGATCAAATTCATATTCTATATATTCATGACCGTTTTTTTCATAAAGCTGTACTTCATACCGATTACTTAAGGATACATACGTAAATTCAAATTGAGAAACAAAATCAATAAAACTAAAATCATGATTATATTTAAACCGAAACAACGAACCAAATTTTTGACGATAGATTCCTCGTTGATATAAGGTACCAGCCACACCTTCTATATTCTTTGTAAAAGATTGAAACCCCTCATCATCATCAAAACTAAAATCACCACTATCATCATCCATTTCATCCATACTAAAATCATCCATCATTAAATCATCTTCTTCTAAAGAAAGTCCTACATCATTACCATCATAAAAAATTTTAGAAAATACATTTAAGATAGTATCCATATCACGATTTAATATCGTCATATTTGGAGTAATGTTTGCTATCAGACGAGCTCCATCTAAAAACAACCCTTTTTCAACCAAGGCATTAAAATATGATGCTGACCAATGAGACCCAAAATAGTTAGTTGTAACAATAACATCAGAATCAAAACGTTTTTGAACATCCAGTAACCGATATAAAATAACAGAAGCTTCAGCATAAGTAATATAACGATTTGGATAAAATTCCTTCGTTTTAGCATTCCCAATAAACCCTATCTTATCAATAATATAAAATATAGCCTGAGCCTCATCTGAAGATAAATTAGTTAAATCTTTATACATATTTTGATGAGATTCTGTAATTTCAAAAAAAGAATCATTAGAACGATTTGATAACATGATCAAAAACATTTTTCGAGTACAAAAACTAGTATCTAAAGAATTAGTAGTAATTAATGTATCATTTAATGTAAGATTTTGTGAATCCGGCTCAAATTTCATTAAAAGAGTATTAGTTCTATCATCATTAGTTAAAATAGATAAAACTTGATCATCTAAAAGAAAAGCATCCTCACTATTATGAGATAAAACCATTAAAAACGTTTTAAAAATAAGTTTAGCATCATTACGTTTGATCTTCATACCAGGTTTAATAGTAGAAACAGACCGCGATCCTCCTTCAAAAACACCTTGTTCAACCAATGGGTTAAAATATGATGCCGCCCAATGAGATCCAAAATAACGATTCTCATATGGAACATCAGGATCCAAGCGTTTCACAGAGATTAAAAAACGATGCAATATAACAGATACTTCAGCATAAGTAATCATACGATTAGGATAAAATTCTTTCGTTTTAGCATTGCCAACAAACCCTATCCTATCAATAACATAAAAAATAGCTTGCCTATCTTTTAACGACAAAAAAGACAAATCACGATACATATCTTGTTGAGCCATTGTAATCTCTTCAACAGATCCCTTTAAAGCGTTTGATAGCCCAACAACAAAATCCTTTCGTGATATATAAACATCATCTTGTGCATTAATAATGCCATAGAAAAAATTAACAATAAAACAAAAACAAAGGCAAAAACACCAAACTCTATACATAAATAATTTAAAAGCTAATCTTGCAAGCCCTGCATACCTAAATAAGCATCATCAAGCTTAACACCAACATCCATTTTTTTAACATTCAAATGGGTCTCACTTCCTGTTAGATGATTTACCATTTTTGAATAAAAAACTAAATGCCCCCCTTTAATATTTTTGACTGTTTTATTGTAAAGTGTTTTTAATTTTTCCTTCTTACGATTATAAAAAACTATTTTACGGGCCACCTGCTCTTTTTTACTGATAACTGCAACCAAATGTAAGTAATGATCATCTTTGTCTTTAGGTGTACTTTTTAAATAAAAATAATCTTTGTCTTGTTTTACTAAGACATGTTCATCTTGATCAAGCTGACGACCTCCAATATCAGAATAAGTAAAATCAGACCCCATAAAACTATCATGTTTTTGCTTTGAGCTTAGTTTTTTAACTGATTTAAACGATGGAAAATAAATCCATTGCAATTTTTCATCACTTTCTTCATCAGCATGAGTTAATAAAGATGTACCTTTAATATTAGCAGGCTTAAAAAATTTAATTAAACTGCGTGTTTCTTCAGGTTTATGTTTTTTACTTAGAATAAAATGACGCGTTCTTTTCCCCTTTTTTCTTTTTTTATCTTCAATAACCATCATAATTTCAGATTTTTGTGTTTTATGAAACTTCGCATGTTCATAAACACCCTTCATAACATCTCTACCAGATAAAACTTTCGGTGTTACTGAACTTTTTTTAGTATCAGAAGCATAGATAGAAAAACAAAATAAAGACATAATAAAAAAAACAAATAAACCCTTTCTTAAATTTAAAAACATAGACTCTCCTTTAAACAAAATCAAAAATTCATGTTTTTATTATACACAATAATATATATTTTTTAACCAAACCAAATTACGTAATATTTTTTTTATAAAAAAATTTATTTACGTAAAAAGAATTATTTACTAAACTATATTTATGCTCACCAAAATTAAAAGTGCAACACTGCTAGGCGTTGATGCCATTGCCATTGACGTTGAAATTGACTCTAAACGAGGACTACCCACCGAACATATTGTAGGATTACCAGATATTGTGATTAAAGAAAGTAAAGCACGTATCAAAACAGCAATCAAAAACTCAAGATTTGAGTACGCATTAAGACAATATACCATTAATTTAGCACCCGCCGATTTACCTAAAGAGGGTGCTTACTTTGATCTTCCTATTGCCGCAGGATTACTCATTTGTAACAATCAAATAGAATTACCAAATGATATAACAATGATTGGAGAACTATCACTCGATGGCTGTGTTAAACCCATAAAAGGAATGTTAGCTATTGCCGAAATGGTTGCTAAATCTAAAACAAAAAAATTAATCATCCCAGAAGATAATAAAGAAGAAACAAATTTAATAGAAGGAATCGAAATTTATCCTATCAAAAAATTATTAGATCTAATATCAATTAACACTCAAAAGCCATACAAAGAAAAACCCATATACGCTATAAAACCATCAATAAAAAACAATGATTACAAGGACGTAAAAGGTCAATTTATTGGAAAACGTGCTATGGAAATAGTAGCTACCGGCCACCACAACATTTTATTAATAGGCCCTCCTGGATCAGGTAAATCTATGTTGTTACAACGACTACCATCCATCATGCCTAAACTTACCAAAAGTGAACAAATTGAAATTTTAAAAATACAAAGTATTAGCAAACAAATTCATTCTCAAGAATTATCCACAGAAAGACCGTTTCAAACACCTCACCATACCATTTCATATGCAGGATTAGTAGGTGGCGGAAAAAAACCATTACCTGGAGAAATTAGCCTTGCCCATCATGGAATCTTATTTTTAGATGAACTACCCGAATTTAACCGTCAATCATTAGAAGTACTAAGACAACCACTTGAAACAAAAACCATTACTATTACCAGAGCAAACCAAAGCTTAACATATCCAGCACAATTTTTATTAGCTGCAGCAATGAATCCCTGTCCTTGCGGGTTTTCAACAGATACAAGCGTAGAATGTAACTGCAACCTACATGAAATAAAACGATATAACAAAAAATTATCAGGCCCACTACTAGACCGTTTTGACATCATCCTAAACATTCCACGATTAACAAAAAAAGAATTTATTGAAGATACAAATCAAGAGGAAACATCACAATCAATTTATAAACGAGTTGAAAAAGCAATTCAAAAACAACATCATCGATATAATAAAAACATTCAAAATGGAACCATTCCTAATACACTACTAAACACCCACATACATCTATCAAAACAACAAAAAGATTATTTAGGAACCTGCATTGAAAAAGGCTTATTAACAGCACGATCCTGTAACAAAGTATTAAGAGTAGCACAAACAATCGCTGACCTAGAAAACCAATCAGAAATAACTGACATTCATATCAGTGAAGCACTCCATTACAGACAATATTCAACACCAAAATAAGAAATCATGACAAAAAAGTCTCTAATTATTAAAAGAGATATGATAGAATTAGCTAATCTATGGAGATTCTAAACAAATGAGATATCTTACAAAAACCGACAGATTTTTCTGGATTTTCATAATCATCAGTATATTTTTAGGTCTTTCATATCCTCAAACATTTATGCCATATGAAGGATATATTATCTATATCATTATGTGTATAATGGGTTTATTATTCTTAAAAGTAGATATTATTGATGTTGTTACCCATATAAAAAAACCATTAACCGTTATTTATATAAGTTGTATTAAACTAATTTTATTACCAATCATTGTTTACTTTGTATTAATAAAAGCAGATCCAACCATCCAAATGAGTTTATTTTTATTAGCTGCATTACCGACAGGTGTAACATCCGCTTTATTTACAGATATTATGAACGGACGAACCTCTTTAAATTTAACCATTGTTATCATAACCAATTTACTATCTATTTTTTCAATTCCTTTCTTATTTTTCATTTTTTATAATACAGATCTAAACTTAAACCATATGCTATTATTTACAAGTTTACTAAAAATAATTTTAATACCATTATTAATAGCAAAATTAATAAAACGTGTTTTCATACCTAATATTGTTCAAAACTTACAAAGTTACTTTAATTTCAAAATTATTATTTTATTATCATGCATGGTAACCATATCTATATCCGTATGTTCCCAAACATTAATACAAACCTATTCAGAGCAACTAACTCCCCTATTAATATTATTTGGATGCTTTCTATCATTTCAACTCATTGGATACTTTAGTATTTTCTGGAAATCAAAAGGTGAAAAATTAGCAAGTTCTAATAGTTGTATGATTATGAATAATATATTAGGAATTGTATTAGCCATTGCCTTCTTTGACCAAGCTGTTTTAAACATATTAGTATTATCATTAATTCCTTGGAATATAATGATTATCGTCAAACATTTTTATAAACGATTTTTACCTTAGTTGCCAATATCAACCAAAAGAAATTTAAAGTATTAATCTTTTGAACGTCTATTTTCAGTAGGCTCCTTTTGAACCATAGAAGCCATATTAGAAAATGTAAATATTGATTTTTTATTAACTACAGATTCATTAGCTTTCTGTTTATTCAAATTTGATTTCTTTTTACTTAATTTAGCCATATCTGAAAATGAAAAACCACCCTTTACATTTTTTTTAACAGACTCAGCGACCTCATCCTTTGATTCATCTTCTTCTCGAACAGATAAAGGGGTTAAATAAGTAGCACCAACATTACTTTCATATGTATTTTCAACAGCTCTTAAACGTACACCATACTGATCAGAAAATTGATCAGAGTTATCCAAAAACTGCTGATCAGCAACATCAGCTTGCGCAATAAGATATGAAGAAAATAGCATAATGAATAAGCATGTTAGATAGTAACGATAATAAAATTCTTGTTTCATAAAAATCACTACTAAATTTTTACCTTTAAAGATAAAAAAATAAAATTTGAGAAACTGCAACAAGTGCCGCAATCTCTACTCTTAATATAGTAGAACCAATAGTCATTATTTTAAAGCCTTTTGACACCAAACAATCAACATCATAATGACTAATACCACCTTCTGGCCCAATAAAAACACCAATTTTTTGTATCTTGTTAGTATCATCAAGATATGACTTAACCGTAAAGGCTGAATCTTCTTCCCAAGCAACAAGACAAAGATCATAAGTTGAAACAATATCCTGAGTAATAAAATCAGAAAAATGACTAATAGGATGAATAATAGGAATACGAATTTGCTTTGATTGCATAGCAGCCTGTTCTGCTTGCTTTTGCCATCGACGTAATCGATCTTGTTTTTTAGCTTCATTTAATTTAGTAATAGATCGATCCGTTATAATAGGATAAACCTCTGCAACTCCACATTGAGTAACACTATCTACAATATCCATAAACTTATCTTGCTTTGGTAACGCTTGAAACAAAGTAATATAAGGTCTATCTAAAGAAATAGCCTCTTTCTTAATTAATTTATAATATAAAAATTGCGCCTTAAACGAAATAAACTCTATGATAATCACAGATTCTTGATCAATAACAACATCCAAACGATCTCCCGGCTTAATCCTTATAACTCTAGACACATGATGAAACTGCTGATCCGTTAAATCAATATAATCCGAACAAACAGAACTTAGAGAAACAAAAATCCTCACATCTATGATTTACGTCGATAAATATAAACTGTAGGTAATCCCCAAACCATTTTATGAGATCCTTTATAAATACATTCCAAATGATTAGATGTAATTTGTCTGGTAAACATAATTAAATAAGCACCTACTTTTAGCTCATGAACTCGAGATGTAATAGAATCAACAACATTATCACTAAAACACGTAGCAGAAGCAAATAAAACATCCACTGTATTAAAAGAAATAGAATCAAACACATCTTGAACAATAGAAACCGTAGGTACTTCAACATCAGGATAAGATTCTTTTACATCATTACAGTATTGATTTAAAACATCTTTTGACTTAGTAGCCAAAGATGGTAATCTCTCAACCCCAACTAATCGCTTACAAGGCAACATTAATGAGGCTAATACCAAAGCTTTTCCTAAACCTGATCCCAAATCCATAAATTCAATTTCTTCAGATGTATTAATAACATCCAAAATTTCTTTAAAACCATCAAAAGCAATTTCACCATAAGCATACGATCGATCTGATTCAAGATTTAATTCCTTTTTATCTTTTAAAGAAAATTCATAACCATTAAGAGAATCAAATAAAGCACCAAAAATAGATCGCTGCTTATCAATACTTAAATGATTATTAACATATGATTTTGTAGTTATTGACATAAATATAAATCCTTTATTACATATTTTTTATTGATAATAATTAAAACTAAAGTATATAATCTTACTCTATTATAACGAAAAAGTAGCATCTAAAAAATGATTAAAACAAAATTAATTCAATCTATTAGCAATACCATACGAGGTTTATCGGTTGATGCCATCAATAAAGCAAATAGCGGACACCCAGGATTACCACTCGGATGTGCCGATATTATCAGTGTTTTATATGCAAATCATTTAAACCATAACCCTAAAAATCCATCATGGATTAATCGAGATCGATTTATCTTATCCGCAGGACATGGTTCTATGTTACTGTATTCAATCTTACACTTATCTAACTACGCCTTATCATTAGAAGATATAAAAAACTTTAGAGTCACTCATTCTATTACAGCAGGACACCCTGAATATGATGTGAACTATGGAATTGAAACAACAACAGGTCCATTAGGGCAAGGCATTGGCCACGCAGTAGGCATGGCTTTATCAGAAAAAATGGCAGGAGAACGACTCAATACAGAAACACATAAAATTATCGATCATACGATTTATTGCTTGGCCGGTGACGGATGTTTAATGGAAGGAATAAGCTCTGAAGTATCCTCCTTAGCAGGACATCTCAATCTTGATAACTTAATTGTAATATATGATAGTAACGATATATGCTTAGATGGCCCAACAAATGAATGTTTTACAGAAGATGTTAAAAAGCGATACGAATCATATGGATGGCATACCATAACAATAGATGGCCATAATAATGATGACATAGACAACGCCTTTACTGATGCAAAAAAAGCAACAAAACCTGTGTTAATTATCGCAAAAACAAAAATAGGGTTTGGTTCCCCTAACCGAGAAAATTCATCTGAAGCTCACGGAAAACCTTTAGGTAGTGATGAAAGCTTACTAACAAAACAAAAGCTTGGTATTCCAACAGAACCAGAGTTTTATGTACCAGACGATGTTAAAACATTTTTTAAAAACCAACAAAGCACATTAGAAGAAAACGAAAACCAATGGCAAAGCACATTTAAACAATGGCAAACTAATTACCCAGAAAAAAATGAACTACTAAATCAATTACAAACAAAAAACATATCTACTAAAGTAGAAACCAATATTATTAATAGTGAGATTAAAGAAAACAGTGCATCACGAAGCTCATCTCAATCCATCATACAAACAATAGCAAGTGACTTAGGATATTTAATTGGAGGGTCAGCTGATTTATCGTGTTCTGATTCTACCTATATTAAATCAAGTGACATGATATCAAAAAACAATTTTAATGAACAAAATATAAAATATGGTGTAAGAGAATTTGGAATGTCAACCATAGCTGCAGGCTTATATTTAGGAGGATTTTTTCAACCCTTTATTGGAACCTTTTTAACCTTTTCAGATTATATGAAAAATGGAATTAGGTTAGCAGCCTTAATGAAACTACCCATTATCTACCAATTTACACATGACAGCATTTTTCTAGGAGAAGATGGTCCTACACACCAACCCATAGAACATCTTGCATCACTGCGTTCTATTCCAGGATTAACGGTTATAAGACCCGCTGACACAAAAGAAGTAAAGGGAGCATGGCTAACCGCACTAAACAACAAGCAACCGACAGCACTCATTCTATCTAGGCAAGGTTTAAAAGATTTACCTAACAGTAATATTCAATCAATGCAAAAAGGTGCTTATCTAATAAAAAACAATGATAATAAAGAAGCTCATGTTACAATTCTAGCAACAGGATCAGAAGTATCCTTAGCCATTAATGTAGCCAATGAACTAGATAAACAAAATATACCTTGCAATGTAATATCATTTCCTAGTTGGGAATTATTTGATAAACAAGATAATAAATACCAAGATAATATTCTTCCTAGAAAATCAAATACTCACTATGTCGTTATTGAAGCACAATCATCTTTTGGTTGGCAAAAATATGTTGGAAGACATGCCACATTTATTACAGTAGAAACATTTGGATTAAGTGGTCCTGGCAATACAGTAGCAAAAGAATTCGGATTTACAGTAGACGCAATTTGCACAAAAATAAAACAAAACGCTCCCCTATTAACCTCATAATTTCAAATTAACAAAAACTAAATTTCACAGTATAATAACTAACGGAAGCGGGTAAACGAAACAATCGCTATTATATATATATAATAGAGGAAAGTCCGGACTCCGTAAGACAAGCTGCCTTCTAACAGAAGGACGAAGTAATTCGATGGAAAGTGCAACAGAAAATAACCGCCTAAATGTTTCATTTAGGTAAGGGTGAAAAAGTGAGGTAAGAGCTCACTCATTATATTAGAAATAATATAATTGGTGTAAACCCCAGCTGGAGCAAGACCAAATAAAGGATAAGAAGGTGTCTTCTTCGTTATTAATCCTGGGTAGGTCGCGTGAGCTTTTTATTAAGCCAATAGATAGATGATTGTATAAACAGAATCCGGCTTATTGTTTACCACTTCCTACAAAACTAACAAAACGACAACTACCCTTTATAAATAAAATAATTATTATTAACAAAATTGAAATTTATATAAAACCAAGATAGCACATTAAAATCTATCCAATCAAAAATAAAATTAAAAACAAAACATAACTATAGTTTTAACTAGATAATATAAAACATGTAAAATTATACATCCCTATCTAAAAAGATATATTTTTTACATTTAAAAAAAATATAAAATTATAACCTATTAGTTACTTTTGGTGGGCCCACTAGGACTTGAACCTAGGACCTGCCGGTTATGAGCCGGACGCTCTAACCAACTGAGCTATGGGCCCCAAAAATTAATATGTCCCTATTATAGGAAATCTTTTAATTTTTTACTACGTTTTGGTTGACGTAATTTTTCTAAAGCCTTAGCTTCTATCTGACGAATACGTTCACGAGTAACATTAAAAATTTGACCAACCTCTTCTAATGTTTTAGGAATACCATCTTCAATACCAAATCGTAACTTTAAAACACGCTCTTCTCGATCATGTAAATCATTCAAAACATCTTGCAACGTAGCCTTTAATGATTCATTAACCATATTTTTTTCAAATGAACGTTGTGTAACATCTTCAATAAAATCACTTAATTGTCCATTTTCTTCACCAACTGGCATTTCTAACGATAAAGGCAAATGAGAAATACGCAAAATTTCCTGAACTTTTTGAACAGACATCCCCATTTCTGCGGATATTTCTTCTTCAGAAGGCTTACGATGCAATTCTTGCATAAGCTGTCGTGATACTTTTCTCAATTTATTAATAGTTTCAACCATATGAACTGGAATACGAATCGTACGAGATTGATCAGCAATAGATCGAGTAATCGCTTGCCTAATCCACCATGTTGCATAAGTACTAAACTTATATCCCTTTGTATAATCAAACTTTTCAACAGCTCGAATTAATCCAATATTACCTTCCTGGATCAAATCTAAAAACAAAATACCTCTACCAGTATACTTTTTAGCAATACTTACAACCAATCTTAAATTAGCAATAGCTAATAAATTTTTAGCTTCAGTATCACCTTCATCCATCCGTTTAGATAACTCATGCTCATCTTGCTTTTTTAATAAATTAACTTTCCCAATTTCTTTCAGATACATCTTAACCGTATCTTCAGAACTAACATCATCTTTACCTGCTAAAATAGAATTAAAAAAATCCATACTTTCATTTTCATTAACAGATTGGGTCATAGTAGTAGATTCTACTATTGTCTCTACAGTTTCTTGTTTTGCATCAATACTTATACTCATAAATGCCTCCCTTTTTTTTCTGATCAAGTTCTGCCATTACTTTTTCAAGTTCTGTTTCATTGCCTGATTCTTCATATAATTTAATTTGCTCTTTTAATTGATTAATATCTTGAGTAAATTTTTGTTTACTCAACACATTTAAACAATCAAAAAAAACATTTTTTTGAATCATCTGCGTGTCATATTGCGTTGCTAACATCAATATATTACCCAGACTAGATTTAAATTCAGCCGACGTATTTTCTAATAAAACACCATCCAATTCATTGGAATTAATAACATACTCTGTTAACGATTTTATAAATGGTGTAATAAATATTGTCAAATCGACCCCTTTCAAATACTCTCTCAAATCAAGATTAATACAAATTACAGCAAGAATCGTTTCTTCTGCTTTTTGGTATTTATTTTTACCAACCTTATTTGTATCTAACTTAATTGAATAATCTTGGGTCTTATTATATAAAAGCTCATCCATTTTGGCCACTATAACTTCTTCATTAATTTTAAGATCCTGAGCCATCAAACAAATATAATGACTTCTAACAACGTCATCTGAAATACATTTTAAAATTGGTAAAACATCAGTAACAAGTTTAGAAACATGATTAATATTAGAAATATCTAAATCTGATTTTAAAAATGAATAAAAAAATTGAAAAGCAGAAACACTCTCAGCCAACTTTTCTTTTAAAGCATCTGCTCCAAACTGTAATAAAAAATCGGCTGGATCCATCTGATCCATCGATACAACATTAACATTCATATTTTCTTGAAGCAAAATTTCAATACTGCGCTTTGTAGCAGTCTGACCCGCTTTATCATTATCAAACATAATAACTACAGAATCAGTTAAACGTTTAATTAACTGAACTTGATCAACAGTTAAAGACGTTCCCATACAAGCAACAACATTTTGAAATCCATATTGAGAACACATAATAACATCCATATACCCCTCAACAAGCAAAACACATTTTTGTTGTTTGATAGATTGTTTAGCATATGATAATCCATATAATAATTTACGTTTATTAAATAATTTAGATTCTTCAGAATTAACATATTTAGCAGCATTAGATGTAGGGTCCGTAATTCGAGCACCAAAGCCCACAATACGAGATTGATAATCTGCAATAGGAAAAATAACTCGATGCTGAAATCGACAATATATATCCTGTTGATTTTTTGAAAACAAACCAGATGAAACAAGATCAGCTTCTGACACATTTAAAACTTTCAACGCATCGAATAATTGTTTCGAAGATCCACAACATCCTAATCCAAACATATCAATCGATTCTTGAGAAAGCTGTCGTTTAGCAAAATAATCTTTAGCAAACTGTGATTCATTAAGCATAGAACGAAACACATCTGAAGCCTGTGAAAAACAAGCTAAAGTACGTTCCAACTGATTATAATGCTGTTTCATTTCTTTTGATGATTGTTCTCTCACAACATCAATATTGGCAAAATTAGCAATCACTTCAATAGCTTCATAAAACGTTAAATTATCTATTTTCTGAGCAAAAGCAATTAAATCTCCCGATTCATGACAACCAAAACAATGAAAAATTTGTTTCTGAGGACTCACTGTAAAAGATGGGGTCTTTTCACCATGAAACGGACAAAGACCAATATAATTTTGCCCTCGTTTTTTTAAAGTTAAATATTGCTGAATAAAATCAACAATACCATTATAGTTTTTAACCTGTTGAATTGTTTGGTCAGAAATCTTTTCGAACATGACTAAAAGAGTAAACCATACAAACTAAAATTTCTATTATAGAAATTTGAAAAATTAAATGAGAAAATAAAAAAATAAAATGAAAAAATTTCAAATTTTTAATAAGATAATCTTACATATATCCATTTTAGTTCTATTAACAAATTGTGAGTCATTACAAAAGAATGTATATGACATTCAAGCAAGCTATTTTGAAACACCAAATAATTTCGAATTAAGACTAATGCTAAAAAATGGAAATTACATCAATGCAAACTCTGATGAAGACTGCAAAGATATTAACACATGGGACCTATCAAACGTGACCAATATCGATTTTTTATTTGTGAATCAAACTAACTTTAATTGTGATATTAGCAATTGGAACCTGAGCAATGTAACAAGTATGGTAGGATTATTTCAAAACGCATCATCATTTAATCAAAACATTAGTTCTTGGAATGTTTCCAATATAACTAATATGTCATCTCTATTTGCTAATGCAACAAGCTTTAATCAAGATATTAGTTCTTGGAATGTTACTAATGTTACCGACATGTCATATTTATTTCATTATGCCACTGCATTTAATCAAGATATTAATTCTTGGAATGTTACTAATGTTACCAACATGTCACATATATTTGATAATGCGACTGAATTAGATATAAAAATTAGTTCTTGGGATACTTCAAATGTTACTAATATGTCTGGAATGTTTAAAGATAAAATTACAATTCCAGATATCACAAACTTGATCATTTCAAAAGTTACTAATATGGAGTCTATGTTTGAAAGTGCAACATATTTTAATCAAAACATTAGTGATTGGGATGTTTCTAATGTAACTAATATGGCAAAGATGTTTCATAATGCCACTGAATTTAATCAAGATATTAGTGATTGGAATGTTTCTAATGTAACTAATATGGCAGGTATGTTTTATGATGCCACTGCATTTGATCAAAATATTAGTGATTGGAATGTTTCTAATGTAACTAATATGTCCGGAATGTTTAAAAATAAAATTATAATTCCAAATATTAGTGATTGGAATGTTTCTAATGTAACTAATATGGCAGGTATGTTTTATGATGCTACTTCCTTTAATCAAGATATTAGTGATTGGAATGTTTCTAATGTAGTTAATATGTCGTATATGTTTTATGATGCCTCTGAATTTAATCAAGATATTAGTGATTGGAATGTTTCTAATGTAACTAATATGGAGGGTATGTTTCAGAATGCCACTACATTTAATAAAGATATTAGTGATTGGAATGTTTCTAATGTAACTAATATAGCGACTATGTTTTATAATGCCAGTAACTTTAATCAAGATATTAGTAGGTGGAATGTTTCTAATGTAATTAATATGGCGAGGATGTTTGAGAATGCATCGAGTTTTAATCAAGATATTAGTAATTGGGATGTTAGTAATGTTAAGTATATAAATCATATGTTTGTTAATGCTACTTCATTTAATCAAGATATTAGTAGGTGGGATGTTTCTAATGTAGTTACTATGTCCAATATGTTTAGTAGTGCTACTTCATTTAATCAAGATATTAGTAGTTGGGATGTTTCTAATGTAACTAATATGGAATATATGTTTTATGCTGCTACTTCCTTTAATCAAGATATTAGTGATTGGAATGTTGCTAATATAACTAATATGGGACATATGTTTTATGGTGCCACTGCATTTAATCAAGATATTAGTGGTTGGGATGTTGCTAATGTAACTAATATGGGACATATGTTTTATGGTGCCACTGCATTTAATCAAGATATTAGTGGTTGGGATGTTGCTGAGGTTGAGTATATGAATAGTATGTTTANGNATGCNNCNNNNTTTAATCAAGATATNAGTNNTTGGNATNTTNCTAATGTAACTAATATGGNANATATGTTTTATGNTGCNACTNCNTTTAATCAANANATTAGTTCTTGGAATGTTTCTAATGTAACTNATATGNATNGTATGTTTTATGGTGCCACTGCATTTAATCAAGATATCAGTAATTGGAATATTTCTAATGTAACTAATATGGAATATATGTTTTATGATGCTACTTCCTTTAATCAAGATATTAGTAGTTGGAATGTAGTCAATGTATTACATTGTAACTTTATTTTTGATAATTCTGGCATACTAGAACCCTACAAACCAAGCGTTACATCATGTTCAGACTAATACTCTAGCTTTTACAATAAAATTATTTCTGATGGAATATACGTATTATTGCGTATAACACCTGTCATAAAAATGGGAAATGGAACCTCTTTATGAAACAATGATTTAACTACGACATGATCTTCTCCAATATCAATGTGCTTTATTATAGAAAAAAACTCATCCATAAAATAATCTGCCTTAAAAAAAGATTTAAAACTCTTATCAATACCATTCGTAGAAAAAAAACGACCAAATAAACCAAATTTATTTACTTGCTTTAACCTACCTTTCCAATGACTCATAATCAATTTAAAATAAAAATTATTCAACTTTTTTCTAACAACAATAGCAACAACATTACCACGAAATTCTCCTCCAATACTTCGAATAAACTGATTTGAAAGATCAAAAGAAAATACCAAAGATCCAANATTTTTTTTATTCTCGATAATCAAACATGTATGATTAACAACATTATAATGAAAATTTAATTTTAAAACAGGCATGTTCTCGTGACAAATAACAAAAGAGAATTCAAAAATAGACTTATTAAATATTGCAACATCACACAATAAAAAATAATTTAAAATACCTAAAGGCAAACGATCCATTAATAATTCTTCTGAAATTATTAGCTCAAGAATTGTTGGTAAAACAGCTTGCTCAAAATACAAATAATCTTTTTTTTCAAAAGGTTTTTTAAACATAGATTGCAATTCAATAATTTTTTCAGAACCAAAAACATGAAAAAACGAATTTGGATGCATAACTTCATCAGAAGTTTCAGTGTAATAGGATTCATCTTTTACAAATGTAGCTCCTTTCATAGCAAAAGCATTATCAAAAAAACTCATTAATGCATCTTCACTCTGCAAATCTGCTCTAAAAAGCATCATTGCATACTCTTCTGAAAATTGATTAGCCAAAATATCAAAATAAACTTTTAGTTGTAAAAAAAGAAAGTCGCTATCAATATCAATCAAAACTGAAATTTGTTTAGCAAAATTTTCAATATATTGAATATGTTCTTGCTTTAGGTCCAAATCAAATAAAATAGCACTTTCTTTAGAATTAGTTACAAAAGCTAATTCTACTTCAGCTAAAATATCTTGCAATAAAGTAATTGTTTCCAAAGATAAATTATTCGATATTGAACTGCGCACAAAATTTTGACTTACATAACTAGCAATAATCATGGAATTTAAAATTTTTTGATCTATGTTAAGAAAACTATTAAATGTACTTCTACTTTTTTTATTAGTATCTTTCAGATCACTATTAAGTGATTCTACAGAAAAGTACTTAGAAAAAATTGATGGTTCGAAATTCATAAAACTAACCTTGCAATAGTTATAATAAATTTTTAATTACTACATATAAAATATAGACAAACAATAATTAAAATTAAACATCCTAAATCATTAAGATTATAAGATTGGATGATCTAATTAAAAAATTGGATTTGGACATACAGGTATAATTTGAAAAGGATTTATCATATTATGACTATAATAATAATGTCTAATTATATGAGAATAAAATGTAGTTTCTTTTACTGCTGACAAATCATAAATTTTTCTAACATATTCATACAAATTAGAATAATTGCGCAATTGCTTTTGATTGCATTTAAAATGAGTATGATAAACCGAATCAAAACGTAATAAAGTTGGCACAAGACGGATATCAGCTTCAGTCAATTTATTTCCTACTAAAAATAAATGAGATTTAAAATATTCTTCTAAGTAATCCAATTGATTAAATAACTTTGAAACAGCTTCATCATAAACAGCTTGTTGTTGCGCAAACCCAACTTTATAAACACCATTATTAATCGAATGATAAATAACCTCATTAATATTATCTATTTCATCAGATAAATCCTGAGGGTAATAATCATCATAATTATTAGTAAATTCATTAAATGCTGAATTAAATATACGAATAATATCACTAGATTCATTGTTAACAATTGTATGTGTTTTCTTATCAAATAACACAGGTACTGTTACACGACACGTACAATCTTTTTTGGCATGCTTATATACTTCATATAAATAATTAAATTGATTAATATGATCATGAGTAGAATGAGAAAAATTACTACCAAATTCCCACCCATTTTCTAACATATCTGGCATCACAACACTTACCGAAACAATAGAATGTAACTGTTTCAAATGCCTCATAATTAAAGTTCTATGAGCCCACGGACAAGCATAACTTACATACAAATGATAACGATTTACTTCAGGTTTATAATTCGAATGATTATACGAAATGAAATCCCGAAAAAGCGATTTAGGACGATCATAAGCTCCTACTTGATTTATATTAAACCCATTGGAAACACACCAAACATCCTCTTCTAAATAACCCATAAAAAACATTTATCATATTAATCACATTAAAACAAACTAAATAATAACTATTTTATCAAATTAGAACAATTAAACATGTAGATAATTTGATAATTTTTAATTTTTTTTATAATATTGCTAGNTGATTGAATTACAACCAAAACCTAAAAAATTAAAAACCCATTCGTTTAAAAAATCATGGTTAATCCCCCATACTGATAAAGAATGTTGGAATATTCTAAACAAAATGGAAACATTTACTGAAAGCCAAGTTTTTCCATATAAAGTTGAATTTATTGACAAAAAAAAACCTCCATCATTTAATCAAGGTGTATGGACAAACCACCATGGACCTCTACTTAATCTATGTGGTCAAATTGGAAAAATGATAAAATATTCTTATCGAGACTTAAACTATTCATATGGTAGTTATGTTGTATCATTTCGACTTATCAGACCAACACGATTACAATTTTTCCTNGAAAAAAAAAATAATGAAACAATTATTACTGTACAATTAGATTCATATGTTTCAGCATGGCTTCAAAAAACATGGAGTTTATTTCAAGCGATTTTTTGGTCTAACTTTGGTAAATCAATTTCAAAAAAAATAAAACAGAAAAAATAAAATAGTGAATATTCTATGGTTTAAAAAAGATTTAAGAGTTTCCAACAACGAAGCACTTAATAACGCAATTAATAATGGTCCTTTCATTCCACTTTACATCTTTGAACCAGAACTATATCAACAACAAGATTATACTTTTAGACACGTTCAGTTCTTAAAAGAATGTCTTCATGAACTCCAAAAAAATCTACAGTTACTATCATTAAAATTAATTATAAAGATTGGAACTACTATATCTATATTAAACGCCATCAATAAAAAAACACCTATTAATATGATTTTTTCACATCAAGAAACAGGTAACTACTGGACCTTTACGCGTGATCTAGCAATACAAAAATGGTGTAAAACCCACACTATTAACTGGGTTGAATCAAATCAGTTTGGTGTTATTAGAAAACTAAATAATCGTGATGGCTGGTCTACAAAATGGCATGACTTTATTACAAAATCAATTCCTAATAAAAAAAATTTAATTATAAAAAACAATATTAATCTAAAATCAAAAAACATCGATGAGTTTGATCATTTTTTCAAATCATCCCACCAAAAAGAAATCCAAAAAGGTGGTAGCCATGAAGCTAACACATTACTTAAATCTTTTATTAATAATAGGGGTGAATATTACCATAAAGAAATATCTTCACCTGTAACCGCATTTAAAAGTTGTTCACGATTATCACCTCATCTTTCATTTGGAACGATCGCATTAAGAACTATTTATCAAGAAATAACAGCAAAAAAACAATTAACTAAATCATTACTAAAAAACAACCAAGGTAAATGGAATGGAGCATTATCAGCTATACTAGGTCGATTAAGATGGCATTGTCATTTCATCCAAAAACTAGAAGATGAACCTCGTATTGAAACAGAAAATTTACACCCTGCCTACAATTTAATAGACAAACCAATAAACTACGAATATTTTGATGCATGGAAAGAGGGAAAAACAGGCTTTCCAATGGTTGATGCATGTATGAGAGCACTTGCAAAAACAGGGTGGTTAAACTTTCGGATGAGAGCTATGGTTACAAGTTTTGCTTGCCACCACTTATGGCTTCCGTGGAAATTAGTTAGCAGCTATTTAGCTAATTGTTTTACAGATTATGAACCTGGAATTCACTACAGTCAAATTCAAATGCAAGCAGGCACAACAGGAATTAATACACTAAGAATTTATAACCCAATTAAACAGGGCATAGATCATGATCCAGACTGTATTTTTATTAAAGAATGGATTCCTGAACTTGAAAACTTAGACCCTTCACTTATTCATATGGTTCATGAGTCAAATTTATATAGTCCAAACTATCCAAAAACTATAGTAAATGAAAAACAAGCAAGAGATTTTGCTAAAAACACACTATTTAAANTAAGAAAAACATCATCATTTAAAGAGATGTCTGCCAAAATCAATAAAAAACATGGTAGTAGAAAAAAACAACATTCATGAACAATCATAAATACTGGTTTAGGCTTATAAAAAATAATAAACCGATAGGGTTTATGAAATATAACGATAAAAAAAAACCACTATTCTCAATTGATAATTATGGGTGGAATACAACTAAAATTAATTATGATATAAGTAATCCATGGGCAGGTATTTATGATCGTAACAATTATCCTTTATTTAAAAATGATGTTGTTGCCTTACGAACAACAACACAACCAAATCCGAAAAAAAAATATATAATTATTTATAAAAAAGAACATGAACAATTTTTTTTAAAAGCACTTAAATCAAACGAAATATTAACATTATTTGTTGGAGATTTACCCATTATTCAAAAACAAGAATTGACCTTTATTGGAACCTATTTATCACGGCATTGACGGATGCAATGGGATAGAAAAAAAGTAGTTAAATAGTGCGTTTAATACCCGCTAAATCATCAGTTATCGAACAGTAGTGTCTTTGATTACACTTTTTGCACTAATACCTAACAAACTCATTCATATATTAATTCCTTTGACACCGCAAACAATAATGAGTAGTTTGTGCATATTTTGGTATCTTTTTTTTAATAATAACAGACTGACATATAGCGCAATGCTCTCGATTAAATACAAGAAACCACGAATACGCTGCTGTAGAACTAGCAAGCTGATGAACCTCTAATAATGCTAGTAACAATTTTTGATAACAATCTCTTGAAATACTAGACACACTCATAAATGGAAATAACTTAGCTCGAGCAAGTACTTCACAAGCTAAATAATTACCCAATCCACTAGGACACGTTGTTTGATCTAATAACCATTGTTTAATACTTACTTTTCGCTTTCCATATAACAAAAAAAACGTTTGATAATCTAAAAACTGAAGTGAACTGATATCATGTGGCAAATCAGCTACTAAAGGAATCTGAGAAGTAGTTTTATTGGGATAAAAATAAAGTTTTGATAAACAGCGAGTATCATAATAATGTAANGTAAGTGAATCAAATACCCAAGTAAAACGGCAATGATCTTGTCTTAANGANGTNATNGGCAATGAAAAAATAGAATAAAGCTGATCAGCATAAGGTATCCCTAATAAATGAGGAATACCAGTAAAACGATAATGTAAAATAACAGAACCCACATCAAATTCAAAAATAGTATACTTTGCCTTAACGTTAATATTATTTAAAATAGCTCCCTGTAAATAAAGTTGGAGATCAGATTGAGAATACTCTCCTAAAATACGTTCTCCACCATTTTGAAAGGTACATGTTTTAAGAGATTGATGTAATAAGCCATTATCAACAAGATAATTTGCAATCCGTTTAACTTCGTAATGTTCTGGCATTAGTGATTTTGAAAATAATCAAAAACAACTTTTTTCCGATGAGAAAAAAGAGCATTATTTAAATGTTTAGCTAACAAATGATAGCCAAATTTACCAACAATACCAAACGGCATAAGCAGATGTACTGTATCTGTAATTAAGGTACCCTCATCATGCTTGGTAAAGGTATGAGAATGATGCCAATAAGAGTGAGGTCCCTGTAATTGAATATCAACAAAAGAATAAGGTGGATCATAATCTACAATTAACGATGTCCAACGAATAGGAAGCCCCATAATAGTAATAGAATAATCAAAAACAGCACCTTCTTTCATAACAATAGGATCTGGTGTTAACAAATTAAAATGCATATAAGAAGGTGTAATAAGAGATAAATTTTTTGGAGTATTAAAAAATTCAAAAACAATATCTATAGGTTTATTAATAACTAGTGAATCTTGAATTTTGTACATAAGTTACTCCCTGCTTTATTTTTTTTCAATTAAATATAATAAATAATAATAAAAATAGATTTGACACACCACAATATCGTGCGAAACCAATTTCCTTTTTCTAACGATACAGCTAACGATAGACTTGGATTAGAAATTAACTGTCGATGAATTGGTACTTGAACCAAAAATGTAATAAGCCAAATAATAACTAAAATCAAAAATGAAACATAAAAAAAAGGTATTTTAACAACCAACATCAAAAAAAANAAAGAAAAAAACTCACATAACATAGCTGGAACAACAAGTAACGAGATACGAGCCTGATGATCTAAAGAAAACTGCCTTAAAGAATCAAGTGGAATATATTTAAATAGCGGATAATGAACAAGTTGAACAAATAAAATAACAACTACCATCCATAATGAACTAAATAAATATATATCCTCTAATATAAACTGAAAACTAAGAATACTATCAAACACTATCTAACTCCTGATACATACTAACTAAAAACTTGTTTGCATGATCTTGGATCTGATATTGTTTATCTTCATCAAATTTTGAAAGTGTTCGATATACCATTCCAAGCCGCGGATTTTTACTTAAACGTATTTTATTTTCAAGAAAAAAATTCCAGTACAAATAATTAAATGGACAAGCCTTTTCNCCTAACTTCTCATTAGGAGAAAACTGACATTTATCACAATAATTAGACATTTTTTTTATATAAGAACCACTCGCAGCATAAGGCTTACTGGCAACAACTCCTCCATCCGCAAACAAAACCATGCCAGAAACATTTGGTAACTCAACCCATTCATAAGCATCAGCATAAACAATATGATACCATTCATTAACTTCATGTGGGTCTAAGCCGGCCAATAAAGAAAAATTACCTAAAACCATTAAACGTTGAATATGATGAGCATATGCATTTTCTTTGGTATTTTCTATCGATATTTTTAAACAATTTAAAGTTGTATTAGCCGTCCAAAAAAATTTTGGCAAAGATCTCTTAGCCTCTAAATAATTATCATCTTTATATTTTGGCATTTTTAACCAATAAATACCTCTAATATATTCCCGCCAACCCAAAACTTGCCTAATGAACCCTTCTACAGAATTAATTGGAACATCACCATTATAATAAGCGTCTTGAACTGCCAAAATACACTCTAATGGGCTTAACAAACCACAATTTAAATAAAAGCTTAACAAAGAATGAAACATAAATGGTTCATCATCAAGCATAGCATCTTGATAAGAACCATATTTCGCAAGGCCATACTTAATAAAATGATCTAAAGAAGATAAAGCATCATCACGAGTAACCGCATAAAAAAAAGGATCAATATCACCAAAATGACTTGAAAATTCTTTATTAACCATTGATTTAACATCTTGAGTAATAGAATCTTCTTTTACTTGAAAACAAGTAGGAATCTGCAAGTTTTTTTTGGGAGGCTTACGGTTTTGTTTATCATAATTCCATGTGCCCCCAATAGGTTTACCATCTTTCATTAAAATATCAAACTCTTGTCTCATTTCACGATAAAAAAATTCCATTCTTAATTGTTTTTTCCCGTCAGTCCATTCTTTAAAGCGCTTTTTAGAACAGATAAACCGAGTATCTTCTCGAATTTCGACAGGAATATTAAATAATGATTGCCAAAAAAGCACATCTTGATAAACTCTATAATCACTTGGCTCAGTTAAAATTATTTTTGTTACATTATAAAGCTTAATAATACGATGACACTCATTACGAAACGATCCTGTATTATCAGAATCTGTCAAATATGAATAAACAACATGTTGATAATGTTTCTTCAATAAAATTAAAAAATGTCTCATACAAGAAAAAACAAAAACTAATTTTTTTTTATGATGCTTAATATGAGTTGCTTCATCTTTAACTTCAGTCATAAAAATAAGATCATGGCTTGCGCAATCTCGCAAAGTTGGCAAATTTAAATTTAACTGATCTCCAAAAATAAATCGTAATACAGTCATGATCTTTCTTTTAGTGATTGAAACGCAGCTAAAGCACGTTCACGAGAATCACGAAGATCTACAATTGGTTTTGGGTATGTTTTACCTAAGGTAATATTTAATTCACGCAACAAATCTGGAGGCGCTTCCCAAGGTGAAAACAAATATTTTTTTGGAAGATTTTTCAATTCAGGAATAAATCGTAATGTATAATCTCCATTAGGATCAAATTTTTGTCCTTGTGTAACAGGATTAAAAATTCGAAAATAAGGAGCTGCATCAGCTCCACAACCCGCTACCCATTGCCAACTTGCTGTATTACTAGCTAAATCTGCATCAAACAAACAATCCCAAAACCAAGACTCCCCATGTCGCCAATCAATTAATAAGTTTTTCACTAAAAATGATCCTACAATCATTCGGATACGATTATGCATATACCCAGTTTGCCATAGCTCTCTCATACCCGCATCTACAATAGGATATCCTGTCATTCCTTGTTGCCAAGCCTCCAAATTAGTTTTATTGATTTGCCATGGGAAAGCATTAAATTTAACCTGAAGATTTTGAGTTGTCATCGTGGGAAAATGATATAATAAAGAATAAGAAAATTCTCGCCAACCTAATTCACTTAAAAAATGATCACGATGCTTATTTGAAGGCATTTTTTTAGCAGAATGCCATATTTGATTAATTGATATATTACCAAACCGAATATAAGTAGATAAACGAGACACTGATTGTAATCCTGGAAAATCACGTCCATCTTTATAAGAAGCTATCCCCTCTTTTAAAAATCGATCTAAAACCTTGTGAGCGCCTTTTACTGATATATCCCAATAGTTTACCAACGACTTATCCCAACGATGTTCTGGCAAAAAATTTAAAGAATCTATTGTTAACGAATCCGAATCACTAAAAAATTGATATGATTTATCTAATATTGGTTCCAGTGGTTCATCCGCCAGCAAACACCCTCTTTTATAAAAAGGAGTAAACACTCTATAGGGTGTTCCATCATCTTTTAAAACATCATCAGGATGCCAAAGTAAAGATGTATTAATAATAGTTAACTGACATCTTAAAGAAAATAATATAGAACTTAATTGATCGATCACACTTTTTTCATGAGGAAAAAATTGTTCGCTAACAACAACTTTTTCAAGCGTAAATTTTTTCACCAACAAAGGAACAATTTCTAAAATAGATCCTTTATAAAAAGATAATGAAGTACATATTTGTTTTAAATCTATCAAACTATGATGTAACCACACNTTNGAAGCTTGGCCTAACGGCTTAGTATAAAAACTAGCATCATAAATAAATACAGGTAAAATAGAATCATTATGATTAATCGATGCCAACGCTTGGTTATCATTGAACCTTAAATCATTCGTAAACAAAAATAATACGTTACCCATAAAAAAATGATAAAAAATTTTTAACGAATTGTCTGTAACTAATTCTATCAAACTTATAAATTAAAACTAGTTCCTTAAAATGTTTGATGTAATAAAACCTTAAATAGTATCTATAAATCTATAAACCAGCGATTATCAGGATATGCTTTATTAAGACGATCATAAGCAAGTTTTAAAGAAGGCGAAAACCCCATCGAAAACCGTAATGCTTTTGTAAAAAAAGCACCTTTAGCTATTCCAAATCGAGTAGCTTGTAATGACAAAACCTGCTGAATTCGTTCTGGTATAGAATTAGTAGCAGCATCAAATAATAAAGAATATCCTAATCGCATCGAAAAACTCATGGGAGGACGTCGTAAAAAATCCATAATATCACGAGTAGATTGAGTTTGATCAACAGCATTATGATGTTGAATCCATTGCATTAACTCTTCTTCTGTTTCAATCAAAATATCTATATCCATTAACTTAGCTAAATTGATTTGCTCATAGACAAATCGATCAGCATCCTGATTTGATAAGGGTTCATCCCCATACAATCGATAAGCCACTAAAAACGATTGAATCAAAGAATAGTGAACCCAAGCTGCTAAGTCCGGTTGATTAGCTGAATAAGCAATTCCTCTACTGGACACCCCTTTAACACGTTCATGAATTTTTTTTACCATTGCTACCATTTGCTGAACCTCAGGCATAGCCCCAAATGATGTAACAGCAACATAATCTCCTGTACGAGAAATACGACCAATAGGATCATAATGTAATTGTGAATGATCAGAAAACCCATCAACCACCTCAGGATGAGCCGCTTGCACCATTAAAGCTCTTAAACCAGCCATAAAACCCGATACATCACTAATAATACGCCATGTTACAGATTCAGGTCCAAACAAGCCCGGATCACCTTGATAGGATAACGTTCCTTTCATAGGATCATTCCCTTTACTAAAAACACTCAAAACAGCAGAGCGTAAACGATGTTTCAAATTAACCATAACAAAATAATTATAATGAAAAAAAAACGTTATATCACGTATTCTTTATTAATCTTAAAGATTATCTTTCTTTTTTTTATTTGATTTGGTAATGTTTATCTTTAAATTACTGTTTTTTTGGGGCTATAGCTCAGTTGGTAGAGCGCTTGAATGGCATTCAAGAGGTCAGCGGTTCGACCCCGCTTAGCTCCACCATTTTATTATAAGTTTTTCTCAACAAACTTTATCGATTTATCAATTTTTAAAAGTGAAAAATTTAATTAGTTTAATTGAAACAAAAGAAAAGATTAAAAATAATAAACATTTCCCTGTTTTTCAAACAAGCTATCGATATTATAAAAATCACGATTTTTCTGATCCAAACAATGAATAACCACAGAATTAGCATCTAAAATAACCCAACCACTATTAGGATCTCCAGTAATACGTGGATGAGAATAAATTGAATCAGTAGGATCTAAAGAATGAAAAAATGACTCTAATTGTGTTAAAACAGATTTAGCATGAACCGAATTCTTGATAGTTGCAACAATAATATAATCTGTCATCCAACTTTTTTCTGAAACATAATAAGTACGAATGTCATCAACTTTTTTTTCATCCAATAAGGATGTAATAGAATCAACAAAAGGTTGCAACGTTGTATCAGTCATTAAAGTATCCAAAAAAAAAATTATCTTATTTTCTTATCCAAGAACACAGTCAAGTAAATAAGTTGCTCAATCATACAAAAAGATAACATTAAAGGTCAACCATTAAAAAAAACAGAACCTAAAAAGAATCTGGTGTTTTAAATGTTTCATAAATATATTCTAATAACGATTTTTTATCTAACCAATCTTTACCAAGAACAACTGTAAAATCAAGCGGTTTATGAGGTAAATCATAAACAATAATATTTGCTGGATCAATTTCTAATAAATGAGCCAGTTCTAAAGATTGATCAACACTCCCCCTCCAATCAACAATCATAGTTTTTGCATAATCAAAATGGCCAGCATTAGCAAAACGAGGAACAACCATACCTAAAGACTTAAATACTTTAGCAGCAAATTTAGCAATACCAGGAACCCCAATACCATTTAAAACTTCACATTTCATTCCATCAAATTTAGGTTGATCATGCAATAACCCAGTAGAGGCCACACGTTGTACTTCTTTAATAAATAAAGAACGTCGATTCATAGTAGCCGATTGATCATCCATGGTTTGAGAAACATCTTGAGAAGACAAAACATTAATATCCTGAGATGCAGTAGATGATTCAGTACTAGCAACAACAGGTTCTTCCAAAACTATCAAATTGTTAACATCATCCGAATTTGAAACAGCCTCTCTAATAGTATCAGATATATTAGAAATATCCTGTTTAGCTGACGTATCTGATACAACTACAACATCATCAAATGTTTTTGAAAGATCCTCAGAATAAAGCAATTTTTGTTCATAATCAGTCAATTCAAGATCATCCAACGATTCTGAAGCAACAATTTCAACATCTTTAGAATCAGCTATCTCCTCTTTTACATTAGTTTTTTCTAAAACAGCCACTTTTTTCAACTCTGTTGTACTTAAGGCATTATTTTTTACAGAAGNAGAAGAATCTGCTACAAGCACTGTGTCATTAACACTAGCTAACTCTTTTTTAGCAACAGAAACACGCTTCNNTTTAACAACTTTTGAAAACCCATATAAAGTATCTTCGACAACTTTATCAAGAGCCGTAACATTCGGTTTCCAGTAGTAAGCACCTCCAACCAAAGATGCTGAACCAGGAACAGTTGCTTTTGAAACAGAATTTTGATTAACAGCTTGTTTAAAATCACGTATCAAAGATAACATTTGAACAAAAGACAAATCAGTAGAAATAATAGATTTAGCTGTTTTAATAATTTCAGGTAACTGTAAAACGCCATCAAAAGACAACACTTTTTTAACAAGTTGATCTAAAAAGATTTGTTGTCTACGAATTCTACCAATATCACCTTCTTCATCATGACGAAAACGAAGGTACTCCATCATCTTTTTTCCCTTTAAAGTTTGTTTCCCTTTAGGTATATCAATATAAAGATCCCCTGCATAATCAATATAATTAAGATCTTTTTCTACAGTAACTTCAATCCCACCTAAAGCATTTACAAGTGTTTCAACACCAGATAAATCTATTTTAAGATAATAGTTAATAGGAACACCTAAAAATTGCGATACAGATTCTTTTAATAAATCAACACCCCCATGAGAAAATGCATGATTTATACGAGTTCTACCAATATCCGGAATTGTAACACGCGTATCACGAGGAATAGATAAAGCTCCTATATGATCTTTTTCTTTATCAAGATGAATAACAATAATAGAATCAGACCGTTTAGAATGTGACGTATCATCAATTCCAAAAGCTAAAATATTAAATCCAGCCACCCCAGATTTAGGAGAAAAATGGATAAAAATATCAAATACATTTAATTGAATAATAAGAATAAATAGAATAAAAAAATTAACAAGAAAAAAAGAAAAACCTACACCTGCAAAAATCCACCATAATTTAAAACGAGATGATTGTTTAGATGATGCATTAATTTGAGTAAGAACATTTTTAATACCACGATCAAACAAAATAAAACCTCACACTAAACTTGATTACTATAAAAATTATAACAGTCTACCAATTTTGAATAAATAGACTTTCTAGATTTCAAAAGAAAATTTAATTTAAAAAATGCAATTTCAAACACGGCTTTATCAAGAGATTGATATGCTAAATCATAAATAAACTGTCGATTTTCAACCGTTCGATTAGGTTCAATAAAATCAGCAATAAACACTATTTTTTCTAAATCAGACATATCTGCTTTTCCTGTAGTATGCCACATAGCAGCTTCAGTAATTATAGTTGGGACATCCGAAAAATAAACAGGAACTATAACATCAAGAACAAAAGCATGTGCAATAGCAGGAAAAGATTGATAAAGTGACAAATGAAAATCTGTAAAATTTAAATCTAATTGAGATATATCTAATTCTTTAGCCGCATCATGAATTAAACCAGCCAAAAATGCATAATCAGAATTAATACTATAATGACTAGCTAAAAAAGCCGATTCCTTAGCAACACGTAGTGTATGTTCATACCGATAATCAGACAAAAGAGATTTTAAAGTGGTTTTAACACGATCAAAATTAACTTTTAAAGAATCATCAATATTCTTCTGCGGCAAATTGTTCCCCTTCTAAGCGAGCAATAACCAAAGCTCCACAACTATCACTAATAATATTTACAGAAGTACGAAACATATCTAAGATACGATCAACTGCTAATAAAATACCAATACCTTCTAAAGGTAAATTAACCGACTTAAGAACAATAACCATTGTAACTAACCCCGCACTAGGAATACCAGCGGCACCAACAGACGCTAACACAGCCGTTAACATAACAATAATTTGTTGGGTAATCGTCATATCAATCCCAACAACTTGAGCAATAAAAACAGCCGCAACCGCTTCATAAAGAGCGGTACCATCCATATTAACAGTAGCTCCCAATGGTGCAATAAAACCCACCACTTTTTTCGAAACTCCTACATTTTTCTCTAAACATTCCATCGTAACCGGTAACGTTGCGATACTACTATCCGTAGAAAAAGCAGTGGCAATAGCAGGAAATATTTTTTGAAAAAATGTAACAGGAGAATAACGAGCAACAATAATAAGAATAGACGATAACGTAAATAATAAATGAATCGCAATAGCAATCAAAACAGTAGCAACATAAAAAGCAACCGGTTTAAAAATAGCAAATCCAGTTTGACCAACCATTGTCGCAATCAATGCAAAAACACCTATCGGCGATAATTTCATAATCCAATCTGTAATTTTCAAAAACAAGTTATTAAATTCTTCAATAAATTGTTTAACCGTACCGCCTTTAATATCTAAAGATAATAAAGCCGTTCCAAAAAGAATAGAAAAGAAAATAATACCTAACATATTTTCAGTAGCAATGGCTGAAATAATATTAGAAGGCACAATATCAGTGATAACAGAGACCACAGACACCTCATGATTAAGCGAATCTACAATAGGGTTAGAAGTAAACAAAGCTAAATCAACATTAGTATCAAAACCAGGCTTAATAAAATTAACAACAATAAGACCAATCATAACAGCCATAATCGTTGTAACCATATAATATAAAAATGTACGAGTTCCAAGCCTACCTAAACTTTGAACACTTCCTAAACTAACAACACCCACCACTAAAGAAGAAAAAATAATAGGAACAATAATCATCTTAAGCAAGCGAATGAAAACATTACCTAAAGGCTCAAAAATAAGAGCATGTTCTCGAAATAAAATACCGACAATNACACCTAACAACATAGCAAACATAATCTGCGTTGGTAACTTAAAGTTCATTCAAAATCCTCCATCTACATAATGTATATATTACTTGAGTAATGATAAAACTATAAACTGATTGAAAAAGAAAATCCACTATAAATTATAAAAAGACAAAATATGAATAATAAAAAAGGTAATGGTGATCCGGGTGGGGCTCGAACCCACGACCCACGGCTTAAAAGGCAGTTGCTCTACCAGCTGAGCTACCGGATCAAATTTTGAAGAATAATGATAACAAAAACAAAAGAAAGTGTTAAGCGTGAAAAAAAGTTATTTTAAAAATAATTACGAAGATTGATTCAATTCATCTAAAAGATGCTTTACCGATGTCTTCATATAATCATCTTGAGAAAACTGATCTACCTGTATCGCATCATCACGAAGTGCTTCAGCTTCACGCAATTGATCCACTTCCTCTTGAGTTAAAACATTAGCTTTAAACGCAGCATTTATCATAGTATGAATCGTTGATTTTTGAATCACCTTTTTCTTAACAGCTTTACGTAATTTAAGATGTAGTGGACGAACCTCATGAATTTTCTTAAATGCATAATCTAAACGACCTAAAGGATCATTACGATCATCAGAAAGATAAAGACCATGTGTTAAACGATCTCTCTGTTCACCTGGTTGTTGCATAATTTGAGCTATTTTGGACGATAAAGAATCTTTAGGATACGATGCTACTGGATTAATTTGAGTTAATAAACGAACAAAGAAAAATAAAGGTCCCATATTTTTAAACAACCCTAAAAAGGCAGTTTGAATCTGTGATAAAGCATATTCGACACACCAAGCAACAAAAGGAAAATCTTCGGGTCGCTTACCATCTTCTTCATAGCGCTTTAAAACCGTTGTTGCTAAATAAAGCCACGATAAAACATCACTATAACGAGAAGTAAGCCTTTCACGTAACTTAAGGCCACCACCCAGTAAAATCATAGCTACATCAGCAAAGAAAGCAAATTTAGCCGACATCCAAGTCAACTTTTGAATATAACGTGCGGTAGAACCTAAGCGTCCAGGCCAAATTAAAAAGCCACGGGTAATTTCAAACCAAATCCAACGAACATGATTACTAATAATATGACCTTGATGAGACCAAAATGCTTTATCAAAACGCCCTAAATCATTATCTTCAATCGCTTTAATTTCTTCTAAAGCAAAGGGATGACAACGAATTGCTCCCTGACCAAAAATCATTAACGATCGAGTTAAAATATTAGCCCCTTCAACGGTTACAGCTATAGGAGCCGCCATATAAGCATGCCCAAATAAATTACGAGGTCCTAACGAAATACCAGCACCACCAACAACATCCATGCCATGATTAATACTTTTACGAAATTGTTCTGTAAAATGATATTTAGCAATTGCAGAAATAACAGCAGGTTTAATCCCTTGATCTAATCCTGAACAAGTATATAAACGAGCCGCCTCTAACATATAAGAAATTCCAACAATTTCAGCAATCGGTTCCTGAATACCTTCAAATTTACCAATTTCCAAACCAAATTGTTTCCGAATCATCGAATATGAACCCACAACACGAGATACTAATTTAGCACCACCAGCACAATTAGCAGGAATAGAAATACCACGACCAGCGCTTAGACATTCCATTAACATAGACCAACCCTTACCAACAAAATCAGCCCCTCCAATCACCGCATCCATCGGAACTTCAACATTATGACCTTCTGTCGGACAATTATAAAAAGGAACACCTAAAGGATCATGACGATCACCAATAACAACGCCCTCTGTATTGGTCGCAATTAAAGCACACGTAATACCTCTGTCAGATTCCAATCCTAAAATATGATTAGGATCATAACATTTAAAAGCTAACCCTAGTAAAGTAGCTTTAGAAGCAAGCGTAATATACCGTTTATTCCAGTTTAATCGTAACCAAGGTTTACCATCTGAACCAAGAAATACCTCTCCAGAAGACACCATAGCACCCGCATCAGAACCTGCTCCTGTTTCAGTTAAGGCAAAACAAGGAACATCTTCTCCAATCGCTAAACGAGGCAAATAATAATCTTTTTGTTCTTGTGTACCATAATGAATTAATAATTCAGCGGGTCCTAAAGAATTTGGAACCATAACAGTAATGCCTAAAGGAGTAGATCGTGATCCTACTTTTGAAACAATAGTACTATTACCTGTTGATGAAAAACCTAATCCTCCATATTCTTTTGGAATAATAAGCCCAAAAAAGCGTTCTTTTTTTAACATATCCCAAACATGTTCAGGAAAATCACGCGCTTGATACACATCCCAATCAACAACCTGAGAACATAATGCTTCAACAGGACCATCTAAAAAAGCTTGTTCTTCTTCAGATAAAACAGAATACTTAATTGAAAGTAATTTATTAAAATTTGGCTTTCCAGAAAAAAGATCAGCATCAACCCAAGTAGTTCCTGCTTCAATAGCTTCTTTTTCTGTTTTGGAAATAGTAGGTAAAAAACCCAACGATTTCATCAAAAAAAAGATTGGAAATGTAAAAACATAACGACGCGTTATCGATAAGGTTAAAATAAATAAAACAGACGATACCCCAACAAGAACAATAGTAGATACTCCTAATAAATATAAATAACCCACAAATAAAGTAGCAAACACAAAAAATGGTAATGCAAAATAAGCACATACTAGCGATAAAACGAACATCACAAGAGATAAACCATTGCNAACCAAAATAAAATCTAACATCAACATCACTCCTTATTTGATAATATACCCTTATTTTGGGCAATTTTAACCAATAATTCACATGGTTCAAAGCGAGACCCAAACAATCGTGAAAAATATTCTAACCGTTCAACAATATAATCAATCCCTAAAGAATCCGCATAACAACATAACCCACCACGAAAAGGAGGAAATCCTGTCCCCATAATCATCGCTAAATCCAATTCTCTAGCACTTTTAACAATACCTTCATCTAAGCAACGAGCGGCTTCATTAATCATAACAAAAATACATCGCTCAAAAATATCTTGATCAGATAAATCAAGACTTTCACCTAACTTAAAAGCATTTAACAAGTCTACTACTTCTAAATTAACCCGTTTACCCTTACCATTATACAAATAAAACCCCTTCCCTGATTTCTTTCCTAAAAATTGTCGTTCGTGTAAAGCATTTAATGCAAACTCTGGGACTTCCATACGTTCCCCATAAGCATTATGAAGAACTTCTAACACACTAACACCAATATCAAGTCCAACTTGATCAGCCAAAGACAAAGGCCCCAAAGGCATACCAAAATTTTCTAGGACAGTATCAACTCGAGGAATACTCGCATTATCTAATAAACAATACATCGCTTCATTAACATAAGGTAAAAAGATTCGATTCACTAAAAAACCCGGACAATTTTTAACAACAACAGCTGTTTTATTCATTTTTTTTACAATCGCTAAAGTCGTAGCTAATGTCTCATTAGATGTATGCTTAGAAGGAATAATTTCAACTAAAGGCATCCTATTTACAGGGCTAAAAAAATGCATCCCAATAAACCGTTCTGGTTTATCCAAATTTTCAGCAAGTTCATCAATAGACAAAGATGACGTATTTGAAGCAATAATAGTCGTAGGTTTTACCAAAGATTCAAGCTCAGAATAAACTCCTTTTTTAACATCCATTTTTTCTAAAACAGCTTCAACGATAAAATCAACTGATTTTAATTCAGTATATGATAATGTAGGACTAACTGAAAATTTAGCTAAATTAACCTCACGTTTTGTTAATCGTCGTCTTTTAAGCAACTGCTTATTAATTGAATCAACCGACTTTAATCCTTTTAAAACATCTAATTCTTTAATATCTTTTAAAACAACAGGAATCTGTCGATGACTAAAAGACCAAGCAATACCGCTCCCCATAAGTCCCGCTCCAATAACACCCGCCTGACGAATAGGTAAAGGTTTAATACTAGAAACCATCGCTTTTTTTTGAGTTTCTTGACTAAAAAACAAATTAATTAAATAAGAAGGAATAGCCGTCTTAAAACTTTCAGAAAAATACTTTGCTTCCAATTCTAAACCATCCTCTAAAGAACGATAAATACCTTTCATAACCGACCGTAACGCTAATAAAAGAGCGGGATAATGTCCTTTTGATGTTTCTCGAATAGTTCGCTTTGAAGAAGACGAAACAAAGGCACGACCAAAGATATTTGACTGTAAAAACCATTCTATAAATGATAATTTACGTTTTGCAAGAATCTTTTTCCGTCCTTTCTCAGACAAAATGTCATTAATAAACACATCAAGATAATGAGATTCAAATCCTTCTGGATAACAACGATCTACCAAACCTATTTTTAAAGCTTTTTTAACTTTAACAGGCTTGCCAGTTAATATCATAGGTAAACTCTTTACCACTCCAATAAGTCGAGGCAACCGTTGCGTTCCTCCAAAACCAGGAATAATACCTAATTTCACTTCCGGACATCCTAATGATGTTTTATCAGATAAGCATGCTAATCGATAATCACACGCTAAAGCTAATTCTAAGCCACCCCCTAAACAAACCCCATTAATAAGAGCAATAGTAGGAACAGATAAATCATCACATTGCTGAATAATAGCCTGTCCCGTTCTAACAAGCTCAAATGTTTCTTCAGGAGTTGATAATTTTTGAATTTCTTTAATGTCAGCTCCAGCAATAAACACATGAGGTTTAGCACTACGAATCACCAAACACTTTACAGACGTATCCTCTTTAACCTTATTAAAATAAGCAGATAAACGTTCCATAATCCCCATAGATAATGTATTCACCTTACTATCCATATCATCAAAGATAATAGAAGCAATGCCAGACTCATCAACTGAATATGAAATCATTAGTCAACCTCCACAATAAAGGAAGCACCTTGTCCGCCACCTACACACAATGTTGCAAGCCCTCGTTGTTTATTAATCTTTTTTAACGTATGCAATAATGTAATCAATAATCGTGCCCCTGTAGCACCGACAGGATGTCCCAAAGCAATAGCNCCACCATGTATATTAAAGGTATCCATATTAACTTCCCCGATAGCCTTATCAAGACCTAGATAATGTTTTGAAAACGACTCTGATTCAAAAGCTCGTAAATTAGCGATAATTTGAGCAGCAAACGCTTCATTCATTTCAATAGCATCAATATCAGCTAATGTAATACCCGTTCGTTTAAATAATTTAGCAGTAGCATATACAGGACCTAATCCCATCCTACTAGGCTCTAACCCAGCATAATCATAATCTCGAATATAGCCTAAAATAGAATCATGATCACGTTTAGCATCTGATTCTCGTTTTAAAATCATAGCAGCCGCCCCATCCGTAATTGGACATGCATTCCCCACAGTAACCGTTCCATAACGGCGATCAAAATAAGGTTTTAATTTCTGTAATCTCTCAAGTGTTTGATCAGACCGAGGACCATTATCCGTAGATACCAGTGATTCAAAGCCAGCAGGAACAGCTATCGTTTCTTGCTGAAAAAAACCACTTTCTTGAGCAGCTAAAGCCTTTTGATGACTATGTAAAGCATATTTATCTTGATCTAAACGTGTAATGGAAAACTCTTTTGCTAAGTTTTCAGCNGTAATCCCCATAATTTGACCACAAATTGGATCGGTTAACCCATCTACTAAACCAATCACTGGAGCTAAATAATGAAATTTAAATGATGACAAAACACCCAATTTTTTTAAAGGTGTTTTAGCTTTCATAAGATTTTCAAAAAAAGATTTCATTTTTCGAGAAAACAAAAAGGGAATATTCGTCATAGATTCCGTACCACCAGCAACAATCGTATCAGCTTTACCCACTAAAATTTTATTAATAGCAGTCGACACACTTTCCATACCTGAAGCACAGTTACGTTGTACGGAATAAGCAGGAATATGATTTTCAAACCCAGCTTTTAATGCAGAAACCCGCGAAACATTCGCAGCCTTTGAGGGTTGTGCAACATTACCTAAAATCACCTCATCAACCGAAGAAGTAGCCATTCCCGACAACAACATAAGTTGCTTTAAAACAAATGCAGCTAAATCATCTGCATCAAGATCTTTAAAATCAGTTGCCGCTCTTAAAAAAGGTGTTCTATAACCAGAAACTATTGCAATCCTTTCTTTCATCAATACCCCTTTCAATAATCGTAATAGTTACTACCATTCCCATTATAGCACAAAGTTAAACTTACATTATGGTTTAAAACAACAACTAAAATGGGTATATAAATAATATGAAAAAAAAAGAAAATAACGAAGCAGAAAACGAAAAAAATAATGATGATTTAGAAAAAAAACTATATCAAAATTACGATGCAAAACATTTACGCAAATCACATTTATTCCAAGTTGTACTTGAATTCTATGTAAGACAAATCGAATTATCCTTTAGTTTTAATTAAGATATAAATAGATAATACAATAATCTTTTTCAGAAACGATCGTTTATGAGACAAGCTGTTCTAATAACAACTAATAGTTTACTTAATTAAAACAAATAAGTAAAAAAACCTTTTACCAAAAATTAACTACGTACTACTACTACTAGCTGACGTTGATTTAGAATCCTTGTCATTAATGTAGAAACCACTTCCTTTAAAGGAAATACCCACATTACGACTAATAAGCCGAATCACCAAATTTGACTGACATGATGGACAAGAAATAGAAGGCTCTTCCATAATAGAATGTGTTACCTCAAAAACATCGTCACAATCATTACATTTATAATCATATAAAGGCATAGCGTGAGTAATCTACCAAGGAACAATCATAAAATCAATATTATCTAAACATTTATTGTGGCTTTAAAGACTGTATAACTTGATCTAATTCTGTCATTTTAACTCCAAAGTCAGACCAATTAGACTCAGATAAAGATTGCTTTAAATGATTAAATACACGAATCACCTGTTCAATCGATGTCTCATCAGCAAGCTTTACAACCATTTCTTTTACTGGTTCTTCTTCTAAAAAGTCATAAGGAACATCAAACACTTGAAACATAGCATCCATTAAATTTTTACCCATCACAACTTTATCATCATAAGATACAATAACTCGCTTTAATTCAGGTAACTTAGACGTTTCAGCTTGTAAATAAATAGGTTCTACATATAACAAGGATCCTTCAATAGGAATAATCATCAAATTACCACGAATAACACGTGACCCCATCTGTCCCCAAAGCGTTAAATTCTTTGAAATTTCTGTATCCTGATCAATTCGTGACTCAATTTGCATAGGCCCATAAATAGTCTTTTCTTTTGGTAATTTTAAAACAGTAAATTGACCATAACTATCCAAATCAGAAGATGCAGCTAACCAAGCTATCATATTATTTTTATTAGTAGGAGTAAACGGAAGCATCAATACAAAAGATTCTTTTTTATCACCCGGCAACTTTGTAACTAAATAATAAGGAGACATGGTCTTTTCACTACCTTCATAGGTTTCCTGAGGAAACTGCCAAACATCCTCACGATTATAAAAAACCTGTGGATCTTCCATATGATACGTATTCAAAATCAACGCTTGTACTGTAAACAAATCTTTTGGATAACGAACATGGTTTTGAATTGAAACAGGCATCTCAGCTTGAGATTTAAAAAAGCCTTTATAAACACCATCAAATGCTTTAATAAGAGGGTCATCACCATCCATCATATAATAATCAATAGCGCCATCATAAGCATCAATAACAACTTTTACAGAATTACGAATATAATTAATACGAGCATTAAACGGCTCAGAATAAGGAAACTCATTAGAAATAGTATACGCATCATAAATCCATTTCATCCGCCCCTCTTCTGTTAATACCAAATAAGGATCTTGATCATAAACTAAAAAAGGAGCAATTTTTTTAGCAATATAATTAATAGAACGATCATACATAAGTCTAGATTCATTCCCAATTAATGATGAAAAAATTAATTTAAAATCAGAAAATTTTATAGCATATACCAATCGTTTCCAAAAACTATCAAACAATATTCCTCCATCACCCTGATAATTGGTATAAACATTTAAATCTCCCTTTGGAAAATCAAACTCTTGTTGTTTAGTATTAACAACAACATAATCAAATGTTTTTTCACCAAAATATATCTCAGGTCTATTAATCGTCAAACCATGCTTAGCAACAGGAGGAAGATCTTTAACAAAAAATTCTGGCAATCCATCAACTGTAACTTCATTAACGGGAGTCATACACATTCCATATCCATGTGTATATACAAGATGACGGTTCGTCCAAGTTTGAGCTTGTGATGATAATTGCGTACTATCTAACTCACGAGCAGATAACATAACCTGTTGAGGCTTGCCATTTATCATATACCGATCCACATCTACATTCATAAACTCATAATAAAGTCGTATTTCTTGTAACTGACTAAACGTTTGTTTTAATGGTTCTTGATTCCATAAACGAATATTTTCAACAATGGTCGTATTAGACTTAATATCATTAGCAGTCAAATTATAATCAACCGGAAACTTTTTCTCAGCAACACGATTAAGATTATAAGCCTCACGCGTAAATTTAATATTAGATTCAATAAATGGTCTTTCTTTTACTAATTCATTAGGTGAAACAATAACATTTTGAACAATATTTGGAACAAATTTCAACCCAAAAAAATGTAATAACAAAATCACAGCTAAACCAATGTAAGGTAATTTAAAAGTAGGTTTAAAAATTAAAGACAAAATCAAAATAGCTTCTAAAGCAAATAACCCTACTAAAATACGTTTAATAGGATAAATAATGTTTACATCTGTAAAAGCAGCTCCATACACAACCCCATTTTCAGATAAAACAAGATCAAACATCCCTAACCAAGTTCCCACTGCAAATAAAACAAATGTAACAGACAACAAACTAATTAAATGCGTTTTAATAGCAGAAAACTCTTTTGATTTAGAAAAAATAACCAACAAAATATTACGAGAAAAATATATCCAACCCACAAAAATTAACGAAATAATAAAAAGCCCAATAAACCATCCTTGAATATGATTAAATAACGGCAAAGAAAACAAATAAAATGATATATCATGACCAAACAAAGGATCATTTAACCCATAAGAAGTTTGATTTAAATATAAATACAAATCTTCCCACCAGGATTTTGCAGACAACCCAAAAATCACAGAAATAGCTAAAACAGCAATATAAACCACACCCGACAATGTCTTTAAAGCAAGCGACTTATCCGATTGAGACTGTTCCATAAACTGACGAAACTGATTAATAATTTGGTTAAGAAAAGCAAACGGAGTTTGTATATCATAAGAAGCATTTTTATTAGCAATCGAACTATTTTTATTAGCAATATAAGCATTAAAACTTAGCCATCCAAACGCAATTAACGTAAAAGCAATCCAAGTAATCCATTCAGATTTAACACGAAACCACCAAATAGACTCATATCCAAAAGACTGAAACCACAAAAAATCAGGGTACAAATTCATAAAAATAAAAAAACTAATAATCCCTGTAATAATTAGTCCAATAATCAACTTAATATTTGCCATATAAAAAACCCTCAAATTATAATTAAATTATGAAATAAAACAGATATTAGTGTACCTTATTTTTAAAACCTTTAATAGAAAAAAAACACATAAATGAAGATTGGTAGCGGAGACTGGGATCGAACCAGTGACGCCACGGGTATGAGCCGTGTGCTCTAACCAACTGAGCTACTCCGCCATAAGTAAACGTGGCGTAACTGTACTAAATAATATAATAGACTGTCAACGAAGGATATTAAGATTAGATCTTAACGATTTAATTTCATGTTTAGACAACGATATTAAATCACCAAAAGCCATCCCCTTTAAATCAATAGTAGCAATTTGTAACCGTTTTAAGAAAGTAACCCGATACCCAAAATGTTCAAAAGAACGTCGAACTAACCGATTACGACCTTGATTGGTTGTAAGAATAAAATCACGATCAGATACCATACTAACTTGAGAAAAACTCATAGGTCCATCTTCAAGAAAAAAACCAACTTTTAATCGTTCAATAGTTTGCTTAGAAACACGCTTATCTAACGTTACATGATATACTTTACTGCACTCAAAAGAAGGATGCATTAATTGATGTGAAAGCGCCCCATCATTAGTAATAATCATCAAACCAGTTGTATCTTTATCTAAGCGACCAACAGGAAATAAAGGCATCCCTATCTTACGAATATAATCACCAACACAACGACGTCCCTTTGGATCTTCCATCGTTGATAAAACTCCCTTTGGCTTAAAAAACTTATAATAAACATATGAAAACTGATACTGAATCACATCCCCATCAACAACAACCGTATCCTTCTTCAACTTAACCTCTGCTTTTAGATTATCAACAGATTCATCATTAATAAAAACACGGCCCTCGTTAATAAAACGTAATAAATCTCGTCGAGAAATATAAGATTGCGTTGTTACAAATTCTTCTAAAGGTAAACTAGTTTGCATAACTAGACCTTAAAAATATTTTAGGATAATCCTTAAAAACCAACCGTTGATTAAGCGTATCCCAAGACATAAAATCTGACATAATTCGAAATCTAGAATTAGAAATTTCAGTAAGAGAATTAGATAAAATCATATTATTACTAGCAACCCACATAATATCATCTGAATGAAGCCAATACAATTCATCTAAATAAAAAAAGACAAGATAAGCATGTGATAACCGCATAGATCCTGTTTGCAAATCCATACTACTACTATCCGCATTAAAACGTAAAAATGATTCACCAAAAAAAGATACCCCCTTTGATTGATCAAAAAAGATATCAGATTCACCACGATTAATGACAGCTCGATTAGCCGATACTTCCATATCCAAAACACCATCCGTAAAATGAAAAATAGAAATATCATGAAAAACAAAATCTGGAACATCATCCGATTTGTTAGGTAAGCTTACAAATATAAACTCTTTAAAAAACAAGGTATAAAGTATTAATAAAAACAAGACAAGAAAAGCATAAGCACTAATTTTTCCCATAAGAATTATTGTCCCTGTAACCGTCCAACAATCAACAGTTGTTTTAAAACTTTAAAATATTTTTTTTGTTTTCGATAGGCTTCACCTAATAAAAAATGAATAGCTGTTGCCTTTGGCTCAATATCCAATCCCTTTTTACACCATTCAACCGCTTTATCAGCATCTCCCATCTCACCATACACTAACCCAATAAATCCATACGCCCAAACTTGATCTGGTTTAATAGCTATAACCCGCAAAAACAAATCAATAGCATGTTGTTTTTTCCCGATAAAAAAATATCCAAACGCACATTTAAAAGGATACCGCCACTCTGTCTCATCCTCTAACATGAGTTGTTCATAAATACTAATAACCGTACTAGAATACTCCTTCGGCACCTGTTTAAGTAACTTCCATCCTTTTAAAATTTGCCCCGAATAAGCATAACTCATTGCCAAATCAAACATAACTTCATTAGCTGTTGGCATAAGCTCATAACGCTGTTCATTCTGAACAACTTCATCTAAAATTTCTTGTTCAACATGATAAGGAAATGCTAATAACGGCAAAGAAAAAAAGATAAACATATAACAAAACACAATTAACTTCATAAAACGTCTACCTTTACGGGCGGATGTGAAACAAAAATATCATTTTTCCAATTAATCTTTAACACATCTTGATATAAACAAACATAAGAACGATGTAATGGAATAAAAATCGATAACACAACATGAATCAATAACCGAGGAAGTATATCAAATAANACAAAAACTCGATATAACGCATAAATAAACCGTGGATAATGTTTGTAACAAACATAAAAACCACCACGATACCCCTCTGTCAAACACCCTATCTTTCTAAAAGAGGTTGATAAACCTCCAAAATGAGTTAATTTAGCTAAAGGATAATACACTAATCTTAATTTATTTTTACGTAACACCGCACACAAATCAACATCATCATTATAAAAAAATAAATTTTCATCTAAACCATTAATAGCCTCATAAACCGATCGTTTAATTAACAAAGCAGCACCTGCAACAAAAGACACATCCTTAGGTGTTTTAGACAAAAATTTCCACTGTCCAAAAATACTACCAGGACATTGTACCGTTCCATCTTCATTCAATAGTTTTGGCACCAAAGCTCCAATATCAGAAAACTGGATCATATAATCATATAGCAACTGAATTGTATCAGGATACAAAACCGTATCATTATTTAATAAAAAATAATAATCCCCTTTTGCATAAGTAGCTGCAATATTATTACCTTTAGAAAATCCACTATTATGGTAGTTTTTTAATACTGTAATACGATCCTTATAAGCTGATAAAACATCCAGCGAATCATCCGTAGAACAATTATCAATCACAATAATATCTAGATCAAAGGTAGTTTTACTCGCTAAAAGAGTCTCTAAACAATCTGTTATAAAGCGAGCGCCATTATAATTAACAATAAAAACACTAACACAAACCATACCCGATAGAATAACTTAATTACCTAAGAAACAAAATGATTCGTAAATAGGATTTGCCAAAATCCCCACCTGACGATCCGATGGAAGCAAATGTGAAGATACAAACTCCTTTGGATCCTGAGACGAGTCAACATCACACTGCCATGTGATACGTTTTTGAATAGTCTTGATAGCAACACCACAATGCTGATTAATCTTATGAAGCAATGTTGTATTATCAAAAGGTTGCTTCGAAAATACATCAATAAACACTGAGTTTACCTCCTTATCCGTTGAAGGCAACAATTCTGTTACAAAATCTTCTTTATTAGGGTTTAATAAATAATAACTTTTAGCTGTAATCAAAGACAAAAAATCAGCAGAACTAAGCTCCGTATCAGCATCAATAATCCAATGAACAAAACGCGTTAACCCTTTACAGTGACCTAGATTCATAAATCCATGAATAGCCTCTAAAGCCGAAACAGCATGAAGATCAATATGCTTTTGATAAACAAAACAGTTCATAATTAATACGTTTCCTTAATATAATCACGCAATGATTCAAACAATTTTTGCCATGGCCCAGCTAACAAATTATCATCACGACGTTTCTGTGATAAATGATGATGCAAATACCGAGGAATATGATACCAAAACATACCGCGTTCAGGGTGAGGCATCATTGCTAATACATTACCCGCCTGATTACATAANCCTGCCATATTAAGATCCGAACCATTCGGATTAACTGGGTAAGACAAAGAAGCATCACCCTCTTCATCACAATAAACAAATTGAGTTGCTTGAGATGATTGAACCACCTCTTTATTATAAAATTTAAAATTACCCTCTCCATGATTAATTTGAATAGGAAGCACATCTGAATCATCAAAATAACGTGTAAAAAGACTAGCTTGAGGATATTTAATTTTGACATAAACCCAATCACAAACAAAACCATGATATGATTCCTGATTCATATTAGGAGCTAATCCCATTTCCATAGAAGCGCCATGATCATAATCTGGCAAAATACCCGATTCAGCTAATATTTGACACCCATTACAGATACCTAAAATAGGAACCCCTTGTGAAGCCTTATCTTTAATAACATTTAAAATAGGTAACTTAGATGAAACAACACCCGCACGAACACGATCTTGAAACGAAAAACCACCAGGCAAAATAAACCCTTTATAAGAATCTAATACTGAAATAGCTGAATTCCATGCAACAACATCAGCCTCTAAACCAACTTCATGCAAAGCACTCAACGTCTCATACTCACAATTACTACCTGGAAATTGAATAACAGCTACTGTCATAATAATCAGTTATGAAATAAATCTTTATCTAAATTAATCGCCGCAATCATACCATCAGACACAGCTGTAGGAATCTGGCGAATCTGCTTAGACCGAATATCACCTGCAGCATATATACCAGGAATATTAGTTCTCATAAATTCGTCTGTAATAATATACCCTTTCTCATCTAAATTTAAATTTAAATTTAAAATTTCATTAGGAGGAATTCTACCAACATAAATAAAAACACCTTTAACATCTAACCAAGTTTCTTGATCCGTTGTAACGTTAGATAACTTAATCTTTTCCAATTTATCAATACCAAACGCATCTACTGGAACTGTATTCCAAATCACACTAATATTTTCATTCGTCATAACTTTTTGCTTTAAATTACGAACAGCCTTCAAATAATCTGACCGATGAATTAAATATAATTTATTAACATATTGAGACAAGTAATCGGCTGCATAACACGCACAATTCCCACCGCCTATAACAGCAACATCCTTATCCCGATAATATTCAATATCAGATTGCGCATAATAAGATATACCACGCCCCAAAAACTGACGCTCAAAATTTGTTTCTAATGGCTTAGGTTCTAAACCTAACGCTAAAACAACACCCTTAGTTTTATAATGCTTAGATAAATCTGTCTTAACTAACTTTAAACCATCTTCAATATCACTAACATCTTCAACAGTTTCACAACTATAAGAAACCCCATAATCATTAAGATGCTCTTCCATCTTTATCGATAAATCTGAACCTAAAATACCGGTTGGAAACCCAAGATAATTTGAAATTTTATAAGCAGTAGCAGTTTGACCTCCAGGCAAATTACGATCAATAATTAAAACCGATAATTTAGCACGCGATGCACATAAAGCAGCCGACATGCCTCCAGGCCCTGATCCCACAATAATAACGTCAAAATAATCCTGCTTACTATCACTATCAAGCTTTTGAACCATACTCATTTCTTCTGGATGTAACGTCATGGGTCAAACCGGTCTGTAGACAACTTAATTTTAGACCGCCCACCCGATAAAACAGATTCATTAGCTAAATCAAAAACAATCTTATCACCTTTCACATAATCACCTTTACTAGATAAACTAGCATTCCCATTCAACGTAATATAATGTTTTTCTAAATTATAAATAGCTTCATCAGATAAAGACTGATAATCCTGATACATAAACCTCACCTCTCCTTTAGCAGAAACAAGATTAGGAAAGATAATATTTCCCTTATCACAACTTAGTACCATATCATCCTTAGTAACAACTACAGAATTAAAAAAATCTAAAGAATTATTTAAAAAAGAAAAACTAAATCGATACGCTCTAACTGACAAGTCTTTATAAGTTACCATCGTATCTTCAACACCATCTACCATCGAATCAATTAACGATAAAGAAAAATCTTTTGCAGTTACAAAAACATCATAATTACTAGAATCTGGATACACAACCTGCTTACCATGATAAGCAAATAAATCCGTAACAAGATTATCATAAGAAGCAAAAACAAAAGAAGATAAAAAGCTAAAACAAATAAACACTAAAATAAATTTCTGAAACATATTATTAAATATACCATTTTAGATCATGACTGGAAAGAAAAGGACAGAATAAAAAAACAAGAAAATTAGCTATTAAAATTAATCACTGTTACAATACAATGCTATGACATGGAAAGAACCAAGCAAAGAAAACCCCACTTTATATCTTCCTTTAACACAAGCCAATCCCGATCTTCCACTTGATAGCTGTACCATTACTGACAAATTTTCAATCAAGGTATCCCCTTTCTGGCTATCAATCTGGAAATCTCCTAATAATAGTTCCACCGAAACGCTCTGCCAAAATTTACTAAACTTATTAGCTCCCTTAGCGGAACTAACCATCATTGCTCAACAACATATTCCTATTCATTCCAAAAACGAGCCCCATGACTTAGTAACAGATACGGATATAGGAATTGAATTACTCTTAAAAAAATGGTTTAACAACCACTTACCAAACCACAAACTTATTGGGGAAGAAACAAAAAAACCAACCATTAACGAAACCGATATCTGTTGGTACCTCGACCCTATTGACGGCACAGCAAACTACGCCTCAAAAAAAGATAATTTTTGTATTAACTTAGGCTCAACGTTTAATGGTAACCCTTATATCAACATTGTGTATCATCCAAAAACAAAAACATATCATTATCAAACACCCAAACAAACCTCATACAAAGCCTTAACAAATCCCGAAAAAAAAATATGTACAGAATTTTATCCTCACAGAACAAAAGAAAAAGCAATCTACGACACGATTCTTAAACAAACTAACTGGCAACCCTTTCAAACACAAGCACTAGGAATTAGTTTATATGAAATGATGAATGGTAAATGTAGCGCCTTCTATAAACCGAACGGAAAACCATGGGATATTATGGCTGGAGCAGCCATTTTATCAACATCCGACTATTGGGACATCACCTTTGTAACCAAAACCTATCAAGCCATATCATTATTTTCAAATGAACCTAATGTCATCTCATATTTAAATGACTGTTTTAAAACAAATTGTCGTATTGGCACTCTAATCATTACTCCCAGACAAAACCCTAAACTCAAAGAAATCATTATCAACACACTTCAATCATGATAGAAAAAAATATTCACATTCCCATCATGTTAGATGAAGTTATAACCCACCTAGATATACAAAAAAATGATTGTATCATTGAAGGAACGGCTGGATTTGGAGGCCATACAAATGAAATCCTAAAACAGTTAGACAAAACCGGATTATACATTGGTATCGACCAAGATCAAACAGCCATTAACCATAGTAAAGAAAAATTTAATTCATCCCCCTTCGCCAATCATTACCATGATAATTTTAGTAACTTTGAAACCTATTTAAAAAAACATAAACAAACAAACTTTAATAAATTTTTTCTAGACTTAGGCATTTCATCATACCAAATTGATGAAGCCTACCGAGGATTTTCACATCGATTTGATGGCCCCCTAGACATGAGAATGAATACAAACTCTCCTATAAATGCAAAAACTATACTAAACACTTATTCAGAAGAATCTCTGTCTAATATATTTTATTACTATGGAGAATTAAGACATAATAAAAAGTTAGTAGAAAACATTATCCATAATAGAAAAAAAAGTCCTTTAGAAACAACCACTGATTTACGTAACATTATTAAAAAAAGTTATTTTTTTCATAATAAACGATCCTTATTTATGAAAACCTGTTCCCAAGTGTTTCAAGCAATCCGTATCGAAGTCAATCAAGAATTTAAACATATCGAAGAGACCCTACCAAAACTAGAATCGTATGCTAGCAATGAAGCTATCATTGCAATCTTAACATTTCACTCATGTGAGGATCGCCTCATAAAAAAATTTATTAAACAATCAAAAACATTAGAATTTAACCCAAAGTCAGTCATTAAACCAAGTAAAATTGAACGAACAAACAATTCAAGAAGTCGATCCGCTAAATGTCGAATAATTAAAAAAAAGTAACTAAAAAACTACCTTAACGACACATCAATAATACGACTAGAATCTTGCTGAGTAATAGAAATAGATATATAAGGAAAATTGATATCAATCAACTTTTCTGCCCATTCTATAAAAAAAAGATATTGAGATTGGGAAAAATAATACTCTAAATCCAAAGAATCAATAGCCGCTTCTGATTCTAGCCGATACAAATCCATATGATATACAGGTGGATTAGAATGATATTCATTAATTAACGTATACGTTGGAGAAGTAATAGAATCAATACCTAAATGAGACATAAACGACTTCACAAAAGTTGTTTTTCCAGCACCCATTTCAGCATAAAACAAACAAATCGAACCTGGCTTAACAACAGAAACCAAAGATTTGGTAAAATCATCTAACTCAGTTAAAGAATGAATCGTTGCTTTAGCCAAGGTTTTCATATAATTCTTCTATCGTTTGATTTAAAAGAGGATGAACAAAATGAGGAACTAGCTCAACTAAAGGTTTTAATACAAATGACCGATCATGCATTAACGGATGTGGTACCACCAAATCATCATCAGAAACAATGGTATCATTAAAAAACAATATATCTAAATCAATAGTCCGTGGATCACGTGTTCCCTTTGATTCCCTCCCCAACTTTTTTTCAACAACTAATGTTAATTCAAACAAATCTCGTAAAGAAATTAACGTCCTCACTTCAATAGCCGCATTTAAATAATCAGGTTGATAAGTAGGTGCTACAGCCGCATTATTAAAATACGTGGAAACAGCCATAATTTCAGTATCATCATGATCCCCTAACAAACGAATGGACTCATCTAAATAAAATTGTCTATCACCAATATTCGAACCCAAAGCAAGATACGCCGTATTCAACATTAACAACCCTCCAACTTTAATGAAACATCAAAAGCCTGCTTCATGTCAAACACATCATGCACTCGAAACACCTGAGCACCTAATTGCCATGCTCTTAAGTTTGAAGCAATACTCCCTCCCAAACGACAATTTACGTCAGATGGACTAAGCTGATTAATAAATGATTTACGAGATGTTCCAATCAAAAGGGGGTATCCTAATGACTTAAATGTAGCAAGGTTTTTAAGTAAGCTAAGATTATGCTCTAACGTTTTACCAAAACCAATGCCTGGATCAAGCATAATCTGATTAATACCAATCTGACGACACCGATTAATCTGTTGCTCAAAAAATAAATATACCATTTCAACAACATCATCATATTCTGGCTTATCTTGCATCGTTTTGGGAGATCCCTTCATATGCATAATAACAACAGGCGCTTGATAATGAGCACAAGTTTCTAACATAGCTGAATCATACGTTAATCCAGACACATCATTAACAAGATCAACACCATGTTCAAGCCCAAATTTAGCAACATCAGCATAAAATGTATCTAAAGATAAAAGGCAATCAAAACGTTGTTTAAAAAGGGGAATAATAGCAGATAAGCGATCTATTTCTTCTTGAACAGAAATCAAAGCAGCACCTGGACGTGTAGATTGAGCACCAATATCAATGATATCAGCACCATGTTTAATTAACTGATCAATATGAAAAACAATATCATCGTTAGAGCTAAAACACCCTCCATCCGAAAATGAATCTGGCGTTACATTAACAATTCCCATAATAATAGGCCTATTAAAACTAAGTCCAAGCATCCATTAAATTTAACACAGGTAAGATTGTTAAAAAATAGAAATAATGAAACCAACTAAATCGATACGATGTTATTATCGCTTTGTAATTAGCTATGTAAACCAAATCATAAGGATTTTAAATTCTGAAACACCCTGTAGTAAGTATACTAAAAAAGCATTTATTAAAAAGCTAGCGAATATAATTATTATAATTAACCACGATGACTAGCACGCCAAAAAACCATTGATTGAGAAAGATCAGAGTTAGATTTATTTGATGCAACTAATGTTTCTAGTTGTGTAAAAAAGCTGCTAGATATATTGTTTAAATAAGAATCACTACTTTTAAATAAACGCAAACATTCTAAAACCCGTGAAATTCTTAATTGATTATGATCCTTCTTAATAACATATGATTTTGTATTTCTTGTTTTAGTTTGATCTAAAGTGACATTCCCGTCGCTATCTATCTGAAATCCCCAATGGGATAACATGGCAGGAAGTGCCGTTTTAAGTCTTTGTGGAAAACCAAGTTTAATTAAATCATTAATAATACGTTGATCCTCACCCAAGAAAAGACTTTTATTATGTTGTCCAAGTTTACGATTTGGAAACAAAATCTGAACAAAATCATGGTATTTTTCAGGGCCAACAGATAATTTCAAAAATGCACTATCCCAGTTTTTCATAATACCCATGGCAGTTGGGTGTTTGTCCTGGAGTGTCAAGTCTGAGAAACGAATTAAAGAATTTCGATATAATACATTTAAAAATTCCTTATTAGCTTGTTGATGATCATCACCATTAGCTGTCGTGCCAACTAACATTTTTTCAAAAGCCTCAATTGTTTTACTAAAACCAGCTTGTAAAAAAGAGCGTAAGCGTGGATTGGTTTTCAAATTTTGAATAACTTCACTAAACTCTGCTGTTGCAAGCTTTAATTCTTTAGCCTTATTCTGGATAGCCTTTAATCTTCCTGTTGATTTGCCCTGAACTATCGTTTCAAACTCAGAAAAATACTGCCGGGGAGAACTACTAGCTTGAGATCGAGAAACTGGCTGTTCAGGTGCTTGACCTGACAATCCGAACGAAGATGAAGAGCTCCACCCCATTGTGTTAATAGGTATCAAAGTATTTCCAAGTTGATTATTGTTAATGTCTACAGCGACAACAGCTTGTCCTAATCCACTTTGAGGATTTAGCATGTTCCTCTCATGGGCAGCCCATACTTGATAAATACCGTTTTGGGCATTCTCTAAACTTAATGATCCAAAAGATAATCTAGAAAATTTTTGGGATTTCAAAAGTTTAATACAGTTTTGAATACTAGCAATTAAAGGATCTGTTACAGGTTTATTCGCAATTCCCAATCCTAAATTAGTCAATAACCCCTTACTCTTATTACTTGTATCTGAAGGAAAGCGTACTTGTTTACTTCTTTGTAAAAAGTTTAAGATTAACCCAAATTGATCTTTAAGATGTTGTTGATCTTTTGGATCTAAATTCTGAACCATACACGTTGAAAAATCTAGAAATACTTGAGCTGAACGTCCTTGTCTTGCTGCTCCTAGTAACCCAACAGCTCTTGAATTTTGGTTTAATGCTTTTAAAAAATATACGTTAACTCTTTTAAATTGGTCATCGCCAGCTAACATCTTTTCAAAAGCCTTAATTGTTTCACTAAAACCACGTTGTAAAAAAGATTGTAAGCATCGATCGGTTTTCAAATTTTGAATAACTTTACTAAACTGTTCTTTTGTAAGCTTACAGTGTATAGCCATTACCTTAATAAGGTCTAATCTTCCCTCTGTGTTATTTTTAACTATCTCTTGAAATTTAGAGTAATGTAGCGGTGGCTGCACACTNGATTCNCCTTGCCCTAATGATGGCGGCGGATTTAGTCTAAAATCACTTAATTGATACGAACTCATAATGTTATCCTTTAATTTTTAATTTATTTATTTTTTGATATGACAAAGTAAAAAACACCGAGTTTCGGTGATTTGTTTAGTTCTCTAGAAGAAATTAAATTTTAGAATGTAGTCACACAATAATTACTAAAAATAGATACTAGTTTCTTCTAGATTAGTGAAATAGATTGCAGCGTAAAATAAGCTGGTTTTTTCCAGTTCCATCGAAGATTTCCTATGGCAAATGGAAATCGGTTTGTTAATTGTGCTTGATTATAGTCTTGTTTTGTTAGCATTGAAGTTACCACTTTAAGTTATATTTTTTTGNCTTTTTATGTAAAGTCTTTATATCGTTATCGAGTTTTAGAGACAAAAAATTTCAGTTATTTTTAAAATCATCTAAAACACCAACTCAGAATAATTCACATGACCTTATTTTTCTTTCATCTTACTGACTATTTCATACATAATAATAGGCCACATCAAACATAAGAATATCATTAAACCAATGGGTTAAGGAGTATTAAGTATTATGATTTTTTATAAAAAAAAATTTAAACAATAAAAGTAATGCTTTCAAAAATTTATAAACACCAAGCAATAATTTTCCTATAACCTCAACAAAAAAAAATATAATCACATCAGCAATAATAGTCCCAATCATATAAGCGTTATACCATTAAAAAAAATGAGTTAAGACGGGTTAGGATTAACGTGACGTTTTAGATGGTTTGTCTAGTTTTTAAATAAAGGATTAGATGGTAAATCCTTGTCTTAGTTGTTTAGTTACACACAAGAGCAGGTTGTTTTTCTATACATACTTCATTCTTAGATATATTTATTTTATTAATGAATTCTGGGCATAAAAAAGAAACATTTTTTTCCTTAAAATGCTTATAGCAATCATCTTAATACTTACTAACTCTACCTATACAGTATCGTATTTTTTTAAAAAAAATTTTAATAAACTAAAAACTAATTTATCATAATTTGTTATTTCCACATTAAAGTCTTATCTAAACTTCAATTTTTATTTAATAATAAATATCAAATGAAACCCAGTAGGTTTAAATTACCTATGGGTTTAAAAAAAAATTGATCCATCATTAAAAAAAGTAGTTACCTTTTAGAAAGAATACTGACGTTTTAAAAAAAAATCATGTAAAATACCCGCTAGATGCCGAGGTGGTGGAATTGGTAGACACGTACGCTTGAGGGGCGTATGACGCAAGTTGTGCAGGTTCAAGTCCTGTCCTCGGCACCATAAACTTAACGCAATAAANGAAATAATTTATACTAAAACATNTATGTCTAATAAAACCCTAAACCCAGTTAGTTTTGGTACATCCGGTCATCGCGGTATTATCAATAAAACCTTCACTCACGATCATGTAACAGCCATCGCTGTTGGTATTGCCTCATTATTTACAGCCCCCCATCAAACAACACTTGTCATTGGCTTTGATCCACGCCAAGGCAATGATATCCATTATAAACCGGGTAGCTTTACCCATACTCTTATCCATAGCTTAAATAAGNTAGGCATTAATACCATTTCCTTTTCAGACTATATCCCTACCCCCATCATNTCTTGGGCCATTAACNATTTTAAAGTTGATGGTGGCATTATCTTAACAGCCTCTCATAACCCACCTAATTACAATGGTATTAAATTTAACCCAAAAAATGGAGCTCCTGCTCCTGAAAACATAACCAAACAAATAGAAGCAGTCGCAAATAACTATTTAGAAAACCCTGATAATTTAACCTGCGATACAATAGGAACCCATTCCCAGCAACAAGCGCCACTAAAAGCTTTTAGTGAGCATCTACTTAAAAGTTGTAAAACATTAGGGTTACCCATTCCAAAAACATTTTCAAAGCCTTTACAAGTTGATGTCAAACATGGCGCTTGTGGTACTTTATGGCAAGAGCTAAGTAAATTATTAAATTTAGAAATTGATATCAAACATTATGAACCTAGATCTGATTTTGGAAACATTGAACCAAACCCAACAAAATATGATCAGTTAGACGTTGCACCTGAAACCTATTATGCTAGTACAGCGAATGATCCCGATGGAGATCGTCATGCTGTCCGTGACAATCAAGGAAACATCGTAACACCCGAAACACTAACTGCTATTATCATAGATTATCTATGCAAAAATGCTACGAAACCAACCCAATTAGCAACAACATTAGCATCTTCACACATTCTAAAAACAATCTGTAATCAACACGCTATTAACTACCATGAAACAGCNGTAGGATTTAAGCATTTTGCACCTTATTTTGAACAAGCAAAAAAACANCATGAAACATGTATCGGNATAGAATCATCCGGAGGCTTNTCCNTATCCCANCATACCTTCGAAAAATGTGGCTTTTTACCCATTATCATCCTAACCATTATTTGCGAACTAAGCACTAAATCGCTAGCTAAATTAAAAGAAGAAATCGAAACAAATTACGGCCAATATTATTTTACAGAAACAGAATTTAAATTTAAGGAAACCCAAAAAGAAACATTAAAAAACTATCTCAAAACAACATCAAAAGAAAGCTTAGAAAACGATTTTAATATAACCATTAAGGCTATTAATACAAGCGATGGCTTAAAAATAGAAACCCAAGATAGCTGGGCCTTATGTCGTTTATCCGGAACCGAACCCATTGCCAGAATCTATTCAGAATCAACCCATAAAACCCAATCAAAAAAGTTAAACCAACAGTTTCATGACGTATTAACAACGAAATTAAAAATAACCTAAATCAAATCAAACAAATATTTTCGCTCATAATAATCAATTAAAAAAAAGGCCGTTAACCGATCTTTATTAGCATAATAATACATTAATAAAAGAGGATCCAAAGACTTCGCGTCTTGCTGAAAGCGTTGCTCTAAACGAGACTTATAGTCTAATCGATACCGATATTCCTCTAAAGGTTTCTGAAACTGCTGTTTTCTATTTATAACATAGCGATCATCTTCTAAGCGTTCTAATAAATATCGTTCATAATCTTTAGCAACACCTGGCAAATAAAACGATTGAATAGCCTCTACAAAAGAGTCCTTTAAAGATTGAAAATAAGTAAACGCAGCGTGATAACATTTCCAATAAAGACTTTCAAAATCAGGTTCTAAAACAAGTAAACTACACTCAGATTGACCTCCTGCAATATAACGATCTAACCAATCATCATTATCTGGCCAAAATAAATACGATACATCAATCGGATAAATCGTATTATCAGAAACCAAATAATTTTCAAAATGACGATCACCTCGTCCAAAAATATCGCCTAAACAAGCATGACTAGCCAATTGTTCAATAATAGATTCCGTCATCGTTTGCTGAAAATAAAATTCATTAAAATGAACCCCCTCTAAATAATTAGAAAGCTGCCAAAATGAATTTTGAACTGAAAAATTAGATAAATTAATATAAGGATACTGACATAAAGATAAAATATGAGCATAAAAAGATCCATTAATAGACTGAACAGGCTTAATCACACAAGATTGAGATGCAAAATCTAATCGATAAACAGAACTACCCATCCCAATATCAAAACAATTCACCAACGAATCTATCAAAGAATCTGCTCCATCAGCACCCCAATTTAAAACAGAATCCCCCAATAAATGAGCTTGTAATCGAGATACCATCAACGCATTACGAAATGATCGAGATACTTTATTAACAAGATGCCGCCTATGCTGAGCCAAATCTAAACTATATAAATATCCTTTACCAGGTTCTTTATTAAACGATAAAGAAAACATAGTAGGATCCATAAAATAAGTCATCACTTGATCAACACTAAACGTTGAAAACCCTGGTAATTCCTCTAATAACCGATTAATGGCAACTAAATCAATAGACTGCCTTAATTCTTTTTCAGTAACAATCATTTAAACGCTTAGAAATAACCTCATCCTCAAAAAAAGCTAATAAAGCTCCAATATTAGGCCCTGAGCCCCTACCCGTTAACGCCAACCGAATGGGCTTAAACACCTTTCCTTTACCTAAATCAAGTTTTTTACAAACGACATCTAACAGCGCATTATAATCATCCATTGAATCAGCAGCTGATTGTTCTAACAACTCTAAAAATGTTTTTAAAACCAAGCATTGATCAGCCGAAAAAACCTGATCCTTTACTAAATCCAAGTAAGCCGAATCCGATTCAAAAAACACGTCTAAATAATTCCTTACATCTGATAACACATCTAAATTATCCTGAATAGCCGCCACCGCTAAATGCTGTTTTTTTAGATCATACCCCTGCATAAGCTGGCTAAAATCAGCTGAAACATAACGCATAACCAAACTATAAAGTGCTTCTACAGAAAGTTTCCGTAAATATTGACCATTCATCCACGTTAATTTTTGAACATCAAAAACAGCACCCGATTTATGAACACGATCTAAACTAAATTGTTTAATAAGATCATCACAAGATAATAATTCTTGTTCTCCATCAGGAGACCATCCTAATAGTGCTAAATAATTCATAAAAGCTTCACTCAAAAAACCACGATCACGATAATCCGTAATAGCAGTCGCACCATGACGCTTGGATAATTTAGATTTATCAGGACCTAAAATCATAGGCAAATGTCCAAACTGTGGAGCTGGTAAAGATAAGGCTTCATAAAGGGCTAACTGTCGAGGCATATTAGAAATATGATCTTCTCCTCGAATAACATGAGTAATAGCCATAGCCGCATCATCTACGACAACAGCAAAATTATAAGATGGCGTTCCATCCGATTTCATTAAAACAAAATCAGATAATAATGAACAATCAAAACGAATCTCTCCTCTTACTAAATCCATAAAAGTAATAACACGATCATCCATCATTTTAAATCGAATAGCATAAGGTTTACCTTCTGCTAACGCAGCTTGAATATCTGTATCAGTCATTTCTGATGATCGTCGAGAATGAACATAAGGAATACCCTTTTTAATAGCAGACTCCTTTTCTTTTTCAATATCTTCAGGCGTTAAAAAACAATAATAAGCATAACCTGAATCTAACAATTTTTTTGCCATATCATCATAAACACCAGCTTTGATACGTTCGGATTGACGATACGATCCATAATCCCCTCCTTCATTAGGCCCTTCATCAATCGTTAAACCAAGCCACTCTAAACCATCATAAATATTAGTTTCATACTGAGCATCAGAACGTTCTAAATCGGTATCTTCGATACGCAAAACAAAGGTTCCCTTATTAGCTTTAGCAAATAACCAATTAAATAAAGCGGCTCGTAAGGTACCAATATGCAAATTTCCTGTTGGTGACGGCGCAAATCGTAATCTCATGGGGCTATTATACACTATTTTTTATCTTTAGAATGATACCATTATTATCTAGGGTAAATATCATAAGAAAAATTATAGATCATAACCCTCTACAAATACCCCAAGCAATTAAACATAGACTCCCTATACAAATAAAAAAACTACGAATTTTCTTTAATATAGTTCAATGCAGAACCGGCATTAAACCAATCAATTTGTTGTTGATTATAGGTATGACGACAGGTAATTAAATCCTCTGAACCATCCTGATGAGATAAACGCATCATAACATCTTTACCAGGACTTAATTGATCTAAATCCAAAATATCAATCACATCATCTTCTAAAATCAAATCATAATCAGCAGGATTAGCAAACGTTAGTCCTAACACACCCTGTTTTTTTAAATTAGTTTCATGAATACGTGCAAATGATCGAACTAAAACACAGCACACACCCAAATGACGAGGTTCCATAGCTGCATGTTCACGTGATGACCCTTCTCCATAATTTTCATCCCCAACCACAATCGTTGATATACCTTCTTTTTTATAAAAACGAGCTACCGTAGGAACCGCTTCATAAGCACCAGTTAGCTGATTACAAACTGAATTTGTCTGCTCAGTAAAATAATTAACCGCGCCAATTAAAAGATTATTAGAAATATTATCTAAATGTCCCCGATACTTTAACCAAGGTCCTGCCATAGAAATATGGTCTGTAGTACACTTGCCTTTTGCTTTAATTAATAATCGACATCCCTGATAAGTAGCTTCATCAAAAGAAGAAAATGGTGTTAAAACTTGTAATCGATCTGAATCAGGATCAACATCAATCACAATACCATCACTATCTTGTGCCGGCGCCTCATAACCTAAATCTTTAACATCAAACCCAGAATCAGGCAATTCTTCTCCCACAGGAGGATCTAACTGAACAAGATCACCCTCCTTACTCGTAAGCGAATCTGTTAACGGATTAAAGTCTAACCGACCACCTAAAACCATAGCAGTCACAATTTCCGGTGATGCAACAAAAGCAAATGTATTAGGATTACCATCATTACGTTTTGCAAAATTACGATTAAATGAAGTTAAAATAGAATTTTTCTCTTCACCACCCTCGCGATTACGTTTCCACTGACCAATACAAGGACCACAAGCATTCGCTAAAACAACACCTCCCATAGATTCAAAATCAGCTAAGATTGAATCTCTTTCTACCGTATAACGAACTTGCTCAGATCCAGGTGTAATAGTAAATTCAGACTGGGCAATCAACGCTTTTTCTTTAGCCTGACGTGCAATCGAAGCCGCTCTTGCTAAATCTTCATACGATGAATTCGTACACGAACCAATCAACCCCACTTCTAACTCTAATGGAAACTCATGTTCTTTTGCAGCCTTACCAAACTCCGAAATTGTCCACGCTTTATCAGGAGAAAAAGGTCCATTGATGTAAGGTTCTAAAGTCGATAAATCAATTTCAATAACCTGATCATAATAATCATAAGGGTTATCCAGAATTTCAGGATCAATTCTCAAATCATTTTTAACAGCCTCTGCTAAATCCGCAATATCAGCTCGATTCGTAGCCCCTAAATAACGACTTATAGCATCATCATAACCAAATAACGATGTAGTAGCTCCAATTTCAGCTCCCATATTACAAATCGTTCCTTTACCAGTGGCAGACAAAGAATCAGCACCAGGACCAATATATTCCAAAATATGACCTGTTCCACCCTTAACCGTTAAAATTCCTGCAACTTTTAAAATAACATCTTTAGATGCCGTCCAACCCGACAACTCTCCCTTTAAAACAACACCAATCAACTTAGGAAATTTTAACTCCCATGGCAACCCTGCCATAACATCAACCGCATCAGCACCCCCAACACCAATAGCAATCATACCTAAACCACCAGCATTAACCGTATGAGAATCAGTACCAATCATTAAACCGCCTGGAAAAGCATAATTTTCTAATACAACTTGATGAATAATACCAGCCCCTGGCTTCCAAAATCCAACTCCATATTTGTTCGATACTGATTTCAAAAAGTTATAAACTTCTTTATTAACATCTAAAGCAGTTGATAAATCTTCATCAGCCCCCTCTTCAGCTTGAATCAAATGATCACAATGAACCGTGCTAGGAACAGCCACTCGCTTTTTACCCGCCTGCATAAATTGTAACAACGCCATTTGTGCAGTTGCATCCTGCATAGCAACACGATCTGGATTAAACAAAACATAATCCACACCACGCTGAAATGGCTTTTCAGGAAAAACATCAACATGAGCATATAATATTTTTTCAGCCAACGTTAACGGCCGACCTAACAACGTTCTTGCTTTAGAAACCTTCGTTGCAAGCGACTTATAAAAAGCTGCAATTATATCACTATCAAACGCCATAAAATATTCTCCTCAACTGTAACTAGTTACTATATTCCCTTTTCACAATTATTTAAACACAAAATAAAACCAATTTTAAACAACGAACTATCCATTTAAACAATATATACATATTAAAGCATAGATCCCGTCGACTGTTTAAGATATCGAAATAACGAATTACCTTTAAAAGATAAGTTCATATCAGAACTTACATCTAACAAATCCATTAAAGAAGGAAAAATATCATGTATACTCCCTTTACGTAAGACAGGTTGTGTACTAACAACCCAAGCTTCTTCTTTTGGAATTTGAAGTGTACGATGATATCCATAATTTGTAGTAATCAAAAACTCTGTATTTTCAAATTCTTGTCGCTGTTTTAAAGCATCAATAATCAAACCTAAACTCTTATCTGTATTCTTAATTGCCCTAGAATAGTTCATAGCACCTTCTCGATATCGCCATCCCACATAATCAACATTAGTAAAATTGAGCACTAAAAAGAAAGGTTCTTTTTGATTTTTAACATAATCACTAGCTAACACCCCTATTTCAGTAGATGTTCTATAAGAAATAGCAGGACTATCCGTAATTTCTGTTAAATGAACCAAACTAGCCTGAATATCAAGCGGATATTCTTTATCAATAGGAACAGACAAAAAACATTTTATATCAAGCTGAGGCTTTAATAATTTTAATTGTTCAATAAAACTACTATCATGAAACTGTTTTGAAGAATATCCAGAATAAGCCATCAATGTTGAATCATGACTGACTAACATACCCTCATCAATCCCTAAATTACGATAATTACCTCGCTCAATTAACAGCCTATAATTAGGTAACTTATTACGATTAAGCAATTCATAAAAAGTAGCACGACTCACACCTTCAACAACAATATAAACAACATTTTTAGCAAATAAATTAAAACTAAAAAATAAAATAAAAAGAAAACTAAGGATAAACTTCATTATAGTATTTATACAAAAAAACAGCATCTCATTCAAGTAAAATATATGATTTTAAAACCGTTGCCAAATAATGATAGTCCTGAACAGCAAGCTGGTCCGCTCGCTTAGATAATAAATCCTGAATCTCTATAATATTACGAATATCATCCTTAAATAAAAGATAAGGACTGTGTCTTAACGAAGTTGATAATTTTTTACGTTTCCCCCAAAAACAAGCCGCTACAATAGCCTCTACCAAGCGAGCATGTTCATCATATAATGTTTGGTTAGGTGTTAATCGTATCACTGCCGAATCAATCTTAGGAACCGGATTAAAACAACGCTTTGATACATCAAACAAATACTCTATATCAAAATGATATTGTGTAAACACAGATAAAGCCGTATAGACTTTTTGAGATGGCTTAGCAATACATTTATGAGCAAATTCTTTCTGAATCATAATTGTAATATTACGAAACAATGATTTATGCTTGACCAATAATTGAATTAATTTAGCCGATATATAGTAAGGGATATTAGCAACTATGGTTAAAGGCGATTGAAAACCAGAAAAATCAAGTTTTAAAACATCCTCACAAATCCACTGAATAGATATATCCTGAGGCAATCTTTGTTTCGTATTATCAATACAAACAGAATCAATTTCAACAACAGTTAAGGGTACATTTAAATCGACTAACGCCTCGGTTAAAATACCATCACCACAACCAATCTCTAAAATATGATCCGACGGCAAAATAGCTAAAGACCCTATTATTTTTCTAATAATATTATGATCAGTAAGAAAAACCTGCCCTAACTTTGGTTTACCCATTAGCATTCACAAAGCGACAAGCTAATCGAATAGCTGAAACCATAGAATCGATGGAAGAAAGAGACTGATAAGCACGATCAAAAGCCGTACCATGATCAGGGGAAGTTCGAATAAAAGGTAACCCAAGCGTTACATTCACAGCATCATAAAAATGGTTTAATTTAATAGGGATTAAGCCTTGATCATGATACATAGCCAACACACAATCAAATTCACCACGATTCGCACGATAAAACAAAGTATCTGCTGAATAAGGTCCCGTCACTTTTATCGATGGATCACAATCAACAGATTTGATAAAAGACGTAATAACATCCTGTTCTTCAGAACCAAAAAGACCATTTTCACCTGCATGAGGATTTAAGCCAGCAACCGCAATATGCCCTTCTTGATTTCCAAGCAAGCGCAGAAACTCTATAGCATGATCAACCTTACGTTGTAATAAAGATGGAGTAATCAGCGATGAAACATCCTTCAACGGAACATGAATCGTAGCTAAAACAATATTTAACGTAGGCGTATGAAAAGCCATTGAAACATAATTAACATTGGTTAATTGCTGTAACAACGTTGTATGTCCCGTACACTTAATACCCGCTAATTGAAACGATTCTTTACAAATAGGAGCTGTAACCAAAGCATCAACATGTCCTGCTAAAGCAGCCTCAGTTGCATCACAAATATACTGATGTGAAGCCTCTCCATTTTTTGGTGATGGCGCATTAAAATCAAATAAACTATCCCCATAACTATCTGAAAAATAAAGAGTATTAGGATCATAATCTCGTCCTGGCTTATACTCTAAAATAGTTTTATGGCGAACAAATTTAATTAAAAAAGGATGTTCTAACAAAGAACGAGAACCAAACAAAACAGGAATAAAAGGATAAGCAGACGAAAAATAATCAATAGCCCTCAACGTAACTTCAGGCCCAATTCCCCCAGGATCTCCCATTGTAAATGCTAAAACAGGCAAGGAAGTACGATTAGGCTGATTCATTAATGACAATATCATCTAATAAATCTGATTTTAGTACATACCTCATAAAAATATGATGGCCCAATGCAGCTAATCGATATTTACAAGTAAATTGATATCGCCCACGTTTCGTAATATCAGATGATATAACATGAGCATTTAATAATTTTAATAAACGTTTTACATAATCAATCGATTCAAACGAATCTACTGTAACAACAAGCGTTCTAATCGAAGATACTAAATGAAAACGCTTTACTAAATAAAAACACCCATAAAACAAAACTCCCATCAAAACCAAACCTAAAACAAATGCATATAGTTTTGTACCTAAAAAAGCAGCTAATAAACCAGAAAACCATAATGCAAAAAAATAAGTATGATCAATATGAGGAGAAGAAAGTTGCGTAATCCATGCAATCATAAATGAAAAAACAGAAACAGATACACCAATACAAAGTAATAAAATCAAATAATAAAATGTAGTCGCAATAGCAGGCATAGCCATCCACATAAAAGCTGTAACCAAGTACATTAAAACACTAAACAACCCAATATATAAACGCAAATCAAACGTAATAAGCTGCTTATTAACAGGGATAAACCATACACCTATTAAAAAACAAAAAGAAGCCATACTTATCAAAGAAAAGGTAATAAATGTAAAATCAACCATATACCTATTATATAAAATTAGTGAGATCTAGAGTAGAGTAAAAATTAAAATAATAGCCCCCAACCCTATAATAAGAGGCATTACAAGCATAAAAAACTGTTTTCGTTTATTTTGTAAAACGTCAACTTCAAGTAATCCCAAAGATGTAATCTGATAATGAGTAATTCCACCTCGTCGAGTCATCGACTTCACACATCCCTTTTGTTCCCAAAAGGAAGCTAATTGATGAATTTTTTTATAAGAAATTTTTAAATGATCCTGTAATGCCGTTTCAGAAATAAAAGACATCGACATACTAGATAATCTAAATAATACACGTAAAAAACGATTTTCAGCAGAAAAAATCATACCACACTATCCTCATATAAAGCGTCAACCTTTTGATCCAAATAATCAAGTAAAAATTGGGAAGATATATCCTGCCCCGTAATCGATTTTATCAAATCATTAGATTCATATAAGCGCCCTTTTTTATAAATATGCGTAGACAACCAATCCTTAATGGGCAACCAATTACCTGATTCAATAAGCGTATCGATATGAGGTAATGAAGACTCTAAATGATCATATAACTGAGCAGCACAAATCGACCCAATAACATAAGTAGGAAAATAACCAAATAAAGCAGAAGACCAATGGATATCTTGTAACACCCCCTCACTATCAGAAGATGGCGAAATACCAAGATAAGTTTGATAAGACTCATTCCAAAAATCAGGTAAATCTTTTGTTGATAACGAGCCATCAAATAACTTACATTCACATTCAAATCGAATCATAATATGACATAAATAACTTATTTCATCAGCTTCTACCCGAATAAAACCAGGTTCAACTTTATTAACTTGTTTCCATAAATCATATGCAGAAACATCCGTAAATTGAGTTGGAAAATAAGATTGAATCTTAGCTAATTGCCCTTGCCAAAATGGTAATGATTTACAAATATGATTTTCCCATAAACGAGATTGGCTTTCATGAATACCAAGAGATACAGCCTGAGCTAAAGGTGTTCCAAAAAACTCTTTTTGTAATCCCTGTTCATAAAGACCATGACCACCTTCATGAACGGTACTAGTAATACCACTAAAAAATAAGTGTTTATCCAATCGTGTTGTAACACGAACATCACTAGGATGAATATCAATCGTAAAGGGATGTGAAGACCGATCCTGACGACCTTGCTTAAAATCAAACCCCATATTTTTTAATAAATCCAACGTATACAACCATTGGTGCTGCGTATTAAAAGGACCTTGAATAGGTTTATAACATAACGTTAAATCCTGAACTCGTTTTAATAAAGGTAACCCACGTTCTTTTAAATCAGCAAATAACTGCTCAACTCGCTTTACAGTCATACCTGGTTCAAACTCATCAAGTAAAACATCATAAGTCAACCTGTCAGAATCAATAAAAGATGCTTTTTGTCGTGACAAATCAATCAATTTAGCTAAATAAGGTTCAAAAAGATTATAATCATTTTGTTCTTTTGCTTGTTGCCAAACATGAGTTGATTCAGCAACTAATGCTGAATACTGCCCCACAAAATCCGTTGGTAACTGAGTTTTTTTTCGCCAATCTTTATACAATTCCTGTACAAGACGTGATTGCTCAAACGTTAATGAATCAAGTAAAATCTCCTGAGTTGATAAATCAATACAAGCTCCCAAAATATGTTTAAATCGGTCACTAAGCCAATAATCATGAGCAGTTTTAGCAAGCCACGAACATTGCTTTGAGCGAAATTGTATTGCATCAGAAGGCATATAAGTTTCTTGATCCCATGACAATACTGACTGAATCGATGAAACCGTTGCCATGGACTGACAATAATCAATAAGATCATCAAAGGGTTTAGCCATACCCGTATCTTAATCGAAAAGAAAGACACTTGTACAGCTCCAACACAAACAAAAATTCTTAATCAAAAATAAACGTATCTTATATTTTATTTTTCATAATTAATTTACGATCATTAGCCATTTGATAAATTTCATTTCTAAAATCTGGATTCATCGACAACATATAACTAAAATCTCGCTGCAATAAAACAAAAATTAAACAAGGTTCTATACAAACAACAGTCGCATTACGAACTTCCTTGCTCACTAAAGACATTTCACCAAAAAATTCTCTAGGGCCCAATCGTGCAAGAAATTTATCACGACGAAAAATAAATCCAGCCTTAATAGAAACATCAACACGCCCTTCTTTTATCATATAAAAAGAATCTCCCTCATCACCTTGATTACAAACAATTTCACCCTTTTGATACGAAAAAAGCATAACATAAGGTAAAACTTTTTCAATTTGTCCAATCGTCATTGATTTAAAAAATTCAACATTACGTAACACTTTCATAAAGTTAGAAAGATCAACATCACGAATATCTAATTTTTCCATATACCATCATCCCCCATTACACAATTCCTAATATTTACATACTAAAAACTCGTTACATCTATTAACTATCTACCACAAAACAACCCTATTAAAACACTATTGAATAACCAATAAAAAACTATAATTCAAAATTTAAATAAAAAAAATGAAATTTATTTAAAAAAAAAAACGATAATTAACTAAATAGAAACAAAAAATAATTGAGAAAATAATATGTTATCACAGATTCCTAGCCCTAATCCTAGCCCTAGTCCATGCCCTAGTCCTAGTACTAGTGCTAGTGCTAGTTCAAATAGCACTCAAAAACTACCTAAAAGACCATATCCTCAAGATCATCAAAGTTATAAGAAACAACGTATCATTCCAGATGAAACGATATTAACTAACTATGAAGATCTAAAGACGAAGCTAGAAAATTTAATTAAAATTTCTACCTCTTCCAATCAAGATATAAAAGATCTAAAGACTGAAAGATTTATTAACTTAATAATCAAACAAATTGATATAACCATGTACTTTAATTTCGATGAATATTCAACAGAATGTAAAGATTATGGAAAAGCAAAAGTTATTTCTAATAAAAAAGCATTATATCTAAGATTTGAAGATTTTGATAAAAACATACTTTTACAATTACGAATTGACTCAAATGAATATGATCTTGAAGCTAGTACAACAGGTGAGTTAATGAAAATAGCAAAATCACAAAATAATGAAACCCTAAATTATCAATGGATTCAAAACAATTTATTGAATCCAACATTAAAAGGTTTTAAAAGAAAATCAATGCAATTACACGATCAAACAAATTTTATAGAATTAGAACCAGATAAAAAAGAAATCGAAAAAAAATATGATGAAGTAGGTCGATTATTATTATTAATGACTGACAAGGGAACCTTACACAGCCGAAGACTCAATGCTACATTAACAAACAAAGATCTTGAAAAAAAATATATAAAAGCTAAAACATTTTTCACGGAAAATAACGCAAAAGAATTATTAGATCAACTCAAAATAATATTTCCAACATATTATGAAAATAACTTTGAACAAAAGTTGATACCACCCAATCCCAACGAAAAAATTTCAGAATTTATAAATAGAATCCATACAACAAAAACAAAAGAAACAAATACTAACATCATAACACTAGCCAAATTTTTATACTTTTTATCGATTCCATACAAAGACTTTCAAACAAGAGATATAAATAGTAAATTATCTTCAAAAGAGTGGCAGTGGCAATCTTTTTATATTAATAATCCAGAAGAAATAAAAAATCATATATATAAAAAAATAACGCTAGCAATTGAATTTTCTGAACATATGCAAACAATAACCCATCCAGATATTAAGTTTTGGAAATTCAAGATCGATTACCCAAATTAACCTTTACAAATCGCTATGCCCACATATGGTCGAAATCAGGTTAAAATGATAGCATTGAAAGATGGAAAATAGAGACCATTCAAAAAAAGTTGTAGATGGAAACGACAGAGCCCCATCTAGAGCCATGCTACGTGCCGTTGGCTTTACTGATGAAGATTTTAAAAAACCTCAAGTTGGAATTGCCTCCACCTGGGCGATGGTAACCCCATGTAACATGCATATTAATATGTTAGCCATAGAAGCTGAAAAAGGGGTTAATAAGGCCGGTGGAAAAGGGATTATTTTTAATACAATAACCATCTCTGATGGTATTTCTATGGGAACAGAAGGAATGAAATACTCGCTTGTATCCCGAGAAGTAATTGCAGATTCAATTGAAACGGTCAGTGGCTGTGAAGGATTTGATGGCATTGTTACCATTGGAGGCTGTGATAAAAATATGCCAGGCTGTATTATCGGCATGGCCAGACTAAATCGTCCCAGTATTTTTGTCTATGGGGGAACCATTATGCCAGGAAAGCATAAAGGAAAGGATGTAGATATTGTCTCCGTTTTTGAAGCTGTCGGTGCCCATGCAAATAAAACCATTGATGATCAGGAACTAAAAGAAATCGAAAGTTCAGCCATACCAGGTCCAGGATCTTGTGGTGGTATGTATACAGCCAACACCATGGCATCAGCCATCGAAGCATTAGGGTTAAGTTTACCAAATAGTTCAGCTCAAGCTGCTATTTCACCAGAAAAAGTAGTAGATTGCCAAGAAGCCGGTAAAGCCGTATTAAATTTAATGAAAAAAAATATTAAACCAAGTGATATTTTAAATAAAAAAGCATTTGAAAATGCCATTACAGTTATCACAGCCTTAGGTGGATCAACCAATGCGGTACTACATTTATTAGCCATCGCTCATGCTGCTAATGTAGAGCTAACCTTAGATGATTTTACACGTATTGGTAAACAAGTGCCGGTTTTAGCAGATTTAAAACCCAGTGGAAAATTTACGATGAGTAAATTGGTTGAAATTGGAGGCATTACACCACTTATGAAACGTTTATTAGATCATGGTTTACTCCATGGAGATTGTTTAACTGTCACAGGAAAAACAGTTGCTGAGAATTTATCAACCATAACCGATTATCCAGAAACTCAAGACATTATCCAACCATTTTCTAATCCAATCAAACCAGATGGACATTTAACCATCTGTTATGGAAATTTAGCCAAAGAAGGTTCCGTAGCAAAAATTTCTGGTAAAGAAGGATTATTTTTTGAAGGTAAAGCTCGTGTCTATAATTCCGAAGAAACAGCATTAGCATGTATTTTAGACGGTACTGTAAAAAAAGGTGATGTGATTGTTGTAAGATATGAAGGTCCTAAAGGAGGACCAGGCATGAGAGAAATGTTATCACCTACCGCAGCCGTTATGGGCAAAGGATTAGGTAAAGATGTGGCTCTTATTACAGACGGTCGATTTTCAGGTGGTTCACATGGTTTTGTTGTGGGACATATTACACCTGAAGCATATGAAGGAGGTTTATTAGCCATTGTAGAAGATGGCGATACCATTCAAATTGATGCTGAAAACAAAGAAATCAACTTATGTATTGATCCATCAGAAATCGATAAACGATTATCAAACTGGAAAAAACCAAAACCTAATTATACTCGAGGCGTGTTAGCTAAATATGCTCATACCGTAAGTTCTGCCTCTTTAGGTGCAATTACAGATAACTTTTAATATTCTTAAAAAATCAACAACAGTCTAGACAAGAACCAATAGTATCCTTTACTTTATCTCTATCCCTATAGAGCAATACCCCATCCCCTATCAAACATGGTCCAATTGCAAATTTTAAAGCAGCTACTCCTAAAGTATGGGAAACAAGTTTTTCTGACAGAAAGATCGATGCACAAACTGTAACACTACCACTAAGAAATAAGCAAAAAGAAGCACACATGGTTAGTCCAATTCTACTACGATCATCGACACTTTCTCTATCAGGTTCTGCATCTACTCCTAAAACAAAGAGGTCATCTACAGGTGTTGCTTCTAGATCTAAGCCCTCATTAGGTTGCGCTTCCTAAGAAACTGACACCACCACGGCCATTGGAGGGAATACAGGCATTGGAATTGAAGAGGCTCTTACACCATTCATAACTTAACCCTCCCATATAAATAAGAAAGTAACTTAAAAAAGGTATTTATCTTACCGCTTCTACACCCTTGAATACGATATAAAAGAGTATCAACCACCTTTCTATCCTTACAATAAGTATCCTCTTCTAACATCTCAAGAATACTAACTATATCTGAATTAGTCTGAATAACAGTTAAAATAGTAGCATTCTGAGAAAAACGTAATAATACTTTTAAAATAATATTAGTATAATGTTTTCGAGATAGTAAATTTACAAGCAAATTAATAGCTTCCTTGTAATATAAATCATCATGATATTCAGAAACATCATAATTAGCTAACGTTAACAAAATCCAAAGATGTTTTGATAGTTCTTTTGATGATACAGAATTAGAACTCGTTTTTAATAAACCAACTAATGTATTAAAAACTAAATCAGGCCGATATTCCAAAATTAACAATAATTGATCAAACATTAACCCCGTCCCTGAAGAACTAAGACAATGTTTAGAAGTAGTAGTTGAATGATTCTCGACATCTAACATAGTAACAAGTTCTAACGGTGTTATATGAGAAAAATTAAATATACCAAGAAAAAACATTTGATTTAAAAGATCAATCGTTAAACTATCCTTCCTATCAATCGGATTAATTGCTAAAAACGCAATTAAATCAGAGACAAAATTTGGAAACATATCTAATTTATCCCCCAAAACAATATCGGAGGTATATATAGAAGAAAAATTCATTATTATCTGATTAACAACTCGTTTTAAATCCTTATTATCATATAACAACACCTTAAAAAGTTTTTCTACAACCGTTATATGTTCAAAAAAAACATTAACAGCATCAAAATCCCCATCTCCAAGATCATCAACATTGCCATTAAAAAATTGCTTAGAAACAGCCCCGTCATGACTTAACATCATTAAAATATCATTTAACTGTCTAACATAATCATTAATAGCAATCATATTAGAATCTGTAGAATCCAATTGAGCTAAAGATTCAAGCACCTGATTCAATTGATCAAACATCTGAGAAATCCTAATATTAGGATTTTCATAAACTAAATGTGACATATTAACTTTAATAAAACTAACATCATTTTATTATCTCCTTTCATCTTATGTAGTAACTAGATGACAAAATTTGTATTCCCCCTTTTGCTCAATTATTTAATGGATGCAATAAAGCAAAAAACACCGTAATAACAGGTGTTCTTATCAGGATATCTAGAAAAATAAAATTTATAGTTTAGCTATATAACAACAACAATAAACAAGTATTTATTCTAGATCATAAAATATGTAAAAATACAAAATAAGGAGGTTTTTTCCAATTCCAGCGAAGATTACCGATTGCAAAAGGAAATCGATTCGTTAAATAGGCAACCGTATAATGTTGTTTTGTTATCATAGTATATATCTTATAGTTTAATTAATTATAAAAACCCTTTTATTAAGGCTTATATACATATTATCGATTTAAGTCATAGAAAAATTTCATTTATTTTTAAAACCATCTAAAACACCAACTCCGAATAATCCACAACCCCTCGTTTCTTTTTCATCTCAATGATTTGGTTCCAAATATCGTCTGAATCAAATTCATTGCTTTATCCCCTTTTTTCAGTTTTTGCACCACTACCATATTATTTAATAACCGGAGTAATAATGATCAAGAGGTGGTCGCACCGGTGTAGAACATAACGTTAACATACGTTCATCTAAATATCACAATTTCTACCATAACAAAGTGTTAATTCAGTTCCTTGATCAATAGGTCTTTTTGAAACAACAAAAAGCTCATTATTAATCATTACAAATTGACAATTCGCGTCAAGGCCATGTTCGGGTCGATTGATCAAAGCCGAAATGGATAATCCCTCACCACCATTAACTCTATAATTCTCTAATTGTGTGCATTTATACTCACCAAAATCATGAGTTCCATTATAATAATGCAAAAGTTGCTGTTTAATCTGCTCATTTTCTGAATGGTCTAATTTTGTTAAATTAAGCGCCGGATTATAGGGATTAATAACAAATTCTTTACTCTTATCTGAATCCTTATGATGATAAATATAAGAAAATGATATTGGTGGTTTTTCAGAGTCCAGTTTAGCTTGTTTTAATTGATCTAATTCATTACCTTGAACTATCTTTCCAGAATACCTACCAATAATAACACCAGGCATGATCTGCTGTTTAGCATAAACACCAAACCCTTTTTCAGGTGTCCAGGCAACCTCAAGGCTATCCTGGCTAACTATTGATTCTTGGTAGTTACTAGGAAGTATGGAGGGCGGGGTCATGAACAAAACCGTCCTACATTTATTTTGTAAAGCGTTTATAAAAGTATTATAAAAGGTTGGAGAATTAGGGCTCCTGATAGCGGTTCTTTCATGTTCAGTAAGGTTGAATGATAAGTATTCTATTACTGTTTTAAGATCAGCTGGATCTAAAACAGTGTCAAATTTGTTAAACAAATACGGTAGAACTGTCTGTAGCATACAATCAACTAACACGATATTAGTAGTGTTTTGACTGTCTTGATGGAATGCGTTAATAGCAAAGCTAATATCACTAGGGATATTCTGGGTATCTTCTTTAGAAATCTGAGTGAATAGATTGTATATATACATCCTCTTAGGATCCTCAGCTTTTAATACACTATTCAATAGTTCTTCTTCAAAGCTATCCCCTGTAGCGTCAGAACGGCCTGACGGTCCTGTAGAAGGACCTATCCTAGGAGAAGTATGTCTTTGTCTTTTGTTAAAACTATCATCTGGAGTTTGAGGAGCTGATCGTTTTGTATTAATTTTCCGCGAACATTCTGCTTGTTTCAAAATTTCAACCTGCAGAGAGTCACCTCCACCTAGAAACTGATCTAGAAGAAGCGTCAATTTAGAATTAAATGTATCAGAATCACCAATGTCTAGTAGCTTATCAAAACTCATTTTTAAATTGCGAAATTCTACAGGATTAACTCTTTTCAATAAGGTTTTAATCGTCTCAACATCGGTTTCATACCACCTTTCCCGTAAAAGCGTATCTGCATCACTATCAAATATATGTTCATGACCCTGATATTGAAATATGTAAGCATACGAAAAACACGCCTCCTTTTGAGTTTGATCAACATAAAAAGCACCTAATTCCACCCTCACAAATTCAATTTCTTGGCTGGGATCTACATCTATATCATCTATAGGGAGCAACATAGGAAATGATAAAAAAGGTGGAAATCTGTTTCCGGGTTTACTCTTTAAAACAATAGATTTATCAGATTTATCTGCTTGATAAAATGGAATATAATGTTCAAAAACATTATTCATAACCTCCATATGATTCTTAGGAGTCAAAACGATAGTGTCATTAAACTCACTATTATTAATAATTTGGTTAAGTTGATATTCCATAAAGGGTCTTGTTGTTAATAAGTTTTTCCTAAGTGCCTTTATAAAACCAGTTGAAAATGAATCCTTAATATTTTGAGGAAGTTCTCGGAACTTTTTAACAAAGTTTTTATTTAAATATTCAAATCTAGATCGTTTAAAACATAAAAATTTTATAAACGTTTCATCAGAAAATGCATCAGGACTAAATTCTGTTATCGTTTCCTTAACGCCTATCTTCCTTAATTGATAAACCTGTTTTTTTTCATTTGAGTGCTGACTAACAGGATAGTTTGTATTTATAATAGGCTCTAGAGAATAACGATTACTATCTTTAGAATGAATTATAGGATACAGAAAAAAACCATCTACATCCTTATTAAATGCAAGATGAAAAGATGGATGTGATTCTAAGTCAGATGGAGAAAGTTCTATTGTTTTATTTCCCTCGATAGCCTCCTCAAAATGTGCTTGTTGCGATTCTAAACAAAAAGGGGATGTCACTGAGCTGTTAGGCGGTGTAAAGGTAGGAGAAGGAGAAGTTCCCAACTTAGACATATCTATAGGTTTTGGTCGCTTTGTATCATAAAAAGATTTAGGTTCTGGCCGCTTTGTATCATCAAAAGATTTTTGCATACCAAGTAAGCTCTTTTCTAATGCCACTCTATCTCTAAAAGTAACCCATGGAAAATTATTATCTAATGCCTTCCTTACACTATCT
>NZWE01000012.1 GCA_002697535.1 Actinomycetota bacterium | reverse complement strand
GGTTCCCGGTGTTGGTGGTGGTTCTTTTGGAGTTGGTGATGGTGAAAAAGGTCTCGGTGGTGGCGACAAAGGAGGAGGGGTTCCCGGTGTTGGTGATGCTGGTGATGGTGCTGCTGGAGGAGGTCCCGGTGGTGCTTCTGGAGGACCTGCCGGTGGTGCTGCTGGTGATGGTATTGCGGGAGGAAGCGTAGGAAATGGTGAAGCAGGCGGAGGGCTAGGTGCATAGTGAACAGAAACGTCATTTCTTAGCTGGCCAATAAAAGCATTGCAAGCGGTATCGCATAAATCACTATAAAAATTTTCTGGTCCTAAAGCAACTGTTTTGTTAGTATCATGATCTAAATTTTTACATATATTTGGGTTTATATACGGGAAAAATTGGGTTTCAATAATTCTATTAATGAATTGGAGGCTGCAAATAGTATCGGAACGATGCCAATTGGTGGTAAAGCCAATAGAACGATCAACACATTGAATCTGAACTTCAGGGCAATCTTGAGACCATGTAATAATTGGTGCAGATCCATTACTACTGAGTCCGCGTATTGGTAATGAGGATACTCCTCCTGACATAATAATTCTCCTTAATTTTTCTTCTTTATTATTTCCTTTTATTTCAAGGCTTTATCTAGTTATCGTGTTTTAAGATAAAAAAGTTGCCTAAAAAATTGCAGTATTATAAAAAAGGGGGAGAATAAAGAGTAAATTAAATATAAATTATGGATTAAAAAGTTGATATAAAAACTAAAAAATAGTTTGGGATTTTAGAAATTGGCCCATAGTTATGGGCCAAATTATTAATTTAGTTTGTCTGAAGTGATTTACTACGCCTAACGGGTCGAATCAGAGTCATTATCAGAAAAATCAGGGCTGGAATCTGATAGTGATTCTTTGATTTTTGCTGGTGGTGCTGCTTCTCTTGCTGCTTCTCTTGCTGCTTCTACATCTTCTCTTGCTGCTTCTACATCTTCTCTTGCTGCTTCTACATTTCGAGGCATCAAGTGATTATTCTGCTTCATCTTATAAATCTGATGCATTATAACAATACCGAACATAAGACCACCTATTCCAGCACCTATTTTACCACCTATTTCAGCACCAGCTGTTGCCGTAGGTATTTCCTTAGTTAATGCTTTATTTGAAGGGGGTGATGTAGGTGAATGTGAAGGTATGTCTGATGTAGGTGCGGAAAAAGGTAATAGTGTAGGAGCGGAGCTTGCTGTAGGGAAGCGTGTCGGAGCAGATGTTGAAGGGGCTGATGATGGTTCATATGAAGGCTTTGATGTTGGTAGATATGAAGGTTTTGATGTTGTTGGTACATATGAAGGGTTTGATGTTGTAGGAGGTGCTGTTGTAGGAAGTGCTGTTGTAGGTTGAGATGAAGGATCTGCTGTTGTAGGTTGTTTTGTTGTCGGAGAGACTGAAGGTTGTGGTGAAGGAATCCCTATAGTAGCTGTAACAAAAACGTCATTTTTTATATGATCCATAAAAGCTAGGCAAGAACCGCTATCGCATAAATCACTATTAAAATTTTCTGGACCTAAAGCAACTGTTTTGTTAGTATCATGATCTAAATTTTCACAAATTTCTGGGTATATATGTGGGATAAAATGCTCTTCAAGAACTGAATTAAAAGTTCCTCCCTGACAAAAAACGCTAGTTTTAGCATAAGATGTAGTAAATTCTATGTTCCGATCTTTACAGTGGAGCTGAAAATCAGGGCAATTTCTAGTAGATGTAAAATTCTGGTTGGCTGAAGCTAAGCTCGACAAAATAAGTACTTTTCCTAAGACGGATTTAACGGGTTTAAATGATTTTCTAGAACAAGGAGTTTGTGTATTTGATCTCACTTGTTGTGATGATCCTGCTCCTGCAGCTGAATAAGATTTTTCAGTTAAAATTAATGTTTTTATGTTCATAATAATTCTCCTTAATTTTTATTTAAGCTATAAAGCTTTGATTTATTTTTATTTTTTTAATGTGACAAAATAAAAAACACCGAATAGCGGTGTTCTTATAATGTTATCTAGAGGAAATTGAAATTTAGAATGTAGTCACACAATAATTACTAAATGGTGATACTAATTTCCCCTAGAATAGAGAAAGTTGTTGAGATGTAAAGGCAGCTGGTTTTTTCCAATTCCAGCGAAGATTACCAATTGCAAATGGAAATCGATTTAATAAATAGGCTTTTTTAAATTCTTGTTTTGTTATCATAATCACTTCTTCTTTAGCATACCCTTTTTTGTAAAGGCTTTATTATATTATCGTGTTTTAATATGAAAAAGTTGCATAAAAAATTTTTATATTATAAAAAAGGAAGAAATAAAGAATGGTTTAAGTAGGGATGTGAAGTAAATAAGGTAGAAGTAAAAAATAAAAAATAGCTATATTTGGATACATTATAGTTATAAGATAAAGAATTAGCTGAGTCTTGGGTCATAGTTATGGGCTATATTATTAAATTGGTTATTTTTAAGTAATTTATAACATCATATCTTTTTTACTAGAGCCTTTTTGTCAATTGATGTTAGGTACATGATTTGGAAAATTAGCATCAATATCATTATCAGGAAAATGGGACCTATGATGAAGTTCTTGTTAAAATTGCTAGCTGAATATAGTTAGTGCTTATTTTAAAGATTTGTTAAGATTTTTTGAACGTATTCTAAGTCATAAGAAGCTTGATTAAGGTTATTCTTATTAAGAAATGGTGTTGGTTCTGATTTATGAACTTGTTCAACTACGTCATTATTATTGTTTTCTATATTCTGTGGTTTGTTTCTCTCATGTTGGTTGTTTCTATTATAGAGAAAGTACCCCAAACAAACAATAATAGGTAAAAATAATCCAATAGCCGGTGCAAGAGTCCCAATACCTGCTGAATGAGAGCTAGATTTATCTCTATCTACATTAGAACTGTTGTCTGATTTCATATTTGCAGTTCTTGTTAAGGACTCTGTAGGTAGCTGTGTAGGTTCATATGCATATGATGGTTTGTATGAAGAAGGGTATGATGATGGTTCATTTGAAGGACTTGATGTTGGTAAATATGAAGGGCTTGATGTTATAGGTTTTTTTGTAGGTTCGTATGTAGGTTCGTATGTAGGGGCGTATGAAGATTTAATTGTAGGCGTTCTAGAAGGAATGCGTGTAAGCGTGTTTTGTTGAGCGGAACATGCAGTCCCTAGAGCTACTACTGCTACTTTAAGAGGGTGTATCTTCATAATAGTGATCCTTTTTTTTATTTTTATTTTTCGTATTCATTTAATTATCATATTTTAATATAAAAAAGTTGCCTAAAAAAGTATGATTAGTAGTATCACGACGTAGGACCTCTTCCAACTAATGCATCCTCATTAAAAACATCACGAATCATCTTTTCATCGAGTAATGCCTCTAGATCTGGAGCATGAGTCTGTTCTTCGATTGATCCGGATATTACTCTTACCTCTGCACCATCGTTTGAAAAACTAGTACCGTTGTTATGATCGTGCGGTATTTCTTCAGGGTCTTCCGTATTTAGATTACGAGCACCAAGACTGTTTGTTGGTAAAGTCTCATTTAAGTTACCAAGAGGTTGGAGATTATGATTAGATTCTTGACGATGATTGCTGTAATGAAATTGTATTTCCGATTGATTTATTTCTTGGGTAGTGGGTTGTGGTCTACGAAGAGTGGGAGAAGAGTCAGTATTTCTTCTGTCTAATTCTCTACTCCTGTATATATATATAGCAAAACTAAATATAAGAAAAATAATAGCAAGATCCTTTCCAAAGCTAAAGCCAGCATCGTCTACAATATCATCGGTAGAAGTAGACTTACTAGAAGAGTCGTCCTTCCTACAGGAGTTCTTAATGTTGGCTAGTGCATCTATAGGGTCAGTTATATTCTTATTCCCTCCACATCCTAAGTCTTTCATTGACTGAACCTGATACTGTTTTAAATCATCAATAATATACTGTAAATTAAATGAATTATCATTCAGTGTAGTATTTTTATTATAAATTTCACCTAATAACTTAAATATATTTTGAATTGTTTTAATACTGTCTTTACGTTCATTTAAGTAATTTATAATCTCAGTTATGTACGTTTGAATAGCAGGTTGTAAGTTGTCTAGATCCATAAGAGTAGCGACTTCCTCTGGTATTAAAGCAGTAACGTCTGGCACTGTATTCAGTTTTCGAATAACATTGGAAAGTTCAGCGGCAAGTTTATTGTTTCTATCGTTAAGTGTCGTTTGGTTTTTTACTAGACTATCCAATGTATTCATTATTTTATCGGTGGTTTTTGTAAAATGAGATTTATCGATTTCTGAATCATGTAGATCATTATTAAATGGATTATCATCAAGCTGAACATCTAACTGATTAGCCATTTTAAGCAATACTTCTTGCAAATTTCCATTAGTTGCTGTTAATTCTTCATTAGTTGTTGTTAATGAAGTTTTCTCAGATTTGCATGTGTCTAGATTTTCGGTGCATGGGACTAGATTTTCGGTACATGTGTCTAGTTCTAAGTTTACTTCCTTATAATCATTCAGAGTTTCTTTTAAGTCCTCAACAATCTTTTCAGAATTAAAATCTTCATCTAAATCTTCATCTAAATCTTCATCTTCATCTGTTTTTTTTAAATCGTTAAGAATCTTTGATAGCTCGCTAAAATGACTTTTAAATTCATCAGTGAGTGTCTCGCATTCGGTTAAACTTGATTTGCAATTTTGGTTTTCAGTATTTTCCTCTCTACATGGTAATTCAGTGGGTGCTAGTGAAGGAGAGGGTGTAATTATACGGTAATTAGTATCTCCTCGCCCCATAACAATAAAGTAGTCATAAAAATCTTTACAATCTTTAAATTCTAAACATTTATTGCCATCAATTTCCCCAAAAATGTTAGTGAATAGATTAAGTCTAGACATATCCTTATCGATACTACAATTAGAATCAATAAACATAGTCATTACCGGATTCCATTGATCAATATCGGGACACCTATCAATTAGAGTTGTACTACTATCTTCAGGAGTAAAAGTTACTATTTGATTACAAGTAACTTCCAGTTGACAATTTTTAGATTGAGCTAAGCCAGGAATCATAGAGATTAATAATAGACGTGTGAGTTGTCCTAATTTTGGATTTGTATAATTCTTGCTGAAATTACTTTTAGATTTTACAGTGCAGCGTTTCGATCCTTGTTGTAAAGGGGGCGGTGAAAATAAATTTGTAATTCTTTGATTTTGTATCATATTTTTTCTCCTTCTTTTTTTTATGTTGTCTCACTTTCAAGAAATTTTAAGTCATTTTCTAACTTAATTAGCATGTTTTGATTTGTATTTCTATCGGGTGCGGGTGTTGGTGCTGCTGCGACTACTGGTGGTGATGGTGGTACATCTAGTCTTTTATATAATGTCCAATGCGCAGCATCCATATTGTATAAAGCATAGGGGGCACCTAGATTATATTGAACTGGAACCCCAGATTCATTAATACCAAATAAAGCTGGAACATCTTCATCATCAGTTTTTGACTCATCGAATTTAATACCATTGTTATGTAACATATTCATTAATGGGTGTAGACATTCTAAACCTAAAAATTGATGATCTTTTTTAATATCTTCTACAAGGGCGTTAATGTTTTGTCTATATTGTGGATAACAAAATTTTATTGCTTCAAGAATACTATTTTCGTTATCACCTTCAGTTGCAATTAAGTGCAGAACTGACTCTGCAAGTTTACTTTTTAAAATTCCACACAATTCTTTCTGTAATTTTATGTGATTATTTTTGTTGTTATAAAGGTCAAAAGCCTCTTCCTTAAATTCAAGTTTTTCCATTATTATCTCTTTTTTATTCTGATTCTTACCCAAATCAAGCAATAATAATACAAACGCATTTAAAAAACAGTTTCCATCGCCAAAAATGGTAATTCGTTCATAATCATAATTAACACCATTAAGATTAATTGGTATTGTTTCTGGGGGTGCTGCTGGTGCTGCTGCTGGTGCTGCTAAGATCTCTTGCTGCTGCAATGCCATTGCGAATGCCCGATCATTTTTGATTTGATTATTAATTTCTTCTTGACGCGGAGTAGTAGGGTATACCAGGAGTTGAAGCATAGTTGAGAAAGGTAAAGCAGGTGTTTCTGGGAGTGCTGGTGCTGCTGCTGGGGGTGAAGGTGCTGCTGGGGGTGAAGGTGATGCTGGGGGTGAAGGTGTTGCTGGAGGTGAAGGTGTTGCTGGAGGTGAAGGTGATGATTGGTTATATGTAGTACCTTGTATGTTTTTTTTTTTAGGCGATGAATTTGGTGTTGTATCTTCGAGAAGATTAATAGCAATTTTAGCAAGATTTGCGAAGTATTCTTCAACACTGTTAGATTTAGTAGTTCTTCTACGCTTAAAGTGCGCATTTATAAAAGACTCGCTTAATTTTTCTTCAAGTATTAAAAGTGCAGTAGCTAAACCAGGGTTTTGTATCGTGTATAAGTTTGGAGGATTTGATTGCTTCTCATGAAATTGCTGATCACAATCACAAAATACGTTACGGATAATATCTTTAATATCAGTATTATTTAGAAGGTGGTTCATTTTTGGATGTGGCATTATAGGGGTGTATGTTACAGAACCTTGACTGATATTAATTTTTAGGACACACCATTCATTAACAGTGTCTTTAAATTTATATGGAACTAAATATATCATAGGAAAAGTTTGGGCGATTTTTGTTGTATTTAGAGTTTCTTCTAACTTACTACAACCTTCTTGAGGAGCAGTTACAACTATAGTTGATTGTCTTAATTGGTAATTTCCACCTGCTTTGTTTTCAAGTGCTTTTATTAATGTTGTAATGTCATAACGAGTTGAATCGTCTGGAAATAAAGGGATTGTTAGTGATGTTGAATGTGATTCTGAGTCTGAATCTGAATCTAAATCTAAATCTGTTGGTGTAACTGATCGTGCTGCTTTTGCTTCTATACTTGCTACTGCTTTTTCTACTGCTTTGTCTACTGCTTTTTCTTTTTCTGCTGCTTTTGCTTCTGCTTCTGTTTCTGTTTTTGCTGCTAGGTTATCATAAACATCTGAAGCAAAACTTTTAGCAATTTCAGCTTTTGATTCTGGCGCTCCTGATTCTGGCTCTGATTCTGATGTATATGATGTTGCTTCTGATGGTGTTACTTCTGCTACATTTTCTGCTGCCCGTACTGCTGCTTCTGCTACTGCTGCTGCTGTTGCTGCTGCTGCTGCGGTTGCTACCGCTGCTTTTGCTGCTGCGTCTACTGCTGCTTTTGCTGCTCTTTCATTTTTTAATTTCTTAAATTTTCTAAACTGTGCTTGAATTAGTGTGAGGCGCCCACTTATCTGCTCTAAAGAGCGAGGTTCATTTATAAAATTCATTGATGTTACTGCATTATTAGGTTTTTTGAGCATCTTGATGGTGTTTTCTATATGAGATTCTATGGCTGAAGGATAATTGTCTATATATCTGTCTGTTCTTTTTACTATCTTTCGGATTTTTTCCACGTCACTCAAAATTTCCTTCTGGCATAAAATACTATGATTTATATAGGGAATAAGTTTTTCCTTCTCATCTATAATTTCCTGTGTAATGAATTCCTCCATCCACTCTAGTAAGTGCTGCTTTATCTGTATTAGTGTAACATTATTTTTTAGAGCCCATGCCTGAAATTGTGTTGTTGCTTTGTCTTCTTCTTCCATGAGTTTGCGTTCTGCTGCGTCTGCTTTTGCTGCTACATTTGCTTCTTCTTTTTTATTATCTTCTTGCACAGGATTTGTTTGATTTTTATTAAATTCAGGCCGTTCTAGTAAGGCTGTAATTGATGATTTTATGGCTTTTAATTGCTTTTCTTCCATTACATGGGGGTCCGGATCATGTTTTTTAATGTCTGTTATCCCCGGATTAGTAGTTTTTATCGCAGATCTTAGTAGTTCATTTACTTTTTGCTGTACAATAGTATTTTGTTTCCTGTGTTCTTTTATCTTTTTGAGTTCATTCTTTTTCTCAAGAATTTCATTTTTTAAAGTTTGTGGTAGCTGTTCGATATTATTTTCTTGGCTGTTCTGCCCAGTTGGATTCTTTTGTCCTTTTATCGTGTTGAGTTCCCGCTCTTTCTCAAGAATTTTATCTTGAATTTCTTTTACTTTTAATATGTATTTATCGCTATGGAGTTGTTTTGAATTTAAATTATCTATCAATTTTTGAGTTTTTTTGATTTTTCTAGGTTTCTTAGCTTTAAGATAAAGTTCAACTTGACATTTGAATGTGTCAATCTCTATTTTTTTAATCTCTTCATATGATTGTGATGTTTTTATGCTATTTATTAAATCAGTTAATTTATTGTAGTAATAAGTTGAATCGACTTTTGATCGGGAGGGGTAAAGTTTTTGATAGCAATTTTTGGAAGCATTCTGAGATGTTTGCATTGCAAATAACTTATCTTGTACAGGAATTAAGTTAAGTATTAGAGTGATTTTATGAATTTTTAAGTCAATTTCTTTTAATAAATCTATCTCATTCTCATCCATACACTGTAAAATACCTGGTATAGGAAAATCGTTTAAAAAATCAAGGTAAGCATTGTAAAAGTCCGATGTAGGGAGATCATTGTCTAATTTTGGATAACTTATATCATTTAATGGTAACTTTTCTATTGTTGTATTTAGATATTCTATACTATCCCTTTTCTTTATATTTAACAATTGCTTAGTTGCTTCTGATATATTGCTTTTTATGTATTTTATAGTTTTGTTTATTTCTTTATCTTCTATTGCCTCTTTTTTATCAAAACCTTTTTTGTCTTCTTCTTTCATGAGTTTGTGTTCTGCTACTTCTGCTACTACGTCTATTTTTTTATTTATAGAATTTAAGTTTTCTTCTATCTTTATGACTGTTATTTTTTTTTGAAATCTTTTGTACCAGGCCATCTCGGCTTTTTCTTCTTTAGAATCTTTGATTTGAGGATGATTTTGTAAAAATTCTGCATCTTCATTTGCCTTTACTATTTTATCTTCTATCAGCTTAATTTCATTTTTTTTATTTTCTATAACAATAAATTTTTCTGATAGTACGATGTTTGAACTGTTTGGCATAGCAGGATTAATTTCATAACTCGTCAGGTCACAATATAAACCATAGAGTTCCTCTTGTTGTTTTTTCAGATAGCTTTTTAGACTAACCAATCTAGAATTTGTTATTGTTAGTGCTGATAAAAGCTCATTGTCACGCCCTTTGGAAAGTTTATAATCCTGTGCGTTATTAATGTGACGATTTATTATTTCTTGAATACGTTGTGTATGTTCGTGTTGTTTTAATTTAGTCTTAATTTCAATTGAAAGATGATTTTCAATCTTATCTGATTCGACTATCTGCTTAATGGATAAATTGCTGCCTGTATTAGAACTTTGACTAGATTTGTCGTTTTTAGCTATTTTGTTGACATCGTCTAGTGGAACGTATATTTTACCAAAAAACTTAATGTGATGAATGTGCTTATGGTTAGCTTTAGGAGGCGCTGCCGGTGATGGTGAACTAGAATTCACTGGCTTAGTAGTTTTTGAACAGCAGAAAGAATTGTGAAAAGTGTTAGCGATTTCTAAAAAAGTCAAATATAATCTCCTTATTTTAATTTTAAATGTGATGGAACTAAGATAATGATTTATCTTAATATGAAAGCGGTAGCATAAAATCGATATAATAATTAGATTGCCATCACAGCATATCAAATTGTTGGGTTGTAACGACTATGCTTATACCAAAAATGTAGTAGAAAAATAAGGAGGGTTCCAACCAAAACGAATAGCACCATATGTAAATGGCTTGTTTCTAAATAAATTAGCATCTTCAAATTCAGTTTTAGTTAACATAATATTTTGATTTTTTTATTAATTTCTTTGAAATTACTTACTGTTTATTGATAGTTAGCTAAGTAAATAATTAAAAAGCAACAAAATTATACACTATTATAAAATAAAATCAATAAGAATATTAGTATCTTAATTTTTAAAAATATTGATATACCCTATGGTTAAGGTATCATAATAATGAACGGTATAAAAAAGGAGAGAGATTATGAAAAGCCCTCTTATAAAACAAGATGATTTTTGGGAAGTAGAGTATGTTAATAAGGTAATTATATATAAAACCATAAACGAGTTAAAAAGGTATGTTAAAGGCGAAGTAGTAGAATCCTTAGTAGAGCATTATTATAAATCAGATCAGTTATTACAAAAAAATGAGCCAATAAAACAAGGTGTATTATCTCATCAGAAATTGATTCAGCATATTTATTTTGTTTATTTTGACCAAATGTCAGCCGTTAATAATGTACGGAATATAGCTGGAGATTTAGCAAGGCAAGCAAGAAAGGAAAAGCAATTTAAATTAATAGTTACGGGTGCTCACCCGCTTAAAGCTGATACGGTTCAGCAATGGTGTGAAGGGTTTTATTTAGGAGATTATGAGTATAAGGGGTATCAATCAGAAAAAAGGCCAGCAAGAAAAGCCTTTAATTTAGTGTTAGATGTACCAAAACAAACAGATATATCAGCTGCTATAAAAAGAGGATTTGTAGTAGCAAAATCTCAAAATATGGCTAGAGATTTAGCTAATACACCAGCAAATTATTTAACACCAAAAGAATTTATGACAATGACAAAAAAACGGTTTTCTAAAACAGGCGTTTCTATCAAGGTATATGATAAAAAAAGTGCTAAAAAGAAAGGTATGGGAGCTTTTTTGGCGGTTTCTCAAGGATCTAGTCAAGAGCCTTATTTATTAGAGTTAACCTTAAATCAGTCAAAAGAAGCTCCAATAGTGATGGTGGGAAAGGGGGTTACGTTTGATACAGGGGGGATTTCAATAAAACCCAGTCATTCTATGTCTTGTATGAAAGGAGATATGGGAGGAGCCGCTGCTGTTTGTGCAACAATGAGCGCTTTAGAAGAATTAAAAGTAAAAAAACATGTTAAAGCGTTGATCCCTTTAGTTGAAAATATGCCATCGGCAAATGCCTATAAGCCAGGTGATGTAATAACAGCTATGAACAAAAAAACAATAGAGGTTATTAATACCGATGCGGAAGGACGGTTAATTTTAGCCGATGCTTTATGTTTAGCAACAACCTTTAAGCCAAAGCTTATTATAGATATAGCAACGTTAACAGGAGCTTGTTCAGTGGCACTTGGGAATGTTGCTAGTGCTGTTTTAGGATCGCCACAAAATGTAGTCGATACGATATTAAGTAAGCAGGATGACGTAGGGGAGCGTTTATGGCAACTGCCTTTATATGATGAGTATTTAGATTATTTAAAATCATCAGTAGCAGATTTTACTAACTGTGCAGAAAATAGATTAGCAGGCACATCAACAGCGGCGATATTTTTAAAGCAGTTTGTTGGAGAGTCAAGCTGGGTGCATATTGATATAGCATCGACCATGGAAAATAAATCTACAAAAGGGTATCAGGTGAAAGGGATGAATGGGTCAGGGACACGAACCTTGATTCAGGCTATTTTAACGACATCTTAAAAATCAGTAACAATAGTTTTTTTGATAACTGGAATTTGTTCATTATGACGGGTTTCTATTGTTAATAAATCAGCGATAGGTATTCCGTAAGCTTGATAAGATTCTGTAATACTATCAACCGCTGCCATATGCCCTGTATAGCCATGTAAGGCAAGTGAACCTGCTACTTGACCTAATAGTGTGCAGAATTGAGCATCAAAAGCGTTAGGTGTTGTGCATCTACCTTCGTAACCATAAAAGTGAGGCATCGCTTCTAATGTAAAGGTTGGATCAAGATCAGCGATATAAGCTTCAACCATATGAATTAAACATCGTTCGGTTTCGATGCGAGATAACTGAATGTTACCATGAGAATCGCGATCTAAAAGGAGTTGGTCTTGAATATAAGTTGGAAAGCTTGCAAATAAAGCAGTTTCTGATGAGGATAGTTTCTTAAGGATAGCAGATCGATCGTTAAGATTGATATGTTTGTTAAGCGATTCTATGAGTGTTTTTACATCAGGAACCCATTCCAACAGTCCCTCAGGAATACAAATCACGCCATAAGTTTTGTTATGTAAGCTAGCATCAATAATAGTATCCCCAATTTGCATAATAATAGCAGATAAAGGTATGTTATCATGAGCAATTTGTTCCCCAATAAAATAAAGATCAGGGTTTGTTTTATGAGCAACATGTTGGGTGATGTGGCTAGAGCTACGACCCATCAGTTTAACAAAATGCCAATATTTTAATATGGATTGTGTGTCGCAAATTAAATTACGAACCAGTTTGGTATAGAGCTCACAAGCTGAGTGAAAGCCAAAAGAAATAGGTAAGTAGGGAGGATAACGTAAATCCCCATCAATGGTTTTTGGAACACCAATAACAGCGCATGTATCTGAATAAAGGGCTTGTGCTAAAAAGAGAGCGTTAGTATGGGAATCATCACCCCCAATAATGATAATGGCATCTAGCTGAAAGCGTTTCACAACCCTTTTGATAGCCTTAAGTTGAGAGTTGTCTTTAATTTTAGTGCGATCTGTTTGTAGTAAATCAAAACCACCTTGATTATGGTAGGGAAGACAATCGTTAACGGTTAAGGGTTTTAGTTGACCCTTAATAAGACCGGCGGGCCCTCCGATAATCCCAAAGAGTTGATGATGATTATGGCATAATTTAGCAATAGCTAAAACGACATTATGTCCTCCAGGAGCAGGTCCCCCAGAAAAACACACGGCAAGTCGTTTAGGAGTAAGTGTGGTGATGTTAGTACTGTCTGCCTTTAAGATTGAAAATGAGGAGGGAGGCAACCCTTGTAAAAGTGATTGAATGGCAGGGTCTAGAGATGTTGTAGAGAATTCAGAGAAAGAGAGAGGTTGAGAATTGGTCATTGATTTACTCGATGACAGACATGTCCTCGCTATGACGAGCTGTTAGGGACGATATTTCAGAGATAAGGTCATTTAAAATAGCAGATGATTCACTAATATCAATATCTTTTTCAATATTTTCAACCCAATCTTTATAACTTTCTTGCTGCGCTTCAGATAGTTGTTTATTATGAGGAATTGTAAACGATAAATTATCAAGTTTTTTAATGGTTTCATTATAGGTATCTAATTCTTTGTTTGCTTCAAGTTTTTTGGATATAGCTTTTTTTGAATCAAGAAAGACATAGGTAGTTTCGGAACGTTTCTTAATAAAAGATAAGTGAGAATATAAAGACTTGTAACGATCTGATTTTGAAATACGTTTTTTTGATAATTTAGCTAATTTATCAATGTCAAGATTTTGATGATACCATTGTGAATAGCTAAGTGGTTTAACCGTATCCCAACCTAAAGCATAGTCCAGGTATCGTTCACCAACTTCAAGATGGTCAGCTTTGTTAGGAAGTATAATATCGGGTAGTACGCCTTTATGTTGCGTAGACCCACCGTTAATACGATAAAATTTTTGAATAGTTAATTTTACAGAACCAAGATCTTTAAAAAAAGCAGATCGTGTAGGACTTAATTTATCAAGTTCTACAAAGGTTTGAACGGTCCCTTTTCCAAAGGTGTTGGAGCCAACAACAACAGCACGTCCATAGTCCTGAAGCGCAGCTGCGAAAATTTCAGAAGCAGAAGCAGAGTAAGAATTAAGTAAAATAATCAAAGGACCATCATAAAGTATATCTTCATCAGTATCATTGAGAATTTTATCATACATAGAGGTGCGACCTCTTACTTGAACTATGGGACCTTCATTAATAAATAAACCAGCTGAATAAACCGCATCAACTAAAGCACCCCCTTCATTATCACGAAGATCAAAGATAACGCCATCAACACCTGCTTTATTAATATCAACGAGTGCTTTTTGGATATCGTTTGTTGTGTTACGACCTAGAGGGTTTTTAAAGTCACGATAAAATTTAGGTAAGGAAATATAGCCAAAGGTTTTATCGAAACGAGAATCCTTTAAGATAGCATGTTTTGAGTAGGTCTCTTCAATGATAACAATGTCACGAACAATAGGTATTTCAGAAACTTCTCCTGTAGGATGTTTTACGGTAAGTCTGACAGTGCTTCCTTTTTTACCACGAATTAACTTAACAGCTTTTTTAATTCGAACGCCTACAATGCTAACGGGATCTTTGTCTAAATCTTGAGCTACTTTCAAAATAACATCTTCTGCTTTTAGCTCACCTTGTTTCCAGGACGCGCTACCAGGAACAATGCGGACTACTTTAATGAATCCATCTTCTTCCCGTAACACAGCACCAATCCCTTCTAGTTTTCCAGAGATACTAATATCAAAATCTTCTTTACGTTCAGATGGGAAATAGCTGGTATGCGTGTCAAACACATTAATCATGCTATCAAAATATAAATCTCGAAAATCATCTAATGTTTCTTCTTGTAATCTAGTAAAACTTTCTAAAACTTCAGTTTTAGTTTTTTCTCTTGCTTCTTTTTCAAGTTTTTTATCAAACGTATGTGAAATGGTTTCATTTTTACTAACAAGCCCTTGTTTTAAATTAATATAACGAGTAAGTACTTGATATTCGATAAGTTTATTCCAGTATGCTTGTAATTCAGTTTCATTTTTAGAAAAAGTGCGTTTATCAGAGTCTGTTTCTAATGTTTGTTTTTTTGTAAAAGAAAAAGGCTTGTCAAATAAGGTTGGAATATAAGTGTTTAGAAACTCTAAGCGAGCCATATATATATCAAAAGCTGTATTTAAAAATTTAAAATTACCTGATTCAATATGATCATCAATAGCATATTTATATAAGGATAACTGGGCAATATCTTCTTGGGTGAAAAATCGCTTGTTTGGATCCATTTTTTTAAGAAATTGATTAAATACATTTTCAGAATAATCATCTTTAATTTGAACAGGGCTAAAATGGTTGTTTAGGACACTGTATACAACAAGCTCTTGTAAGGCTTTTTGTTTAGAATATCCAAATAAAAATATAGAAACGAGAAGAATAAAAGCTAAAACGCTAGTTTTTTTGTTACGAAATAACTTTTTAAATAAAATAGACATCGACCTATTATACACCAATGTATGCGAAGCTAAACAAATTATTTAAGGGATAAACTATGAAGGTGATTATAAATTAAAACTAAAGAATAGGTGTCCATTTTACAGTAATCAGATATGATGTTTTTTATAGCGATTTTTTCAGTATTAGAATCATAAATAAGTGTTTTGTAATGATGAGAGGCAAAAAAGCCAGATTGGACGGTTAATGAATCATAGGGATTGGCTGGTGTGATAGCATGGATAATTTGTTTAATAGAATATTTACCCTGCATTCCCGGTAACATAACATGGTGATTAAGAAATAAGGGTGAAATGTCGACGAATTGATCTAGCAGTTTGTTAAGTTTGTTTCTGAGATCAGGAAATAAGTAAGCAAGTTCTGAAAGTAATTTTCGTTCCATTGTTGCATCAAAAATGATAATAGACTGGTTTGGATTAAGATGAGTAATCAGGGATTCAGCAAATTTACGTCTAAAATCTGAATCAGGATAAAAAAATTGAATGGTATGATCTTCTTGTTTTGTATGAGTATGAAGGTAATGAATAGAAAAAAGAAAAGGAAAGGTTTCGAAGGGGGTTTTAGCAAAAAAGATTGGATAAGGGAATTGGCATGCTTCGATATCAAAAAATTGAATGTTAGGTGTGAGCCTAGTGAGAAATGAGTTTAGGTAAGAAGGTTCAAAAAATGGTTGTTGTGTTGTTTCAACTAAGCATTGCTTTCGTTGAATATCAGAAAGAGTAGATAAGGATTGTAAGATATCATGAAAGGATAAAATTCCTTCTTCATAATAAAAGGCCTTTTGTTTATAGGGCATATCAATAAGTTGAAAAATATCAGGAATAGTGGTGTTAGCGTGAGTGTCATTTAAATTAGTTGCAGGCTCTTTAGAGTCTATATCAGGATGTTGATTACTTTGCTTAGAGATAGATTCAAGATAACGAGAAATTTTTGATGCAATATTTTTTGTTTTAGAGGTTATATTAAATCGTTTGAAGAATTGTGTTTTGTTATGATCAATCCGAAAGTGAGGATTGATACATAAAAGGTAAGAAGACGTTGTGCGATAACCCAGCTGAGAGATAATAAAATAAGTTAGGCCTAAACGTCTGATAGGGTGTTTGATGGGATTATAAGAAATACAGAGTTTAAAGATAGTAAACCCTTTTTCCGTATAAATAATAAGATCAGGTTTAGAGTAATGTTGAGAATACGAAAAGGTAAGTTGCGTATAGATCATATTGAACTCTAGTTTAAGGTGGGTATCTGGTGTGATCGTATAAGGAGAACGATTGACAGGTAAATTTAATTCTTTAATAGCATGATTTAATAAATAATCACATTCTTCTTGCGTATTATATAAAGCGTAAGCTGGCGTATTTGGACGACCTATCGGTGCTTTGGTTTGAAACAATTTAATAACAGAATCATCCGTAAGTATCATGTCTTACTAATTTAACATATAAACAGCCATGACCCAAAGTTTATAAACGGTAAAAAATAATAGTGATATAAAAAAGGTTTAAAACATAAATTTTTGTGGAAAAGATTCTAACTAGTCTACAAAGATATATTAAAAAAAGGGGAAATCCATTGAATTTAATGGGTTATTTTTTGGTTTTGAAAAAAATAAAAGATAAATTAAATAATATTTTTATATTATTATTATTATTGCTTGTTATCATTTTATTGTCAATAGATAGTAGTGTCTATGCTGGCGATATACGATTGGTAAAAGGGTATGCAAGTGCCTATGCGGTTACAGGAAAAGAGAATGGTTTAGAAGGCGGTATTAAAAACCCCGCTACGGGTATTAAGAATATGCATAGAAAGGTGTTGGTTAATCTTAATCAGAGTTATGCTATGGGTATCTATCATGGATTATTAGGTTTTGGTTATAAAAATAATGACACCTTATTTATGAGTGTTTTATTACCATTTACTACAATAGGTAATATGGATAAAAATGAGGTGATTGACGGTATACCCACAACAACAGGCCAGTATGCTAGCTTGAATACAAATCCGCAGGTAAGTGTTGCAACACGTATTCATGACAGGATATTAATAGGAAGTTCAGTTATAGGCTTGTATGACCGAATTAGTGACGCTGTTGGAAAAGGCATTTCAGTAGATACGGGAGTGTTATTAACAGGTGGGATGCTAAATATTGGGGTATCTGTACAAAATATAGGTTATCGTAAGTATTGGAGTACGGGAAAAAGAGATAAAAAACCTGTGCAGGTTAATACAGGGGTATCGATAAGACCCATAAGAAATTTAGAATTTTTATCAGATATGAGTATAATAAAAGAAAAAATGATTAAAAATATTGCTTTAACTTATGACTTGTCATCCTATATAAATCTAACCGTAGGAATTAGAGATGTTGGGATGAGTAATCAGTTTCGTGCTGGATCAAGCATGAACATTAACTCATTAAATATGCATTATTCATATGGACACCATGTCGCCTTAGGCGATTCTCATAAGCTAGGAATGACGGTTGGTATCTAAAGCCTTCTTAGCATTATGGTTAATGTTAAGTATCAGTAATAGTCTTATTGCAGCTACCTACGATATTATTTTACATAAATCTGATAGTGGGATCCAATTTTTAGCAAATCCAACACCGTTAACAGATATAACGATACTAAAACAAAAGACAGTAACGATAAAAAAGAAGCAGAGACTTAATTTTTTACTATCAAAAAATAATGATGAAACACTTGATATTATTAGAGTTGAATCATCATTAGATCTTAAGGTTATATGTGAGCAGTTAGAAACCTTACCTTATGTTAGTGTTGCAGAACCCAATTATGCCTTAGAGCTATATCAAGAAACTTTGGACCCCTTAAGTTTTAAACAACACTATCTAATTGAAGATGATTTATTTCAATTATGGTCTTTGCAATCAAAAAGAGATGTTGTAATTGCGATTATTGATACAGGGGTTAATCTAAATCATGATGATTTAAAAGATGCTATTTACAAAAATGAGGGAGAGCTAATCAATGGAAAAGATGATGACGGAAATGGCTATATTGATGATATAGCAGGTTATCAGTGGCTCGATTGGTTGGGTAATAAGATATCTAGTTATCCAGAAGATGATCATGGTCATGGAACGCATATGGCTGGTATTATCGCAGGTTTAAGCAATCAAAAGGGAATTGTTGGTATTCATCCTGGCGCTAAGATATTACCTTTAAAAGTGTTTAATCAATTTGGTATAGGGTATCAATTAGAAGCTGCTTTAGCCATCCGATATGCCGTTGATCAGGGTGCTTCAATTATTAACTGTAGTTGGGGTTTTATCTTTAAAACAAAGGTGTTAGAAGATGCTATTGAGTATGCGTTAGCCAATGATGTGATTGTCGTAGCTGCTGTAGGTAACGATGCTATGAAAAAGGTGATGTATCCCGCTAGATTTAAGTCGGTTATTGGTGTTGGTTCGATCGAAAAAGGGACGAAGCAATTGGAATCATTTTCAAATCAAGGATATGGGTTGGATGTTGCTATTTCAGGAAAAGATGTTTTTTCAACATCGCTGAATAATGGATATGCCCATTTATCAGGGACATCAACAAGTACGGCCATTATTTCAGGGATTTTAGGAAGGATGGTAAGTTATTATCCTAATTTAACGGCAGAATCCTATCAGTCTATTTTAATGCAATCCTCACCAAAGGTATTACCAGATAATATTAGAGTCCCTAATGTATATGCCTTATTAGAAGAGTTTAATGTAAAGGCTGGTGTTGATGCTAATCTAGCATTTTATGGAGGATCTAGTACGAGTCAAAAAATCAGTAATGTTATGGTTGCACCAAACCCAATACGTAGTAATCAAGCAGTTATTTATTTTTCAGCGCAAGAAGATGGGTTAGGCGGATATGTAACGTTTTATAATCTAGAGGGGGTATTACAAAAAAAGAAAGATTTTATAACCCAGAGTTTAAATAGCATTACCCTTAATATAGCTGATATGGTAAATGGAACTTATTTGTATACAGTAACACTAAATGGTTTAAATGAAGTGCATAAAGGAAAATGTTCTATTTTACGATAAAATAATGGTTTAAGTAGATCTGCTATCTTAATAATTAAGAATTACCGTGTTTTAAGATATCACGAACATCAATAGGGTAATCACCCGTAAAGCAATGGTCTGTAAATTGAGGGTTTTTCGGATTTCGTGTTTCATGGCCCATAGCTTTGTAAGTGCCTTCTAAACTTAAAAAAAACACAGACGTAGCACCAATAATCTTAGTTATTTCCTCAATATTATGATTAGCTGCAATTAATTCACTATATTGAGGGGTATCAATACCATAAAAATCAGGATGAAGAATAGGGGGTGATGAGATACCAAAATGAACTTCTTTAGCACCTGCATCAAAGACCATTTTAACAACTTTATTAGCGGTCGTACCTCTAACAATAGAATCATCAATTAAAATAACACGTTTGTTTTTAATACTAGATTTATTAACACTATGTTTTAATTTTACGCCAAATTGTCGGATAGATTGAGAGGGTTCAATAAAAGTACGGCCCACATAGTGGTTTCGAATAATACCTAACTCAAATGGAATACCTGATTTTTGAGAATAACCGATAGCAGCCGGTGCCCCAGAATCTGGAACAGGAACCACGACATCAGCATCAATGTTATTTTCTATAGCTAGTTGTTCGCCTAGATTTTTTCGATAGGTATAAACACTATTTCCGTCTATGATACTATCGGGTCGAGAAAAATAAATACGTTCAAAAATACAGGGTCTTTCAGGGCTATTTGGAAAAATTTTAATACTCTCTAAACCCGATTCAGTGATAATAACCATTTCTCCATTTTCTACATCTCTAATATATTTTGCACCAATAATATCTAAAGCACAGGTTTCTGAGGCTAATACATAGGCTTTATTCTTTTTTCCAAGCACAAGCGGTCTAATTCCAAAAGGATCTTTAATACCAATTAGTTTTTTATTTGTCATAATAATTAATGAATAGGCACCTTGAATATGCGATAAAGCGTCTTTAATTTTATCGATAGTTTTTCGTTTTCTAGATCGAGCAACAAGTTGTAAGATAATTTCTGTATCAGATGTAGTTTGAAAGATAGAGCCTGTTTGGACTAATTGCTTTGTAAGTTTATGCGTATTGGTAAGATTCCCATTATGAGCACAAGCAAAGCCACCAGCAGACAAATTGGCGAATAAAGGTTGTACATTAGTAATTTTTGTATCACCCGTTGTAGAATAACGAACATGTCCAACAGCACGCCTACCTGGTAACTTATCAAGCGTTTCAGCACTATTAAAGTTATCGCCAACTAAACCTTCTTTTTTGACAGCATGAAATGATGTGCCATCATAACTAACAATACCCGCGCCTTCCTGACCACGATGCTGCAATGAATGAAGCCCTAAAGTCGTTAAGACAGCTGCTTCATCAATATCAAATATACCAAAAACGCCACATTCTTCTTTAAGTCCCATCTATTACGGATAGTTTACATGATTTAAGAAAAACTGAACATATTTTAGTTTTAAGAGATTATTGAATCTTTGACATAGTTAAAAAATATAGATTGGTTTTCGATATCACTAGGGTTAACGTTAGGTCGATGAGATAATCGAGAAAAAACATGCAGTTCTGAATTAAGAGTAATGCTATTAATAGGGCGCGTTATACATTTAGATAAACCTCTGTGGAGTTTAGAGTGAGAAATAGGATCAATCACCGGATCGTCTTGAGATTGGAATAACGAGATATGGATATGATCAGGAAAATCAATCCCTTGTTGGAGATCAGATTTGGTTTTTTTGATAAGTTTTAATAATTGAATTAATGATTTTTTAGGGCGGTAAGGAAGCCAGTGAGGTATTTCTTTTTCATTTAGTGTTAATGATTGGTCATACATAAAGGGTTTAATCCAAGGGAGCCAATATAGCATTTTTTCTTTGGGTTCAACTAATGAATCAATTAAAAAAATATGTTTAAGAGGTAAGCTAGGTCGAAAACATTTATTAAGTAATCCTTGGATAATTAAGGTGGATCCTGTAGAGCAGCCACATAAATAGATAGTTTCAAAACCAAGATTAACTAATCGATGATACTCATGACAGATCGGTTGCAGCCAATCTTCCCAAGACGAATTAGCAAACTGAGTTAAACTATCGTGAGAACCTAAGTAAACATTAGAAACAAGTGCATTGGTGTTAGAGGCGATATAATCTGAAAAATCATGCCATTCAAAGGGAGATGCTCCAAAGCCATGAGCTGTAATAATGACAGGACGTTTCAAGGTATCATCTGATGGAGGTGACGATTGAATAGATATTAATTGGCTTTTATAAAAATCAGAAAATTGGTTTGAAAAATCATCATACACACGTTTAGAAAGTGTGCTAACAAACATATAAAGTATCAGAAACATAAGATTACTATACCGCTATGATTTTGAAAGTAAACATTCAGAAATGAGATGAGTATGCTACAAACGTTTTGGAAGTGTTATATCAATATTTTGATATAACAGAATACTCGTTATAATACGGCGAATAGTTAAGCTTCTTCTACAATACACGATAACTTTAGCTCATCTAATTGTTGGTTTCCAACATTAGCTGGCGCTTGGGTTAGTGGGCAGAATGCTACTCGGTTTTTTGGAAAAGCAATAACTTCTCGAATAGAGTCCGTATCTAAGACCATAGATACTAAACGATCCATACCTAAAGCTAAGCCACCATGCGGCGGTGTACCATAGGTTAATGCATCTACAAAAAAGCCAAATTTTTGTTTAATATCATCATCAGTTAAGCCTAAAGTCTGAAAGATTTTAGCCTGTGTTTCAGCATCATGGATACGTATACTCCCTCCTCCAATTTCCTCTCCGTTAATTACCAAATCATAAGCACGTGATTTAATCGCTAAAAAGTCTTCAGTGGTTTGGGCTGATAGGAAAGAATCGTCAGGTTGGGTAAATGGATGGTGCATCGAATTAAGTCGATTATCTTTTAATTCAAACATTGGAAAGTCAGTAACCCAGCAAGCAGCAATTTTTGATGGATCAATAAAACCCCATTTTTGACCAACATATAATCGTAATCTACCCAGAACATCATTAACCAATGCTTTGTTAGTATCCGCAACAAATAATAAGACATCATTATCGTTAGCATCTAAAGCTTTAATAAGAGCAGTCTGTTCTTGATCTGAAAAAAATTGAACAATATTAGATTCAAGTTTGCCATCAATAACTTTCATCCAACTCATACCTTTACCACCAAATTGTGGCACTACTTTTTTGGCTAATTCTTCTTGAAGCATATTTTTGCTCATATCAGCTGCTTTATTAGGTACTTTAATACCTTTAATCGATCCATTATTATTAGCAATACTATTAAAAATCTTATAATTTACGTCTGTTAAAAGATCGGTAACGTCAACCATTTTCATATCAAACCGTAAATCGGGATGATCATTTCCATAAGAATTCATCGCCTCTTCATAGGTAATATGAGGAAACGGGCCTTGTAAAGACTTACCAACAATACTAAAAACACGTTCTACTAAAGGTTCTAGTAAAGAGTATATGTAGGGCTCATCGATAAACGAGGCTTCAAGATCTAATTGAGTAAATTCAGGTTGGCGATTAGGGCGTAAATCCTCGTCACGAAAACATTTAACAATTTGATAATATTTATCAAGCCCACTAACCATTAACAGTTGTTTAAACATTTGGGGGGATTGGGGAAGGGCATAAAAGCAGTTATCATGATGTCGAGAGGGAACGAGATAATCTCGTGCTCCTTCTGGAGTTGATTTTGTTAAAATAGGAGTTTCAACATCAATAAATCCCTTCTCATCTAAATATTCTCTGATAGAGCGCATAATCTTATGGCGAGTTATCATATTTTGTTGCATACTATGTCGTCTAAGATCAAGGTAGCGGTAATTGAGTCGTAAATCTTCATCTACGTTAAAATCAGGGCTATCTTCATCCGTAACACTTTTTTCACTGATTAAAAAAGGTGGCGTTTTTGCTTTATTATAAAGTATTAAGTTAGATACATGAACTTCAAGCATACCTGTTGGAACATGAGGGTTTTTAGCTTCATCATCACGTTCGATAACCGTGCCTTTAAGGGCAACGCAGTATTCACTACGCAATTGTTCAGCCTGACTATGAAGGTCTTTATTTTCTTCTGGATTAAAGACAATTTGAACAACACCGCTACGATCACGCAAATGCATAAACAGCAGCTGTCCATGATCACGAATCGTATCAATCCATCCAGCCAGTACGACATCTTGATTGGTTAGATCTAGGGATAAATCAGAACAGTATCGTCGGTTATTTAATTCAATAGTCACAATAGGCCACCTCAAAACGTTAATGAGAGAGAGTTTACCATAGTTAACTCCCCTTTAAAATCTAATTTTAACACAGTAAAAATAGTTATGGGAAAATTAAGAATGCTGAAATTCATCTAAGGAAAGACCTTATTGGTCTTTTTCAGAGGGCATCTCAGGTCACCTAATATTGAGATTATGAAGCTGGGCGAGTATCAATGATGATATCAAAAAGATAACCTTCTAAACAGAAATACATTTTGGTTGTTCTTTGGGTTACGTTATATATGATTAATTAGGTTGCAAAAAGCATGTCTGATGATCGAAATGATTTAAATTCTAAGGCATAGTGATTTGGATCATAAAAAAACATAGTAGCTTGCTCACCAACTTGTCCCTGAAAACGGATATGTGGCTCTATTTCAAATGAGATATTATGGTGGTTTAATCGATCTACAAAGGGTTGCCAATCCTGCCAATCCAAAACAACTCCAAAATGAGGTACCGGAACATTATGTTTATCAACAGGGTTAAAATAATGTCGTTGTTCAAACCCTTCAACTTTATGAAACACAATTTGATGCCCAAATAAATTAAAATCGACCCAAGATGTATCAGATCTACCCTTATTGCAACCTAAAACATCGGTATAAAACGCTATGGTTTTTTCTAATTCTAAAACGGGGTATGCTGCATGAAAAGCAAGAGATGTTTGCATGGAAAAAGTCTACTATAAACAAAAAGGGGTATCAATTATAAGAAAATTAAAAACTATTAAGTTTCTTCTTCAATAGATGCTAGAGATGATCGAGAGTCAGATTTTGAAGGGGATTTTCGTGGAGCATGGAAACTCAACAAACTACGGTAGGGGAATCGATTGGGTGTCTTATTAAGATCAGAAGATATCTTGGAATTTCTTTTTAATGGGTCACTGTCTATGAACGGCTCTGAAAGGGATCTGTTGGTAGAAGAGTTTTTGTTTTTAAAAAAACATGGGGCACAATGTGACAAAAGTTTAGAACAAGATAAATAAGCCATAATAAATCCTTTAATATAAATAATACAAACTAACGTATTGTAATTTAAAAAATTATAATATAGGAAACAAAATATAAAAAGATATTTAAAATAAAAAAAAATAAGACTATAAAAAACTAAAATTTATAGTAAATAGTAAAGAAATAACGTTGAAAGTGAATGCCAACACGTAAGTGTTCGTTATAAGCATAAATAAATCCTAAATCAAGGTGAATCGGAAGGGTAATATCTTGATCAGATTGGATAGATCCCCAGTAAGGATCATAGGATATGATAGACAATAATTTTAAATCTTTTCGTAGATCATAAGATATTCCTGCATAGCTTCGTATCATAATAGGGTAGTTTCGATAAAAAGTGATTTCAGAACCAATTGTTTTAGCCAAACGACCTATTTTACCTTTGTTAAGAGAAGACTGTGTATAAGCTGCAAAAAGAGAGCCCCATAAAGAAGCCTCTACATCATCAGATTCACCAATAGATTCCCAGCGATAATACGATTCTTCATCATCATCATTATCAACCTTTTGATAGACAAGTTTATTGGAAGGATAACCTCCCATATGAATATGAGATCCAATAGAAAATGCTTTTCTATGATCTAAAGATCCCCCTTTAAAAATCATCCATTTAGAACGTAAATTTAAATCTCCAGATGATATAGCATCCCAATAACGGGTAGTAAGTTGAAATGTATCCGTAGGACTATAACCCCATGATAAACCACTGATATATAGAGTGTTTTTTTTCATGGTAAATCCAGTAGGATCTGAATATAAATCCATTATCTCTTCATTACTAAAAACCCATGCACTAGCTTTTGTAGGTAATTTTTTGGTTTCTTCAATGATATCAACACGATCAATATCCGAAATAAGAAGAGAAATATCTCCAAAAGATGTTTGAATATTATAATTTGTATCATTACGTTCTATGAATATTCCTGTAAGGATATCACCTGTTTTTAACGTAACACGAAGATTTTGTTTTGCAATATCGCTGTCTTTTATATCAATAACACCAAAGCTAGCTTGAACTTTGTAGACACCCGTTGATCGATCATAAGATAAAACATCCCCCGTAATGGTATCCCCATTTTTCAGATAAAACGTCTTAGGGTTAGCCTGAACGACGGTCGAAGCTATAAGAAAAAAAATAAGATATAAAAATAACGTACGCATATCTATTAGCTTAATCCATTAAAAATAGACAGTCTACAAAAAAAAAAGGACTAACATAATAAATGTTAGTCCTTTAATAATTTTAAATTAAACTAATATGCTTATACAACTTCTACGTTAGTTGCATCATAATCAGCTTTAGAACAGAATTTTGTTAAATTTGTTCCATCATCATCTTGAGATCTGAATGCATATCGAGTAGTTCCATTTCTCTCGTACTTAGTTTTTTTTACTTTTGATTCGTCAATCGAAACTTTTTGTTTCTTTTTAACATTATAAAATTCTATAGCCATATTACATGCTCCTTTTATGCTGAGATACTTCTATATTATATGAAAGTGTTGGGAAAATCTATATGTAATTTTGAATGGCTAATAAATAAAGACAGCTTGAGCTAAACTAGGTATAAAAAAGAAACGAATAGTAAAGCTATAAATAGTGAAATAAAAAGAGAAAATTTGGCTTGAGAACCAAACTTTGTATGATATAAAATAAGCTATATAAAACATAAAAAAGGACTTAATTATGCCAACAGCTTTAGTAATATTAGCCAATGGGTTTGAAGATATTGAAGCCATGACCATTATTGATATTTTACGTCGAGGTGATATCGATGTAACGGTAGCGGGGTTAGAGAGTTTGTCGATTACATCCGCTCATAACACAATTATTTCTGTTACCGAAACATTGGCTGATAATCATGATGAAATATTTGATACTGTTATATTACCAGGCGGAGAACCAGGGACAACACATTTAGAAAATAGTAGGGAAGTAGAAACCGTTATTAAAAATCATCATGTCCAAGGTAAATTAATCGCCGCTATTTGTGCTGCACCAAGAGTGCTAGATAAGATAGGCGTTATTGCCGGAAAAAGAGCTACGTCATATCCTGCTTTTAAAGAAGCGATGACATCTTGCAACTATTCTGAAGAAGCTGTTGTAGTAGATGATAATCTCATTACAAGTCGAGGGCCCGCTACAGCACATCAATTTGCATTTGCTATTCTAGAAAATCTAAATTCAATTACTAAGGTAAATGAGTTAAAAGAAGCCATGCTATATAACGCCTGATATAACACTCTTCAAAGCGTTAAAATAATGATAGTTGATCAGCTGATGGTGGTGTGTTTTCGTAACGCACTAATAAGGATTGTGCATGATCAATTAACGCTTTTGGAAGTCCTGCCATTTCAGCAACATGAATTCCATAACTTTTATCAGCTGGTCCAGCTACTAGCTGATACGTAAAAATCAGAGAACCTTCATCATCATTAATGGCCATAGACGCATTATTAACATGATCACAATCTTTTGTAATAGATGTGAGTTCATGATAATGAGTTGCAAATAATGTACGAGCTTGAATGTGGTTATGAAGATAATGGATAACAGCTGCCGCAATACTCATACCATCATAGGTAGATGTTCCTCGACCAATTTCATCTAAAATAATTAAACTTTTAGCCGTTGCATTATGTAAAATCGTTGATGTTTCAGTCATCTCGACCATAAACGTAGATTGGCCATGAGATAAATTATCAGAAGCACCAATACGGGTAAAACAGCGATCAACTAAACTAATATGAGCTGATTCTGCCGGAACAAAAGAGCCCATCTGGGCTAAAATGACCGTTAAAGCCACCTGTTTCATCAGCGTTGATTTACCAGCCATATTAGGACCTGTAATAAGTAAAATATGGGTTTTGTTATCAAAGGTAATATCATTAGATATGATATCGTGTGGATGTTGTTTTTCTAAGACAGGGTGACGTGATTGAACAAGTTTTAAATCGGTATCCGTATCAGAGAGCGTGGGGCGGGTATAATTAAGTTGTTGTGCAACCGTAGCTAAGCATTGTAAGCAATCCAGTCGAGCAATATGCATGGCACATTCTTGAATAAGAGGCGTTTGCTTGGTAATACAGTCAACAAGAGTTTGATAAATCGTTTGCTCTAGTTGAGTTTGTTTTTCTTCTCCATGTAACAGAACAGTTTCTTTTTCTTTAAGTTCAGGAGTAATATATCGTTCAGCATTGGTTAAAGTTTGTTTTCGGATATAATCATCCGGAACATGATCCGTTTGACCTTTTGAAACTTGAAAATAATAGCCAAATACTTTATTAAATCCAACACGTAAGGTTTTAATTCCAGTGCGTTCTTGTTCTTTTGCTTCTAATCCTCCAATCCAGTCTTTGATATCTTTAAAAGATTGTGTGAGTGCATCCAGTTCTTCGTTATAGCCAGGTTTAATTATATTACCAGCTGTAATAGTATTGGGAGGTGGATTAAGCAACGCAGCTTGAATCGTTTGAATCATGATACGAATAGGGTGCTTTTCCTGAGTTAATTGTTGAAAAAAGCAAGCAGAGTCATGTAAGAGTGAACCAGAAGCATCTTGTAAAATAGAAGCAAGTTCAATACAGGCTGTTAAAGACTCGGTAAGAGCAATCATATCCCTAGGATTATGTGTATGAGAAACAATTCGAGATAATAACCGTTCACAATCATAAACAAGATGTAATTGTTCACGAATTTCTTCACGTGTTAATAAATCAGTTTTTAAATAATCAATAGCATCATAGCGATCCTCAATAGACTTAATAGAGGTTAAGGGATGTAAAAGCCAGTGTTTTAGTTCACGAGCACCAAGCGATGTTTTTGTTTTATTAATGACCCAAAATAAGGAACCTGTTTTTTGAGCATTAAATAAGGGTTTTAGCAGTTCTAGGTTACGAATACTTTGAGCATCCAAAACCATAGCTGTATCCCATCGATACACAGAACAGGTGGTTAATTGAGCTAACGCATGTTTTTGAGTATGTGATAAATAATCAATAATAGACCAAGCCGAAGGAATGGCTAACTCATGATTTGATAAATCAAAACTTTCAAGATGGTGAATGCTAAAAAAGTTGTTAAATTTACTAATGGCATGGTTAATAGATAACGGATCATAGTGAGTTAACAAAAAAGGAGCATCAAAATCAAAATCAAGCGAACGAGGAACTAAGCATTCTTTTGGATTTAAGCGAAGTAAAGCGTCACATAAATCTTGCTTTGAATCAAATAAACAGCATTTAAATTCCCCTGTAGAACAATCAACAAAAGAAAACCCATAATCTGTATTAGGTGATGAAGTATAAAGTGAAGCCAGGTAAATATTATCCTCACTATCTAAACGAGTATCCGATAAATGAGTGGCTGGTGTAACAATTTTGACTACATCTCGTTTAGTAATTTCTTTAGTATCATCAGCTTCCTCAACTTGTTCACAAATAGCTACCTTATACCCTTTATCAACTAATTTTGAAATATAACCATCAGCAGCATGATAAGGGACTCCGCACATAGGAATACGGCGTTCATCTTTACCACGTCCTGTTAAGGTTAAATCTAATTCCTGAGAAGCTTGTTTAGCATCGTCAAAAAACATTTCATAAAAATCACCTAAACGAAAAAATAAGATAGCATCTTGATGCGCTTCTTTAATAGCTAAGTATTGCCGAATCATCGGAGTCTGTTGACTGACGTCAATAGATATAGTCATTAGCGAATTTGTATGGGTAATGATTCGGTAAGACGATCACATAAGCGCTGATGATTAGCATTTACTGTATCGTCAGATAACGTTTCTGTCATCGATTGATAAATTAGATAAATACCAATACTACGAGTATAAGGAGCTAATGTTTCTGATTCAAAGACATCAAAAACACCGGTTTTAAGCACCGACTTATGTTTAAACTTGGTAACAACATCCATAATGTCATTAAATGAAAGTGTATCGGGTACACATAAAGCAATATCACGCCGAATAGATGGGTAACGCGAAAATGGTTGATAGGTTTTAGGTTGGTTAATACGATCTAATAATGCTGTTAAGTTAATATCCAGATAAACAACAGGTTCTTTAATACAATAATGATCAAGAATAGTAGGATGAATGTGTGATAAACCGCCAAGGCATGTTTTATTGCTATAAATAAGATAGTTAAGATGAGGATGTTTCCATTTAGAGCTATGCTTAGAATCGGGCTTTAAGGTAACAGAAAGTCCCAACTGTTGAAAAAATCGAGTGCAAGTATGACTAAGATAACCAAAGATATCTGTTTCTAATTCACGTTCAGCCGGTGTATAGGCAGATAAATCACGTTTACCACTAATAGCAATTGCTAATGATGTTAATTCATAATCTTTATGAAACGTACGGCCTACTTCAAAGATTGCTTGATTGGGAAGTTGGCGTGTTGTGTGATAAGCAATTAAGGGTAATAAAGAAGGGAGTAACGAGGGTCTCATAACAGAGAGTTGAGGAGAGATTGGATTAGCCAGTTCATTCCAAGTTTCCTTAGTACCTAAATCCATAATAGTTAAGTCATTTTCAGCTATCATAGGGTAACTATTAACTTCATTAAATCCATTAGAGACAAAGAAATCCTGTGCTGATTCAATAAGATCAACGATAGGATCATCGGTATCTTGAATAGGTAAACTATTTGGTAACGTAGATTGGATAGCATCAAAACCAATAAGACGAGCAATTTCTTCAGCAATACAAGGCCATTCTGTAATATCATGAGAACGCCAACTTGGAACAGATAACGTATCCTTGTTAAAGATAAAGCCCAGAGGTGTTAGAACTGTTTCAACTTGTTTTTGTGAAACGTTAGATCCTAAAAATGTATTAAGTTGAGTTAAAGAAAAAGGAATCAATTTTTGTTGAAAGCAAGGATGTTTATCATGTTTCGAAATAACAACATTCTTAGATAAAGCTCCACCTGCTAATTCTATTAAAAGTGCACAAGCACGTTGCGAGGCATAATCAACAGTGTCAGCAGCTACTCCTTTTTCAAAGCGAATAGAACTTTCTGTTCGTAATCCTAAGGAGGTAGCGGTTCGTCTAACCGATGTTGGATCAAAATAAGCGGCTTCTAAAAAGATATCCGAGGTATCAATAGATACTTCTGTATCCTGACCTCCCATAATACCTGCAACAGCAACAGGTTTATCAGCTTCCATAATAAGAAGCTGTTGTTTGCTTAATGTACGTGATTGACCATCTAAGGTTGTCATAGATGTGGGTTCTGATGCTTCTTGGATAGTAAATGTTTTTTTGTGGCATAAACGATCATCAAAAGCATGTAAAGGGTGACCCGTTTCAAGTAAAACATAGTTGGTTATATCGACAATAGTAGAAATAGGACGAATCCCACATAACTGTAGCCGACGTTGCATCCATAAAGGTGATTTTCCATTCGTTAAAGATGTAACATAACGACCAACATAAAGAGGACATAAGTCACTATTAGATGTAACCGTATAGGAATGGTTAATAGCTGATTCTTTTAATGTAATGCTAGGTAAAGAAAAGGATTGATTCGTAATAGCGGCTATTTCTCGAGCTAAGCCGATCATACTTTGACAATCACCACGATTAGGTAAGATAGAAATATCAAGAACGACATCCTTAAGCATTGCAAAAGAAACAAAATCAATTCCAAGAGCAGTATCTGGAGGTAAAATCCAAATGCCACTTGATTCCTCAGTAATGCCACATTCAGCTTCGGAACATAACATGCCATCCGATTGAACTCCACGTAATTGGGTTGATTTAATAGCCATACCATTAGCAAGAACAGCTCCTGGCAAGCTAACAGGAACAATATCTCCCTCTGAAATATTAGCGGCTCCCGTTACAATTTGATGATGATTCTTGCCATCAAAGATAGACGTAATAACAAGTTTATCAGCATCTGGGTGTTTGGTAATGGAGTCAATGCGCCCGGTAATGATACCCGTTAGTGAATCACCAATAGAATCCGATTGCTCTACCTCTAAACCGGCCATCGTTAACTTATCCATCAAGTCATCAACCGAACAATTAATTGTTACATAATCACGTAGCCAAGATAATGGGAATTTCATACGATCTCCTTATACATCAGAATTGGTTCAGAAACCGGTTATCATTTTCATAAAATAAGCGAATATTATCAATTTCATAAAGAATCATGGCGATACGTTCAATACCAAGTCCAAAAGCAAACCCTGTATAACGATCTGGATCATAAGAAACATGACGAAATACATTGCGTTGCACCATACCTGCACCCATAATTTCTAACCATGTTGTTTTTCCGTTAATCGTATAAGAAACATCAACTTCCACAGAGGGTTCTGTAAAAGGGAAATAACTAGAACGAAAACGAATATCATGATCATTACCAAATAATTCACGTAAAAAGGATTCTAAGGTTCCTTTAAGATCAGCAAAGGTAACATTTTCATTAACATATAAGCCCTCAACTTGATGAAAAACAGGAGAATGGCTCACATCTGCATCACATCGATAGACTTTGCCAGGCGCTATCATTTTAATAGGGGGCTCTTGGTCTAACATAGTTCGAATTTGAACAGGAGAAGTATGTGTACGTAATACCATTTTGTTTTTTAAATAAAACGTATCATGCATATCTCGTGCCGGATGATTGGGCGCGATATTAAGAGCTTCAAAATTATTAAAGTCAGTTTCAATATTAGGACCCTGTTTAATAGCATACCCATAACGATTTAAAATAGAACATACTAGTTTTGTAACCGTTGTAATAGGGTGATAAGTACCTTTCGGTAATCCTGAGGTTGGTAAACTAGTATCCGTTTGATCTTGATTTAAAAAAATATCGCGTTCTTTGCTAATTAATTCATCACGTTTTTCATTTATCCGGTGAGTAAGATCTTGCTTTAATTGATTGGCTTGCTTACCAATAATAGGACGCTCTTCAACAGGTATTTTAGGAATATCTTTTAAAACATCCATTAATGGACTTTTCTTACCTAATAAAAAGGATTTTAATTGATCAAGTTCATGAAGAGAATCAATTTCATTAATTTTAGAAATGGAGTCAGTTTTTATCGAATTCAGTATTTCAATCACAGCGTATTCCTTTACGTTTTTATACTATATAAAGTTTATAGCAAAAAAGGACGGGATAAAAGACATATTGTTAAAAAGAGTGAATATGAGAAATGGTTGAACTAACATGAGACATTAAGTCAGGATCTTCTAGAACTTTACCAGTTCCATCCGCAACACAGGTTAAAGGATCTTCAGCACGGTTAACACGAATTTTAGTTTCATTTTCGATACATTGACAAATACCATACAATAAAGAACCACCACCCGTCATAAGAATACCTTCACTCATAATATCACCTGATAGTTCAGGAGGTGTTTCTTCTAAGGTTGATCGAATCGTAGATACGATAGCAGAGATAGGTTCAGCTAAAGCATCGCGAATTTCATAAGAGGATATAGTAAACGTTTTAGGTAAACCACTAACAAGGTCACGTCCTTTAACAACCATATTTTTTTCTTCTTCAAAAGGAAATGCTGACCCAATTTCAATTTTAATACGTTCAGCCATACGATCACCAATCAAGAGATTATAGTGTTGACGACAATGCTGAATAATAGCATCATCAAATTCATCCCCCGCAACACGAATCGATTTACAAACAACAATACCAGATAAGGAAATAACAGCTACTTCAGTTGTACCACCCCCAATATCAACAATCAGTTTTCCTTGAGGAAGGCGGACATCAATGCCAGAGCCTATAGCCGCGGCCATGGGTTCTTCAATCAGTAATGACTCCCCAGCACCCGCTTTTAAAGCAGCATCAGCGACAGCGCGTTTTTCTACATTGGTAATCCCCCAAGGAATTCCAATTAAAATACGAGGACGTTTTAAAAAAGGTTTTACATTCACTTTGTTAACAAAAGCATCTACCATTTTTTCAGTAATAGAAAAATCAGCAATAACGCCATCTTTCATAGGACGAACAGCAATGATATTGCCAGGCGTTCGACCTACCATATTATAAGCTTCATATCCTGTAGCCATAACAGAGCCTGATTCTTTATCGATGGCAACCATGGACGGTTCACTTAGAACGATACCATTACCAGGCGAATAAACAACGGTATTACGAGTACCTAGATCAATTCCAATACCTTCGCTGACAAACATATTCCGTAATCGTTTAAACATAAGATTTATTATAACGAAAGGCTTACCTAATGACTATCCTTAATTGTTGTGTTGAATAAATAAATGGGCAATCCCATGATGGTATAAATAGAGCCGGTATAGGAAGCTATAAAATAAGACGGGCATTCTTGAATCCCATAAGCACCTGCTTTATCAAATGGTTGGTATGTGTCAATGTAATTATAAAGTTGTGAGTCTGTTAAGGTATTAAATGTAACATTAGATAACGCAGATCGAATTGTAGTTCGGCAATGCAGCCTATCATATAAACAAAACGCAGATATAACCTGATGAGTAGATCCTTGTAATTGAGAAAGAAAAGAAAAGGCTTGGTCTCGATTTGTAGGTTTATTAAAAATAATGTTGTTAAAAACAACGATAGTATCAGCTGAAAGAATCAGGTTGTATGAAGAACATTTAATAGAGTGAGCCTTAGATTTAGCAAGAAACCTTACATAATTTCTAGGAGATAAAAAATCATTAGGGTCTAAACTATCTTCATCAAAATGATGGGATGTAACAGTGAATGTATAACCAAATTTTTTTAAGATCTGAGCACGACGTGGAGAATTTGATGCTAGTAACAGATAAGAATTTTTTATCAATTATTCTTGATATATGTAAGAATCAATATCTATCAGATTTAATTTGACTTGTTGTCTTAAGGCACTATCTCTTGATGTATAAGCACCTACTTGTACTCTAAACGTAGAGCCTAGTGATGTTTTAGATTCTTTTACAAACCCTTTTATACCATTTGATTTTAAAGTATCAAGGTGAGCAATAGCATTATCATAATTACTAAATGTGCCGGTGATTACTTTGTAACTCGTGTTCTGTAATCGTTCATTTGTACGTGATACCTTTTTTTTAGGGCTTGTATTAGCCGCTATTTTTATCTTTTTTTCAATCTTTTTTGGAACAGATCGTGAAACAACCCTTTTTGGTTTTTTTGAGATAACTTCCTTAGCTATTTTTTTAGCCTTTGTCTGTTTTGCTGGAGTTTTTTTGTTTGTTTTGTTTGCAATAACAGATTCTTTAACAGGTTGAATTTTTTTTACTATCTTACTAGCAGGTTTTTTAGAAGCTACTTTGCTAGAAGAAATTGTATCTTTAATTTCTGTTTGAATAACACTTCTTCCTATATTGAAAATGAAATAAATCCCTACAATAACTACGGCAAATAAGCTACATAATATAACAATTGTTTTTGACCAACTAAATTCTAATTTTTCACGTTCTCTAAGAAGATCTCCCAGTCCATCATTATGCTCAAATTCATCTTTGTTTTTTTCTGACATGATTCATACCCTTCTTAAAAAAAAATATTATGTAAATATAACTAATTATATCATGAAATTGAAAAAGCTAAAAAGAAGTTTATTTAGAAAAAAACTAGTATATAGTAAGCTTATTGTATAAGACTATGAAAGATAAAACACATTTAAATGATAAAATTCAAACAGAAAAGCCATCTTTTAACAAAACGGTTTTTATAGCCAATCAAACTACCATTGTTGGCGATGTAAGTATTGGAGATGACTCGTCCATTTGGTATGGATCCGTACTAAGAGGCGATATTAATAACATAACAATTGGTAAACGGAGCAACATTCAAGATTTAAGCTGCATTCATGTAGAAAATGATTTGCCTTGTATTATAGGTGATGATGTAACGGTAGGGCATCGTGCTATTTTGCATGCCTGTAGGATAGAAGATGGTGTTTTGATTGGGATGGGTGCGATCATTTTAAACGGAGCTATTATTAAGAAAGGTGCCACGATTGGAGCCGGTGCTGTCATAAAAGAAGGCACTTTGGTAGAAGAAAATACTTTATGGGCGGGTGTGCCAGCCAAACAGATTAAACAATACTCACAAGATAAGTACGAAGAAAATAAACGCTGGGCTGCAAAGTATGTAGGCTTAGCAAGACATCATCAAGTAACTAAATAATAATTATTATCTATAAAAAATAAGTAATTAAATATTAAAAAGATATTTGATACAATGGTTTTGGTAGTTTGTTTGTTAAAAAAAAAAATATAAAATTTTATAAAAATAGAAGTTGTAGATGAGCCAAGGAGTATATAATCAAGATAGCTATGTAAGTTTAGCTAGAATGCATGCTAGCGGTGTAAGTTTAGCTAGAATTGGTCAAATTCAAAACAATGATGTAAAAATCTTCTTGACACGTATAGATGAAGTTTTCAAGCAAATGATCTTTGACGAATCGAAAGCAGCAGATCAATTAAAACGTTTAGATCAAATTCTATCTGTTGTTGTTAAAAGTAAATCAAAACAAGATTTAGTATTAGAATTTGAAAATTATTATGAAAAGACATTTTTACCTTATATAGAGATATGTTTAGTACAATATGATGTTCAGTTACCTCTTAAGCTACAGGATGTTTATAATATAACAAATGAGGATTTAAAGAGTGAAAATAGACCCATATTCGTTGGAGCAGATAGTAGGAAAGATGTATGTCCTTTTCAAAGATTAAGAGAGAATAAACAATATTTGATATGTCTTGATACTCGAGATAATGTTTTTAAAAATATAATAAAGTTTAATCAAAAGTTGGAAAATTATTATACACGCATTTGGAACCATTATAAACTCATTGGGAACCGAAGGAGGGGCAACTGTAGATTAAAATTTACTGACCTTGAAAAGCAGTGTGAAAATATGCTAAAAAAACCTTCCCCAGAAGTACAGATAGCAAGAAAAGAAATAGAAAAAAGGATGCGCTATATTAGAATGCAAGAGTATAATAATAAAAGAGAAGAAAGTGAAAAAAAAGAAGAAAGAAGAATAAATAGAAAGATAAAACATGAACGTGAAATTGAAGAAACTTTAGAGAGCTTATTGACTTACAAAAAATAATAAACCTATAGTGTAGTAATGAAACCCAAAAATATATTATTTATCGGAATGGGTGCCATAGGCTCATTATATGCATCCAAATGTGTTAGTAATACCGTTGAAATAAGTTGTGTTGCACGATCTGATAAAGATGAAATTCAGAAAAAAGGCATTCGAATCATACATCCAAATAACGATGAATCAATTTTTTATCCAAAAGAAGTCTTCAGCTCAATTAAAGATGTCAATAATCAACCTGATTATATCGTCATCACTACAAAGGTGTTACCCAATCAATCATTAGTACAAGATATTAAGCCGTTGATTGGAAAAAAAACCTGTCTTGTCTTATTACAAAATGGTATTCATATAGAAACAGCTTATCAACATATGTATCCAGATACCCCCCTGATAAGTGGTTTAGCGTTTGTATGTGTTGCTAAAATAGCGCCAGCAACCATTCACCATCAAGATTATGGTCGTTTAATTCTAGGTCTTTACCCGCAAGGAACCCACAAATATGTAACGGAGTTTGCCGCTATATTTGATTCATCAGATATTAGTTGTAAGGTATCTGATACCATTCAGCTAGAACGGTATAAAAAACTTATTTGGAATGCTCCCTTTAACCCGTTATCCGTTATTTACAAAGGAAAAACAACTCAGGAATTGTTGGCTGATAAAGTAATTAAGGAACGTATTATAGCTATTATGAAAGATGTTCAACGCTTAGCTGCCAGTGATGGTTATAAGATTAGCGATGATAGTATCAAAAAAAATATTGACGATACACTAACCATGAAACCCTATAAAACCAGTATGTGTTTAGATTGGGAAGCAGGAAGAACTCTTGAAACGGATGCTATTTTAGGAAATGCCATTCAAAGAGCGAATGATAATCAATGTGATGTACCCGAATTAAGACTGTTATATGATGAATTAATTACAATATAGTGGTTACAGATAAGTTTTCAATCAAAGATCTGCATCAACTATGCTGTCGTTTGATCTTACTTTTTTCGCTGTTGGTTCTTTTGTTTGCGTCGAACTAGCAGTGCCGTCTGTCTCTGTGTTGTATAGTGGTAAACCAGGGGGATATCCATGATCTTGGGCTGGATCAAGAAAATTTTTATTATACTCATCCCAACTCATATATTTGTATAAGTCTGGATTCTGTTTATATATGCCTCTTTTTCTTTTTTTATTGCCTGTTTTTATCGCATTTTGATCGTCTTTTTGTATCTCATGTTTTTCAGAAGTCATAGTTGGGTTTTTTCTTGTCGTCGCACTATCAAGGGGTATCACACTTGTAGGTGATTTTCTATCTGGTGGTGTTTGCATTTTAATTGCTCCTTAAAATCCCCTCCCCAAAGGGAGACTTTTTGTTTATTTTTTTTCCTTTATATATTTATCGGTTTTGAAAGACAAAAAATTTCAGTTAATTTTTAAACTGATCCAAGAACACTACTTCGCATAAGTAAATAAATAACAAATATCAAACTTAGAATCTATTAAAGTATCTATCAGAAAAATATCTAAAAGAATACAAAAAGGTATTTAAAAAAAATGAAAAAGAAAGCAATGTTCCATCATAAAAACTAATTTTAGCTGGTTATTATGAAATAAAAAAAATAATTTCATAAAGATAAAGAGTTAAGGGTAATCTTTATTTAAAATACAATGAACGTTGTTATAGGTACCATAGGCATAAATAGAAAATGGTGTTTGGAGTAACTTAAATGAAATCCCTTGATAGTTAAAAAAGGGTAGGGAATCAAAATCTGTTTGTACCGGTGATTCTATCAGTGTAGCTGTAACATGATCATGATAATCAGAAGTAAGTCTTAACCCAGATAAGGCTGAAGCGTAAGCAATAAGATGATCTCGTGATGATTGAACATGAGAATAATATAGGTGTGTTAACTCTGTTAGTATGATTAAACAACTCAATAAAGATAACAGTAACAGACTAATAACAAGGCTCAGATATCCAAAAGAAAAGGATCTCTTAATCATAACGTGATAACTTTGGCTGACAGACGGTTAGTGGATCATTAGCTAACAAAGTAACATGAATACAATAGTCAGTTGCTATAGCCAAAGATTTAACATGTAATAATGAGGTTAAATAGCGAGGTGTTTTGTATATTCGTTTCAATCGAGACTCTGATAGGCTATACGAAATCCTAACGGGAGAAGCGAATATGGATACAGTGTCGCCTTGTTTAGTGAGAGAACCTGTCATAACATCCAACTGAATAACCGATTTAAAAAACGATAACTCAGATAACATAAGTAATTTAGAAGCTGTTTTAGAATAATAAGTCGCAGTTAGGATTAAAGTAGAACAAAGTAAAGGAATAACGGTACTACTAATCACTAACCATACCATTAAAGAAGCTATACTATACCCTTTATTAATATAAACACTCATGGCGTATAGTTAGCCCAACGAATAGGTAAACCAAACTCTTCTGTCACATATATCACAATATCACCCGATGTAGTTTGTTGAGACAACGGTTCAAAGCCGATAGAATGATCGTTAATATGAGCCTGAAGACGAATTAAGTTCTGATGGTAATTCTGAAGATGGGATAAAGTTATATTTAAACTAAGAATTCCTTGAATAATAACAGGTAAATACAGACTTATTAGTAACAGTGATAGAATAACATCAAATAATAAAAACCCTTTAGCCATATTAACCATTAATGAAGTTGATATAAGCCAATCACCGCTAAACCAACAGGAAACGTAAGTTTATAGTGTTGGTTATGAAATAAAAACCAGATACTTCCCGCATAGCTTGTATTTAAATGTGGTTTTGAACCCAACTGAAATCGATTCATGTAAACATCCATCCCCTTAGGAATAGAAACGGCCGGTATATAACTAAAATCTAATCGGTTATCAATATGATGAACAGTACTATCATCACCCATCATATGTCCCATCAAGATATTGTACCGAGCTGATATAACCACCTGTAAAACCCGTAACTTACTATAAAAGTGATGAAAGGTAACAGACAAACTACTAAAGGTAGTACCCATAATAATCAACAGAATAAGCAAAAAATGAAACACAGATTAAGTAAAAAGTAAGAAAGGGACTGCTATTTCTAAAAATTTAAAACTACATAAAATCCCAATAATAATAAATGGGCCAAATGGAATCATATCTTTACGGGAACGCTTTTTTAATAGTATCAAAACAAGACTATAACACCCCCCTAAAATTACAGCACAATAAAATGACGAGACACAAATCTGCCAACCAAAATTAAGTGCAATAGCTACCAAAAGAATAATATCGCCAAGTCCAAATGTATCTTGCTTATAAATACGATTAAAAATATAACGAAAACTTAACAAAGCCATAGCAATAAGTAACGAAACCATAAGTCTCGAAAATAAGATGCCATCCAAAAAAGAGACCACAATGCCCAACACAACTAAAGCACTCGTTAACGGTAAAGGTAATAAATAAGATTCAAGATCTGTAAAAAAAAGAATCAATATAATATAACCAAAAATAAGATAATGACTATTAAAAGTCATAAATGAACTAGGGTACAAAAAGAAAAAAAATAAAATAGGAGTTAACAACTCAACCAGTAAATAGCGTTTTAAAATAGGTTTCTTACATGACCCACAACAACCACGTAGACATAAAAAACTTACAATAGGAATAAGATCCCTTAATCTAAGCTTAGATTGACAATGTGGGCAAATCGAACGTGCGCTCATTAAGGATTGTTCAGAACATAACCGGTAAATAAGCATATTAGCAAAACTACCAAAACAGCCTCCGATAAGTACACAAAAACCTAGCATTAAAAACATATCATTAAGCATACATACGATCTCCCTAATTTAATTTTTTATGATAACGTTTTCGTAACTCTAAAAAATAATCTTGAATGTTAGATTGTTTGAAATCCGGATACGTCCAATCTAATGATACATACGAATCGTTACGAAACATAAGTGTAAGTTCTATGTAAATTCCTTGACCACAAGCAATACGATGAGAAAAGTTTTTTGTCGAAAATAATAGTATATTATGAAGTGATAATATGCCAGGATCAATATTTAATAACCGTCTATTATCCTGAACATATAAAGTTTCAATACGATTAGACTTAACTTTATATTTATAAGCCAAATCAGGAGATACTATATCCTTAAAACTGACAAAAAGTCTTTTTAAATTTTTGCCCATTTCAGCTTGATAATAAGTGGAATGATCAAACTCATAAAGATCCGACACACTATCAATAACTAAGCCAAACTCTGACTCCAATGATGTATATACCTGATCAACTTGGATACTCGGATGAACGATAATACCTGTAAAAAGTTGAACCTTTGTAAAAGGATTTACCTGACCCATCTTATAAAATAGATAAAATAACAGATTCTAGCGTACTTTTTTGATGATATCCCTGAAACTTTTTAATAATATTTAAGTTTTCATCTAAAACGAACGTGGTTGGAATAGCCGCAATGTTACCAAATTTTTTACGAATAAAATAAGATTGCATCGTAATAGGGTAATTAAATGGATTTTTTTGAGAAAATCGTTTTACAGTCGATTCTGAATCATCCATACTAACTCCAATAATCTGTAAATCATCACTTGCATACGTATTTTTTAATGATATCAGTGCAGGAATCTCAATTAAACACGGACCACACCAGGTTGCCCAAAAATTAACCACAATAACTTTACTAGTAACCTCATTTAAATCAAATGGATCCCCTATAATAGGATTAATCATTAACGCTTTATTAGCGACTGAAATATCACTAGAAACAGACGTCGGATTAGCTTTATTGTCACTAAAAAAAGATAAATAAATAAAAGCCGTCGATGAAACACTTAATAATACTATAAGCAGTATATTAACTACTTTTGATGAAGTTATGTTCATATAAATTTAGTGGTTATGTCCAGAATGATCATTGTTGTTATGCGAGTGAGCTTGAGAGCTATTTACATCATAACCTACTAGTTTGCTAAGCTCTGCCTTAATCATATTTATATTAGATAAATATCCATTCAAGAATACAGTAGGTGTTGACTGTATATTAAGTCGGGTCACTTCTTCTACATCCTGATTTAACATATAACTAACGTTAGGATCCTGAACACAGGATAATAAATCATTAGAATTTAATCCCTTTGGCAAATAATCATTAATCGTTTCAAATTTAACTTCTTTTTGATTAGCATAAATAGCATCCGCATAGGCATTAAACTGATTTTGTTCGTGTGCACATATACCTATCTTAGATAATAGTTCAGAAATCGGACCTTGAAGAGGAAAGTTTCTAAACGTAATCTGAAATTTATCTGGATATTGTTGATATAAATGTTCTAAGTTTGCATGAAATGTTGCACAATGTGAACATAAAAAATCAGAGAAAATAACAATATCTAATGGAGCATCAGACTTGCCAATCGATACTTCTCCATACTTGTTTTTAGTTAAATCTACCTTAAAACTCGTGTTCAATAAAAACGACGCATCATAATAAGTTAACAGATCCTTTTGTAAGTTTTGATAGCGTTGCCTAAACTGATTTTTAGCAACACCTTTCACAGAACCAAGATACTGCTGAAATTGGTTAGAATTTCCTTGAAGTTTTTTAATAGCAGTCCTAGTCATTCTATCAGACTGTTTAATATCATTCTGAACAAATGCTTTGTAATATTGATTTAAATCAATACCTAATGAATTAGCATCAAATCGTGCTAAATAAGTTAGAAACGCTTGTTCTCTAACAGATTGTAGTTGCATCATTATTTTTGTATATTCAATACCTGCTATATTATTAAGATCATTAACAGAAAAATTTTGAATAGTTGATTTAGCAGCATGATTGGATGTGAATTCCACCGTATATGCACTAGAGATTGATTTAACATAACCAATAACCGATACCAAAATAACCACTAAAATAGATGACCCAATTAATATAGGTCGTGATGGTTGCAAATTAGCCACTGAAAAATCAAGTTTATTATCTCTGAAATTTAAATAGGCCAATACAAATAAAGCAATAGTCAAACAAGCTGATAAACTACAATAAATACAAAATGAGTTAACAACAAAAAACTGGATAATCATTAAATATAAACTAAATATAGTTCCTAATGATACCAAAGATAATTCAAACCCGAGTGATGATTGCTGATTAAAATGTCGTTGATACGTAATATATGATACTAACGAAAAAAATAGGATGCCATAAGCCGATAAAGGTAAACCAAGTATCATCCCATATGAACTATTAATAACATCTTGGCAAGATGAACCAATAATACAAACATCTTTTTGAAGTAATTTTAAGGATGTTAAATAAACAGAGTTAATTAATCCTAAAATAGCAATAATAAATGAAATCATATACAAAATAATATCATGAACCTTTATCCATAAAAAGCGCGATTTTAAAAAGTATCATAATTATATAGGTGATAAATAAGAGTCAAAACTTGACCCGTTAATAAATGTTGCGGATAATACAAAATACTCATGACGATAAAAAATACGGCCATTAATGATTATGAAAAAGCCTTATCATGGGAAATTTTTGATAAGATTTATCATCGTTATGATACAATTAATACTATTTTATCGGCTGGAATTTTGCGATCATGGCGAAAAAAATTAGTAACAGCATTTCCTCTAACCCCTAACATGGTAGCACTAGACTGCGCAACTGGAACAGGTGAAGTAATAGTCTCTGTGATGAAGAATCATCACCATTCAATAAAGGCTTACACAGGTATTGATTTATCAAAAAATATGATGGCTATCGGACAAAAACGATTTAAAAAAATGTCTTACAATAACAAAGTAAAGTTTGTTCATGCTAGTGCAACAAAAATACCATACCAAGACAAGACCTTTAATTGTGTTACCATGGCTTTTGGTATCCGTAATATTGTTGAATATCAAACTTGTCTACAAGATATATATCGCGTGTTAGCTGATCAAGGCACGGTGATGATTATGGAATTTTCATTACCTTCTGTTGCACCCCTTCGTTGGCTTTATCTCGCTTATTTTAGATTTGTTTTACCTATGATTGGGGGGCTGTTATCAGGTGACAAAAAAGCATACTCATATCTTAATAAAACAGTTGAATCATTCCCTTACGGGGAAGCCTTTAAAAAAGAATTAGAGAAAGTTGGGTTCAAGGTTACCATGAAGCCTTTAACATTTGGAATTGCTACATTATATATCGGAAAAAAATGATTGAACAAAATAACGTTAACCACTTAATCAAGACAATTAAACAAGCCCTAATGACCGAAAATAATTCCCATTTAGGAATCAAACGAGTTGCTATATCATATACTTTCGACGAAATTAATATTCATACTTGGTTACGTTATAGCATTAATACCCAAACGCGGTACATTAAAAGCCAGGCTCAAAATACCGAAACCCTAACATTAGGTTCTGCGAAACAATGGAACTATCAAAGTAATCACTATCAACAAGCAAAAATAAGCATTATGCCATGGCTAAATAAAGGGTTTAACATCTATTCCGCAATGATGTTTCAAGCACTTGATCATAACAAAGATAGTCTTTGGAATGATCTTGCAGAAATGACCTTTATAATTCCTGCCATTGAAATGGTAAAAACTGAGACTTCAATAACACTATGGTGTAACTGTCCCATAGAAATCGCCGATCAATCTCAACACCTAGATTCGTATCTTAATGATGCTTTTTCTTACCATAACAATCTAAGCATAACTAAGTTAACTATTGACCAAATAAGCTCATTGCCGAAATACCCAGAATGGGAAAATAGTATTAAACAGGTCTTAAATGCAATGAAACAATCCTCACTAAAGAAACTTGTTTTAGCCAGAAAAACAACCGTTGAAATCATCGATCATCACTCTATGATCAAATTAGTATCAGAAAGTATCAAAAATGAACCCAACTGTAATATCTATTTTCAAAAAATTAACGCAACAACAGCATTTTTATCCGTAACACCAGAAAATCTATACCTTAGAAAAGGTAATCATATTCAGTGTGATGCTATTGCCGGAACAACCTCTAAAGGATCAAGCTCAATGCAAACAAAACATCTCGCTCAATCATTACTCAATAGTCACAAAAATATAGCTGAACATCAATATGTAGCAGAGTATGTTAAAGAATCATTAACACCCTTATGCCAATCTATTAAAATAACAAAAGAAAAAAATATTTTAGAGTTGTCTCATCTACAACATATTCATAGCGTGATTGAAGGGAAGCTAAAAACAACTATCACTGATTTTGAATTACTAGAAACATTGCATCCAACCCCTGCTACCGGTGGATTACCTAAATCAATTGGATTAGATCTCATCGCCAATATTGAATCATTTAATAGAGGATTATATACAGGCGCTTTAGGGATGATAAGTCATAATATCACAGAATTTTTTGTTGGAATTCGTTCATGTTTAATGCAAGATAATAAGCTGTTTATCTATACCGGAGCTGGCATTGTTGCCAATTCAAACGCCTTAGATGAATGGCAAGAATTAGATATTAAAATGGAATCATATCTATCAATGACCTATGATATTTCCTACCAACAATGACAATTCTTTCTCATGGCCATTTATGGAGTTTACAACTTCTAAAAACGTGTCAGGTTATCGGTGTCAAAACAGTGTGCATTGCACCCGGGTCACGTTCAACCTGTCTAGTTAAAGCAGCAAGCGAAATACCATCCTTTAATATTGTGACACACTACGATGAACGATCGTTAGGATTTTTTGCACTAGGAGCTGCCAAGTATGATAGAGCGCCCGTTGTTATCATCACCACATCAGGGTCCGCTGTCGCAAACTTAGTGCCCAGCGCAACAGAAGCAAGTGCCTTACAGATACCAATCATCTACATAACCGCAGACAGACCCCCAGAATTACACCGTTGCGGTGCCAATCAAACGTTAGAACAAGAACCACTATTAAATCATATCGTCCAACAACAAATCTCAATACTAGTTGATTCCAAAAAAAACTGTTTTCAAGCATTCTCAAAAAGAATTCAAACCCTACTACCATCATATCAAAAAGGGCCTATCCATATTAATATGGCTTTTAGAGAACCCTTTTTAACATCATCATCTCCATTCCCATTAAAGGATAACCTAATCAAGATTCAAATAAAAAAAGGTGTCACAAAAATTTCGCCTAAATTACTAAAAACCTATCACCAAAAAATTAGTAATCAACCTATTCATAATAACAATGTATTATGCATAGTCAGTAATACCATCAAATCTATAGATTATAAAAAATTAGTAACATGGTCCCAGCATAATAAAATACCAATTCTAGCCGAATGTAGTAGCTCTATTCCCTGGAATGAACCTGTAATTCGTCAGGTTGACCATTTTATCAATACCTTGTTAAAACACGATCAATTACCATCTTATATAATATGTATCGGTGCCAAGTGGATATCAAAACCCTTACAGGAATTATTATCACAACAAACTAATCTATTACTGATTCATGATTTTGAAATAACTCAAAATTGGTTGAACATACCATGCCTTGAAATAATGGATCAAAGCATCGATTTAATCGATATATTACCATCACAAAAAGCGAATCAATCCTATTATGAAATTTGCCTAAACTTAGCCAATCAAGCTAACAAGGAAAGCAGTCGTTTAAATCAAACAAGCAAGTTATCAGAAAATCGCTGTATCAAAGCCCTAGAACCATTAATGCAACAGATGAATACCGTGTTTTTAGGTAATAGTCTAACCGTTAGACATATCAATGAACATATAAAACCACTAAAAACACCCGTAAAAACAATAACTCAACGAGGTGTAAGTGGTATTGATGGATTAATTTCAACTATGGCAGGGCTTGCCTCTCAAGAACCTAAACGAACTATGGGAATCATGGGCGATATATCATTTTTTTATGACGTTGGCGGGTTGTCATTACTACATAAGATAAAAAATCCCATATTACTTATCGTAATAAATAATGCCGGTGGACAAATTTTTAATAAATTAGATATTAATAAAGATCCTATTTGTGAACCCTTATTTGTGATGCCTCAAAAGATAAATATCAAAAACATTGCTAATGCCTACGATCTAACCTATAAAAAAATAATTTCAACAAAAGACTTGTTAACACTAACCTCATCATACAAAACTCTAAAAACTCACCACATAATCGAATGTATCATAAATTAAATCCTTATTATTGCGTCAAGTAAGAAAAGAATGAAATTGGGAATTAATCAAAAGCAAAAGTTGTGCTACGATTAATAAACACATGGAAAAAACCCAATTACTTAATAGAAAAACAAAAATTATCGCAACCTACGGACCTGCATGTGAACCGGTCGGTTCTATCAGTAAATTAATTCAAAGTGGTGCTGACTTAATTCGGTTAAATGCATCCCATGGTGCCGATAAAAAAACATTAAGTAATGTAGTTAAACGAATTCGAGCTGCAGAAACAAAACAAAAACACCGAATGGGTGTCTTTTTAGATTTGCAAGGTCCTAAAATTCGCGTAGGAAAATTTAAAGAAGGCAGTGCTATCCTAACTGATAACAGTATCGTTGAAATTTATACTAAAAAAATTATAGGTACTGCAACCCAATTTCAAGTCGATTACCCCCATTTCTTAAAAGATGTGCAAGTCGGGGATAGTTTATTTATTAATGACGGAAAAATTAAAGGTGTCATTGAATCTGTAACTAAATCAGTAGCCCGCTGCCGTATCACAACGGGTGGTGTTATTTCAAATCATAAAGGTGTTAATTTGCCTTCAACTCGGTTAAGTACAGCTGCTTTTACTGACAAAGATAAAACAGATGCTATTACAGCAATTAATATCGGTTGCGATTACGTAGCCTTATCATTTGTATCTTCAGCTTACGATTTAATTGAATTTCGTAAGTTTTTAAATGAAAATAAAGGCGAAAAGATTAAAATTATCGCTAAAATAGAACGTCAACAAGCTATCGATAATCTCGTTGAAATAATCAAGCATGCTGATGCTGTCATGGTTGCTAGAGGTGATCTAGGTGTTGAAATTGGCATTGAAAGAGTTCCCAGAATTCAAAAACAAATTATTCAATTATGTAATAAGTTTATTAAGCCAGTTATCGTAGCCACTCAAATGTTAGAAAGTATGATTGAATCTAAAACGGCCACACGTGCAGAAGTATCTGATATAGCAAATGCCATTTATGATCATTGTGATGCTGTAATGCTATCAGCTGAAACAGCTGTAGGTATTGATCCCGCTCACGTTATTAAAGTTATGGCTGAAATCTGTGAAGAAACCGACAATCACTTAAATGATATGAGACGTAGCCAAACAACGCGTTCAAAAAAAATATTTGAATACGATTCTACCGCCATCTCATTTTGTCGTGCTGCTGACCAAATTGCAGAAGAAAATAATGCGGCCGCTATCATTGCTTTTACTTCATCCGGTAATACACCCTTAATTGCATCAAAATTAAATTCGTTGTTTCCCGTTTTAGCTCCAACAGATTCCGTACACGTCTGTAATCGATCAACCTTGTATCGCGGTGTAACTCCCATGATGATGCCTAAAAAATTTAAAGATATTTATCGATGGACTGATATGATTACCCTTGCTGTTAAAGAAGCTAAATTACTTGGTATCTTAAAAAAAGGCGATACCATTGTTGTTACCGCCGGAATCCCTATAGGAAAATCAAACGGAATTAATTCTATTCGAATCTTAACCGTATAAAAGGAGAATAAATAAAGATGTCAAAACGTATTTTTAATTTTAGCGCTGGGCCAGCAACTCTACCTCTTCATGTACTAGAAAAAGCTCAACAAGAACTATTAAATTTCCAAGATCAAGGTATGTCTATTATGGAAATGTCGCACCGAAGTAAGATCTTTGAAGCGGTTCTAGATAATGCTAAATCAGGTATTAAAGACCTTTTATCTGTACCTGATACTCACGATATTTTATTTTTGCAAGGCGGAGCATCCCTTCAGTTTTCTATGGTACCCCTTAATATCGCCCAAGAAGGAAAAAAAGTATCCTTAATTAATACAGGGATTTGGAGTAAAAAAGCTTTAAAAGAAATTAAAAAGCAATCAGAATGTGATGTTGTTGCATCATCAGAAGATAAAAACTTCTCTTATATCCCCACTATCAATGATGATCAAATTGACCAAAATGCCTCTTTTCTTTACATGTGTTCCAATAATACCATTTTCGGAACTCAGTTTAAGCAATTTCCTAACACGAACACAGTTCCTTTAGTAGCTGATATGTCTTCTGATATCTTGTCCAGAAAACTGGATGTGTCAAAGTTTGGAATTATTTTTGCAGGCGCACAAAAAAATATCGGACCTGCTGGCGTTACTATCGTAATAATTCGTAAAGATCTATTAGATCGTTCCCCTAATAATTTGCCATCAATGTTAAATTATAATTCGTTTGTTGATAGTAATTCCTTATACAATACTATCCCCACTTTTGGGATTTATATTATCTCTTCTGTTATAGACTGGATTAAACAACAGGGCGGTTTAGATGCTATCGAAAAAAATAACGACAAAAAAGCAAGTATGCTCTACGATGCTATCGATTCTAGTGATTATTATTATTGCCCCGTAGACAAAAAAGATCGTTCTCTTATGAATGTTGTATTTCGTTTAAATGATACTGAAGAAAAAGAAAAAGAGTTTTTTCAACAAGCTGAAAATCAAGGGTTGAGTGGCTTAAAAGGTCACCGTTCAGTTGGTGGGCTTCGTGCCTCAATTTATAATGCTCACCCAAAAGAAGGTGTCGAAGCATTAATTAACTTTATGAAAACGTTTCAAGCAACAAATCAATCTAAATCACAGGTTATGGCTTGACCATAAAAAAGTGTTTCTTTAAACTGTTTTTGAGGTATAACCTATATAGTGGAGAAAAATAATGGCTAAATTAATTTTAAATGACGAAGAAATAGAGGTTGATGATGGTGAAAATATCACTGACACGATTGAAGAAGCTGGTGTTCCAATTGGATGTAGTAACGGTGTTTGCGGTACGTGTGAAGTTGAAGTTTTGGATGGTATGGCTAATTTATCTGAAATCAATCAGGAAGAAGAAGATCTTGGTATGGAAGGCAACAAACGGTTGGGATGTCAGTGTGTGATTAATTCGGGCACTGTAAAAATGACATACTAACGGGACTGTCGTAAAATAGCGCTATCTGGCCATATTTTGGAGCTTAACTCCACACCCTTCGCCTAGGCTACGGGCTCGCGGGAGTCTGCACTCCAAAATATGACCACCTAGCACTATTTTACGACAGTCCCTGAGATTGGTTTTGGCGAACGCAGCGCTTCGCTGGCGTTTATTTTGTGTGACGCAGCGCTTCGCTGGCGTTTATTTTGTGTGACGCAGCGCTTCGCTAGTGTTTATTTTGTGTAACGCAGCGCTTCGCTGGCGTTTATTTTGTAACGCAGCGCTTCGCTGGCGTTTATTTTGTGTGACGCAGCGCTTCGCTGGCGTTTATTTTGTAACGCAGCGCTTCGCTGGCGTTTATTGTGTAAGGCTTCGCTTCGCTGGCGTTTATTTTGTGTTAGGCCTCGTTTTTCTGACCTTATATTTTTTTTAGATTTTTATCAGGCTATACTATAGTAAAATTTAAAACTGTTTTCTTAAAACATTTTTGAAAAATAATAATTTAATTCCTAACCATTATCTCTGATTCTGCTAGCATATATATCGCTGTTTTGCATGGAGTGTACAAATAAAGGTGTGGCCGGTATTGCATATTGTTGAGTTTGAGCTGGTATTTCGACGGCTGGTATTACTCTAGATGATTGTCTAGATCTCTCTCTAGAAGCTGTCGATTCATTGAAACGAATGTGATTAATTTGTTGTAAATACTCTTTATCTATAAATACTTTTCTAGCAAGATCATTTACTTTAAAACTTCTCTTTGGCATATAAGGTGCATGTGGCGCTATTCCTCGTTGAGTTTGTGCTATACTTTGTGAACTTAAAGTGTTTTCTGCATGATTAGTTATCATATATCAATCCTTTTTGACTATTTTGTCGATAAAGTTAATGTTAAATTAACTATTAAAAAAAATAACATCACAAAACAAGTTTATCTGAAATAAAAAATAAAAAAATCAGATAAATATTAGAAATAAATAAAATTAAAGGTAAAAAGATAGGGAGTTTATCTTACAGGATTGTAGGTGGGAATAATTAAAGTTGTTTAACATAATTAACAATAGCATCAACATGTTCTAACGGTGTTTTAGGTAAAATACCATGGCCAAGATTAAAAATGAAACCTGGGGAATTCTTCATCGTTTCACAAATCATCTTGGTTTCCTCAAGTGCAGCAGGAAGTGATTCCAATAACGTATGAGGATTTAAATTGCCTTGCCATGCCATCATTGGATACTGTTGCTGTAAAACATCTAAAGAACTATTCCAGTCAACGCTAATAACATTCGTATTAAGCTTAATTAATGACGGTAGTTTATTTGCTGTATCTTTTGAATAAATAATGATCGGAACATTAAACGATTGAACAGCTTGAACGATCTGATAAATATAATCGAACGAAAATGTATGATAATCATCATCTGTTAGCATTGATCCCCACGTATCAAAAATTTGAACAGCATTAACACCCGCTTTAATTTGATTACTTAAATGCGTAATCGTTACCTCAGTTAATGCCTGTAATATACTATGAAATAAACTAGGATCAGACTCAATCAATGATTTAACCGAAGAAAAGGTTTTTGAACTCTGCTTTTCAATTAAGTAACACGCTACCGTAAAAGGTGAACCTGAAAAGCCAATCAAAGGTCTGTTCCCCAATGACGATTTAAGTAACGAAATCGCATCATAAACATAAGATAATGTCTCAATTACAGGTTCATTTGAAACTGTTTTAGCAATCTCTGTAATACTTAGATGATAATCACGTAACTGAGGCCCTTTTCCTTCTATAAAATCAAAATATAAATTAAATACTTCTGTAATAACTAATATATCAGAATATAAAATAGCCGCATCAAATCCAAAACGTGTAATCGGCTGAAGTGTTACCTCACAAGCAAGATCCGGAGTATGTACCATTTCAAGAAAAGAATATTTTGATCGTAGTTTTCTGTATTCAGGTAAATAGCGACCCGCTTGTCTCATAAACCAAATAGGAGGGCGGTCTTTATTTCTTTTATAACATGCATTTAAAAAAAGTGATTCACTCATATTAAATAAGATTAACAAATAGTTTAGCAGTACAAAAGATATAATATGCAGCTATTTAAAAATGTTAAGTAAAATTAACTCAAGCGTAATTCGAAATCCACTATTATAAAACTCTGAAAATTAGAGGGAATTGTGCTACAATATACGAATGGCTTCAATTAAGGACATTGTTTTTACATTACAACAGCACCCTTTTAAAGGGTTAATGGTAAAAGCCACCTGTCTAGGAAAAGCAATCAGCCCTTATTCATCGGGTATACCAAGTGATATAAGACAAATTTTACGATATGTTTTACTACACAAAGATATTTCAGAAGAATTAATAACATTACTAGATAAATATAGCTCAAAGATTAAATTACAATTAAAAATTAAACATAATATTATTGATTGTAAATGGGACCCTAGCTTAAATTACGAAAAAAAAATTACCATATCTTATGAAAACGAGTCAGTTGTAATTCATTCCGAAGGAGCTAGTAAGAATGTTATCTTTTTATCCAATCAATTTTGTTACTTAAAATCAAAGAATGTACTAGGTCGAATAATTAATGCCAATAATCCAACTAGTATAAAATTATTAGCAGAACAATCTGGCTATAAAGGACTAGCAGATATTCTAGATAAACCATTAGAAACACAAGAGTTTAATCAACTATTATTTTATTTTGATACACTCACCGATATTAAAAAAGTTTCATTCTTATTTGATAATACAGCTCATGAACCCGATTATATCAAATCAAAGCTAGCTATGAATATAAATTATGATGATAAAAATCACGTTGTATTATGTAATTTTTATTATAAAAATCAGGATAGTAAATATGATATAGGCGTACATGTTTTTAAAATATTTACAGAAATAAAAGAAAATCAATTCGACTTATCAAAAAAGAGAAAACGTAAATTAATGAAATGGTTCGTCTCTTATGCAAAAGCAAGTGATACTCAAAAAGAAAGACTTAAATCTCATTTTTTACCAAAAATTATCAATAAAGAAATCATAGAAAAATTAAATCCGTTTATAGCCAAAGATAATAAATCACTTATTTATAAAGTATTTGTAGATAAAAATAAATGGGTTGTTTGTGAAATTGATTATCATAAAGAGTCTTGCTTTTGGGCTGCTTTAGGGTGTTTGTTTGATAATTATTTATCCTTAGATAATGATATTATGACCTTGAAAATTGATAAACAAGAATTTAATCAATCCTTAAAATTACTTCAACAACTATGTGATAACTTAAATTGCAAGATAACATATGAAAATCATCAGGTAGAAATTGCGAAAAAATCATTAACGTTAGACTTAACAGATATGGAGACGGTAGAAGATAGTCCTATCATAAAATTAAACGACGAATTATTAACATATGAAAAATTAATAGAATTAAAAACAAATTTGTGGGCTCACATTGATGGTAAAAATGTTTCTGTTTTAGATGATGTGTTAATTAATCACTGTGAAAGTATTTTAGAGGTGATAGAGTTTCAGAAAAAAGCCTTTCCAAAAACAGAAGAATTTCCTGTTCAACGAATCTCTCATTTATTAGATTGGGTACAACTAAAAGCAGCAGGTATTTCCATTACATTATCTACTGATCAAGAAAAGAAAATATCATCATTTATGTCGTTTAAATCATTAAAACCAATCACTGTGCCTAATCTAAATGATGCAAAACCAAGAGAATATCAAAAAGATGGGCTAAATTGGATGATGTTTTTATATCAACATAAGTTAGGCGCTGTATTGGCGGATGATATGGGGCTAGGAAAAACATTTCAGTCATTGATGTTATTAGCTGCTATTAAAGAAAATGACAAAAAACATGGCGTAAAAGAAAAAATACCTCACTTAATTGTAGTACCACCAAGCTTGATTTATAACTGGAGTCATGAAATTGAACGATTTTGTATCGATATGGTTGTATCTATTTATGTAGGACCGTCACGCTCTATTGATCCTGACGCAGATATCATCATAACATCATACGAATTATTACGAAGAGATTATAACAAATTATCACATCATCAATTTAATGTTGCTATTTTTGATGAAGCACAATTTATTAAAAATCACATGTCTGCCAGAAGTAAAGCTGCTCAACAAATTAAGCGCGAATTTTGCTTATGTTTAACAGGAACACCAATCGAAAATAATGTTGGTGAATATATGACAATATTAAATACCATTTTACCGGGATTTTTTCCTTATTCAAAACAATTAGTATCAAGTATTACAGATCAACATGTAAGCATGATTGTAAAGCGGTCAAAGCCTTTTGTTTTAAGGCGCTTAAAAAATCAAATTAGTCATGAATTAAAATCCAAGACAGAAGAAGATATCTTTTTAACAATGTCTCCTGCACAAGAAAAAATGTATAATTCTTTGGTGGTTGCCATTAGAAAACAAGTTGCGAATTTTAAGAAGAAAAAAGAAAAGAATTTTACGGTTTTTACAGCACTAATGCGATTAAGGCAAGCTTGTGTATCACCTTACTTGATTGATGAATCATTTGCTGAAATAACCCCTAAATTTACATTTTTGATTGAAAAGTTAAAAGTATTAAAAGATGAAGGTCATTCTGTATTAGTATTTTCACAATTTATAAAAAGTTTGGATATAATAGAAAATTTGTGTAAAGAATCAAAGTTATCTTATTTTAGATTAGATGGATCTGTATCTGCTATTAAACGAAAACAATATATCGACGAATTCCAACAATCTAAAGAACCCAATGTCTTTTTAATGAGCTTAAAAGCGGGTGGGGTAGGATTAAATTTAACAAAAGCAAGTTATGTATTTCATTTAGATCCATGGTGGAACCCCGCCGTAGAAAATCAAGCAACCGATCGCGTTCATCGAATTGGACAAGAACAACGTGTATTTTCATATAAATTAATTATGCATAATTCAATAGAAGAAAAAATACAAGAAATTAAAGAGAAAAAAGCAGCTTTATTTAATATGTTGTTAGATGATAGTGCCATTGTAAATCGAAATGACGTTTTAACTGCTGATGACTTTTTATGGTTATTAGAAAATTAAAATACGATGATATTGAAACTTTTTAAAATTTAATAAAAGTTATGATACACTTAACTATGTATCTCTATACAAGTTTTAAATAAAAATAAACGTTTTTTTAGTATAAGAAAAAATGGAAAATAGTCTATGAAAAAAAGGTAAAATGAAGAAACTAATTTTTTTGTTAATGTATATTATCAGTATGCTATGTGTTAGTAGTATTTATGCTGGTTACACAACTATAGACGAATATCGATTAATTTTTGGTGATGGTGGTGGTTTTGAAGCTACAACAACTATAAATAGTTCGGAACAGTACTTACCTATGATTCAAGCATTACCCTATAACGAAATAGGGCAAACTTATAGAGCAAAAAGTATTAATTTTGTTCGGCCTATTATAGAAGGTGAAACGGACACAGCTTTATTATATGAAGTAACGGCAATGACATATGGAGATGAAGATTTAATGTGTACCAGCGATTTCGACGTAAACGAATTTTTTTATGGATGTCCCCGGTTTTTAGTTAATAAGAGTTTTGTTGATGTAACTGGTGGTGGTTGGGAAAAGTTTGAAATACCAGATATAAATGGCACGGAAGAAGAAGCAGATTTGCCAATAGAAATAACGGAATATTATAATTCCTTCAATGACCCTGCAACAGGAAACAATGTAATAGATCATAGAGATAATTTTTGGCAAGATACTGTAGGTTTGAGTGGTTTTTTACATTTTGATAGTGATCCTAAATCAAGTTTATATGCAGCAGAAAGTTCCCCTGATGAGGCCTATATATTAGTTGGTGATTCAGCAAGAGAGTTTATGGGGATTGGTCCAAGAAGTGAGATAAATGGTTTTGAAATAAATAGATATAAAATTACAGAAATGCCAGAGAATGTAGCTGTTATTTCAAAAGAGCCTGTTCATATGGGATTGGGGAATAACCCTATATATATTGGTAATGATGAGGAAACCAATTTGCCAATTATGACATTATTTCCTGAATTTACTGATGAGAATAGTACAAGTGCAAAAATTTCAGTAAATACGGATCGCGTTATGAGAGATCTGACTGTTATTGGAAAATTTAAAGTATTAGGAAGTTTAACATCTCAAGGAGATTTTGGTGTTTTGTACCAAGAAGCAAATGAAATTCATGAGACAGTTGTCCCTACTAATATGGGTAACCCTCCAGGTTATGATGTCATACCTGGATGTAAGCCATTTACCATAAGTTATGTTCCTCACAATTTTTTGATAATGGGGATTGTAAGTGGAGAAAATCCTAATAGTTCTGGCAGAGTAGGAAAAGTTACTACCTGGATAGCACTAAAATATTATAATGATTATGGTGAAGCTGTCTACTATAAGGAAAGCGAGATAAGAGAGCAAACAGAAAGAGTAATGGAGGGTTCCTTTTCCCAAACTTCGGCTAGTCTTACAACACAACTTGTAATAAAGTTAGAAGCTGATAATCAGAAGATTGACGGAAACGAGTCAGCTTCATCAAGTATAGAATCATCATGGCTAGCGTGTCTTAAATTAAGTAATGAACATTCTTACTCGCAGACTTATTTCAAGGCGAAAGGTGAACAAAATCAAATTGTTATTTTAGGATTACCTGGAGGAGAGTTATCTCCCAATGTTCCTAGTCCAGTACCACCCCCTGAATTTGAGTCGTTTGATGATAGCGATCTTGAGTTTGTAGCTGCTGATAAGCCTCTATTTCAAAAAAATGCCATGATATTTAGACCTGAAGATTCTGGAGGATCATCAGATACATTATTAGCGGGTATATCAGCTTCTGGCGATTTTATAATTTTTACAGATGGCGTAAGTCCAATAACTTTAAAAGCCCCTGTTATAGATGTTGATGTAAAATATGAAATTAGTGTACTAAAGATCCTAGATGAAAAAACAGAAAATTTATTTAATATTCAAAGATACAACGATGCTGACAGTGACTTTTGGCCTGATATGGGTGAATTTGCACGCTTAAGTTTTATTGTACCTTATAAAGATTCGAACAACCCTGATGCAACAGAGGATTTCATGCGCGGACCTTATGGCCAATATTATGACGTAGATGACGCAGAAGTAAAAATTGATGAAACAACTTCAATTGTCGATTACGGAATTGCTACCTATGGAACAACACTGAATATTAGCATAACAGGAAATACCTCATTAAGGTTGGCAAGTGGTATTGATGTAGGAACAAATAGTGAAATAAAATTTGTAAATATACCAAAAAGAAATTTTGAGGAAATGGGGACTACCCCTGAATCATACGCTCAGCTAATTATGGATGATAAACAAGCAAGTGGTTACTTTTTATCAAATCCAACAGCAGAAGTTGCCTTTACAGGTGTCTATGAAGGCGATATAGGAAAAATGTTTTATTTAAAATGCGCTGCAGTTGGGAGTGCTTTAACCCAACCAAATGTATTTGTAAAACCAAGCGTGAGTCATGCAAAAACAGAAGGTGACTGTTTGGCTAATGGTGATGGCCCCCAAAAAACAATGGAATTACATATTCATGGGAATGACATCTATACAGATGGATTACCAAATTTAGGATATAAATTTGTGATTTTAACAAGTTTATCAACAAATATGTATGAAAAAAAAGAAGGCACTTATTTAAGTATTGATCTAGTTAGAGCTTCCGATACAGCAAACTTAAATGGAAAGCAATGTGGAAGTGGCTCTGCAACTTGTAATACAGATAAATCATTATTTTCAGGAGATTTTGAGTCGCCATCGGGCGCAAATAAAACTTACACGTTTACAAATATAGCAATGTTAGAAAATGTTAAAGCGATTGCCAGTGACCAATGCCTAGGTGGTGATTGTACTAACGACACGACCTATCGACTAAGTATATCAGTTTGGACATCACATGCAGATATAGGAACAGATTTTGATAACACGAAAGACGTTGTTAGTTATGCACCATCATCATATCCAGAATTATATCATAGCGGTGCTATATGGGTCTTAGGGTTTCCTGATCCAATATAATCATTAAGGGAGAAAAAATGCGGTTATTAACAAAAATTTTTATAGCAATATTTATAATCATTTTCGGTATATCAACTTATGGTTTTAATACAGTAAGACCAAATGAAGTGGTTTTTGATACAGGACATTATATTCAAGATGATGTTAATACAGAAGCTGGTATGACATCTCCCATTCCAAAAAACGTATGCTACAAAAAAACATTAAAAATAGAACCTGTAGAGTGTGAGTATACATACGGTCAATATTATACTAGCTTTGCAACAAATCCTGTACCTGGAACGATGAATATAGGAATTAATGTAAACCCAGATGAAGATGCTAGAAAATTAAGAATTATGGTAAGTAAGTATATAGGTGAATTTTTAAGTCCACCATCTATAGTAGGAAGTATACAAGGGTTTACCAAGAAGAAAGTAGAAGCAGATGATTGCCCTACTAACTGCTTATTACAGGTAGCAAAGGGAGGAGCTTTGGGAGATATAACAGTAGAAACTCTAGCTAACCAGACCGTTAAGAAAATTCCTCAAGCGTATTCTAATTTACAAGTAGGAAATTCACGTTATGGAGAATCTGTCTGGATTTATAATGATTCAGAGAAAAATCTATTAACGATGGGCGCCTTTGAGTCAGTTGACTGGTCGTTAGAACCAACTGTACCACAACCATTTAGTATCAATGCCATACGTCAAACTAAAAAAGATGATACAACTAATACATTGTATTATCCACCCGGAAATACGTATTTAACGGATCATGTGCTAGTAAGGGATCTTCCTGGCAGTGGAGGACAAGTATGTATCAATCAAGAGACAGCATTGGAAGACCCTGGTGCAATGGATCATTGTCCAGATGATGGTGCAGGTAAAGGAATGTTTATAAAAGGTGATGTTGTTGTAGGTAAAATATTTGGTTTAGTAGGGTTTGTTCAATTTAGAACAGGATCCACTGAGACAACTAACAACGTACCCAAAGACCAACCCGCATTAGAAGTATATTTAGATGTAAATATGGATAAATGTAGAGGGGATAATGGGGGAACATATCTTATTGGTGATAGTGATGATTCAAGCTGTGATGCTGCTGCTGCTACTGCTGCTGCTGATGATAGTGTAAAAGGGTTTATGGTATCCTATATTGGCTATTTAACAGCCTTACAAACGCATAACGCGCATGGTGTGTATTGGATGGAAGTTCACGATGGCACAAATACTAACCCGGACTGCTTAGCAAACCCTGATGATGATATTGGGGCTACCAGAAAAGGTGTATCGAATACCGGTATATTTGATTTTCAATCAAATTATAATCAAAATGCATCGTTTACATTTATGTTTGTAGAAGCTTTTAATGCGGATACTGATAAAAATATAAGTAGATATATAAAGTTTTGTAATATGGCCAATGCAGGCACCAACACCCAAGATGAGATATATACTACAGCATCTTTAACTGCTCAGAAATTTACATATGGCGTAGCGGCCTATGGAATACCTGTTTCAACACAGCCTCCTCCACAATAAGACTAATATTGACCAAGAAAGCAAGGTTTGTTAAGCTAGGCTCTACCTAGGAGGCGTATATGTCAGTAAGAATAAGATTAAAACGATTTGGAAAAAAGAAAAAACCAATTTACAGAATAGTAGTTGCCGATCAAAAAAATCCTCGTGATGGAAAAACAATTGAAGATATAGGTCAATATAATCCTACTCAGGATCCTGTTGTTGTAACTGTAAAAGAAGAACGTATTAATTACTGGATATCCGTTGGCGCGCAACCAACAGAGACCGTAAAGCGCTTATTAACTGGGTTAGGTTTAATGAAAGCTAAACCATTACAATCATCTAATCAAAAAGTAGCAAAAAAAGATAGAAAGAAATCTTCTGCTTTGGACGAATCATAATTTGATATATAGTATAATTAGATAAACTGTAGAAATAAAAGGAAGTGGTGTAAGATGAAAAGTTTAGTAGAAATGATCGTAAGGTCGCTAGTTGATTATCCAGATGAGGTATCAATCAATGAAACATCCGGAGAAAGTATTATGATTTTAGAAATCACTGTTTCTCCTGAAGATGTCGGAAAAGTAATTGGAAAAGAAGGTAGAATTGCCAACGCAATTCGTACTGTTGTAAAAGCAGCTGCCGCAAAATTAGATAAAAAAGTTACGGTAGAAATACTTACACAGAAATGATAAAAGGATAAGAAAATGGCAGAAAAAGCAAAAAAAGCACAGATTATTTTAAAACGTCAGGTAGTCACAAAAGCTGTTGTAACACCGAAGTTTAAAGAGTTTTTAAAATACGAGCTAGAAGAAAATGTTAAGTTTTATAAAAATAAACTAGCCGATATTACAGCTCGCTTAAATGCATTACCGCCAACAGATCCAGCTGCAGCACAAGTACAAGCTGAAAAGCAGGAAGCGGATCAGTATATTCAATCTGAAGCAAGTCAACGTTCATTTATTAATGATTTAGATTTAGATTCTGAATATTCTCAAGGTCCCGTAGAAGGGTTTGTAACAGTTAGTACAGGCGATAATTTGTATGAAAAATTAGGTGGTGTTGAAATTATTGTTAAAGATGGTGTTATCACTAAAATAACAGCTTCTTCATCTCAGTTTGATAAAGTAACTGCCAAATCTTAAAACGTGTTATCCCTGCATTTTATTACCTGTTTTAAACAGGAATTAGAAGCATTTATAGCTAAAGGAATTATAAAACAAGCCCTAGACAAGGGCTTGTTTTATATGAAATTGTATGACCTACGAGACTATGGAATAGGTAAACATAAAAAGATTGACGATTATCCTTTTTCTAATAAAAAAGGCATGTTACTACGTGCCGATGTCGTTTACGATGCAGTAACAAGTATTGAAGATTATCAAAACATGCGTATAATATATACCTGTCCTAAAGGTTTGGTGTTTAATCAAGCTGTAAGTAGGCAACTGTATCAATCACAAAAAGAAATCATTTTGATTTCTGGTTATTATGAAGGGATTGATCAGCGGATCTTTGATTTGTTACCTATTGAACCTGTTTCAATTGGCGATTACATAGTGAATAACGGCGATTGTGCAGCTGCTGTTATTGCTGAAACATTAATTCGACAAGAAGCAGGCGTATTAGGCAATAAAGAATGTATTGATGATGAATCTCATTACACAGGTTTGTTAGAGAGTAATCAATATACACAACCTGTAACTGTTAAGGATGTGTCAGTACCCGAATTATTGCGATCAGGAAATCATAAAGCTGTTAGTATCTATAAAGAAAAAACAGCATTAAAAAATACCTTGATTAATAGACTGGATTTAATAGGGAATAAAGAAATAACAAGTCAACAAAAAAATATAATAACAGAGATATTAAAAGAAATGGCGGTGAAAAAAAATGACAAATAAAGAGATACAAGAATTTGAAAAAAGTCAGTGTAAAGAGAATGTTCCATCAATAAAAGTTGGTGATAGTGTTATCGTTCATAAAGTTATTATGGAAGGAAAAAAACAACGTACACAACGCTTTCAAGGTACAGTCATCAAAAAGAAAGGATCGTTATCAAGAGAATCGTTTACAGTACGTAAAATTATTGACGGTGTTGGTGTCGAAAAAACATTTTTATTACATTCGCCATTAGTACCAAAAGTAGACATTCTTAAAGAAGCTAAAATACGTCGTGCAAAATTATATTATTTGCGTGATAGAGTTGGCGCAAAAGCAAATCGATTAAAAGTAAAAGCTGATAATAAAAAGTAATCATGTTAAAGGTTGCTATTTTAGGAGCATCAGGATTTACAGGGTTTGAATGCGTTCGTCTGTTACAATTTCATCCTGATGTGACCATCACTCACTTGTTTGCTTTACGTGAATCAGATACAGATATTCATCGTTATTTAGGTGAGTCTAACTCAATACCTAAAACATGTGATGTATTTGAGCCAACACAATCCTATGAAATTGATTGTTTAATCATTGCCTTACCTCATACCCACGTTCATCCTATCATGGCTGATATCATAAAACAGTCTTATAAAATTATTGATTTGTCAGCTGATTTTCGTCTGCAATCTGAACAACGTTACAAAACTCATTACCAGAACGATCATTCCTGTAAAGATATACTAAATAATGCTGTCTATGGCTTAAATGAATTTTATTCTGATAAGATTAAAACTAGTCAATTAGTAGCCAATCCTGGCTGCTATGCCATTGCTACAATTTTATCCTTAAAACCATTAACTGATCAAAACCTAATAAAGCACGCTGTAATTGATGCTAAATCTGGTGTGAGTGGTGCTGGAAAAGCCTTAAAAGAAAATTTCTTGTATGCTAATGCTAACGAGCATTTAAGTGCCTACCAAACCAATCAACATCGACATATGGCCGAGTTTGAAGAAAATTGTCCTTGTCCTATGATTTTTTCACCTCATTTAGTACCCATGAATCGCGGTATTCTTGTATCCTCATACATCGAACTTAACAATAAACAAACCATAGACTCTATTGCTAAGTGTTACCAGTCCGCTTACGAGTATGCACCCTGTGTCAGTATTTCCATTCAAAAAACATTACCTTCTACTCAGGATGTTGTCGGTTCCAATATGGCTAATATTACTATTAACCAAGTCTCTGATAATCACGCTATTATCATTACCGTCATTGATAACCTTATTAAAGGGGCTGGTGGAAATGCCATTCAATCCATGAATCTAATGTTTGGCTTATCTGAAACTGCAGGACTCCCTTTAGTCGCACAACGAGTATAGTTATGGCACAATCAATTACGGATATAAACGGCGTTTATGCATCAGCTATTGAATCTGGAATCAAAAGTAAGGGCTTAGATTTAGGACTACTATACGTGCCTAATGCTGTAGCAGCAGCTGCCGTATTTACCCAACATAAATTTAAAGCATCTTCAGTTTCCTATACTCAAAAGTGCTTAAAACGATATACCTTAAAAGCCATGATTATCAATTCTGGTAATGCTAATGCTGTTACCGGTAAACAAGGTAATCTAAATACCAAACTGATGGCTAGTCAAACCGCTAAGTTACTTGGTCTAAATCCCAACGAAGTTGGGGTCGCCTCAACCGGGATCATTGGCAAACCTTTACCAATGAATCATATCGAAACTGGTATTATCACCTTATGTAAACAAAAAGAAGATAAACAAGGTAACCAGTTAGCTGAAAGTATCTTAACCACTGACTTAGTTCCTAAATCAACCTTTAAACAAGCAAAAATTGGTAAAAAAACAATTCAAATTGCAGGGATTACAAAAGGAAGCGGTATGATTGCCCCTAATATGGCCACAACATTAGGCTTTTTAGTAACTAACGTAAAGTTAAATCAAGAAATCTTACAACAGTGTTTAACCAAGGCAATTAATAAGTCATATAATATGCTTAGCGTAGATACAGATACATCTACCAATGATATGGTCGTTTGTTTTGCTAGCGGTGAATACGCCATTAATCAACACGATCCAGAACAAATTAATGCGTTTCAAAATTGTTTAGATGAGGCATGTATTGATTTAGCGATGCAAATTGCTAAAGATGGAGAAGGTGCAAGCAAATTAATAGAAGTTCGCGTCATCCATGCTGCTCGTTATAGCGATGCTCAACAAATTGCGAAACAAGTGTGTGATTCGCCTTTAGTAAAAACAGCAATTCATGGTGAAGATCCAAATTGGGGACGATTAATAATGGCTATTGGAAAAAATCATACTGTCAAATTAAATCCTGATAAAATACAGGTGATGCTAGGTAATGAAACTATTATCAATAATGGACAACCAACAGATATCGCTAGAACCAAACTAAAAAAACAACTACAAACAAGTAAAGTAATCATTACCATTGATTGTGCAATTGGAAACGCAACAGCTACTGCATGGGGCTGTGATTTAACAAAAGGTTATATTGATATAAATACGGAGTATAACTAATGATGTCACTCGAAGATAAAATGGAACGCGCAACAATCTTATTAGAAGCGTTGCCCTATATTCGTAAATTTTCTGGTAAAACAGTGGTAATTAAATACGGTGGATCGATCATGATTAATGATGATCTTAAACATCAGTTTGCTCGCGATATTGCCTTATTAAAATATGTGGGACTTAATCCCATTATCGTTCATGGTGGTGGAAAAGAAATTACAAAATGGATGGATAAATTAGGAAAAGAAGCCGAATTTATTGACGGGTTACGTGTAACAGATTCAGAAACTTTGGAAATTACTGAAATGGTTTTAGTAGGAAAAATTAATTCTGAAATTGTATCACTAATTAATCGTGAAGGCGGTAAAGCTGTTGGCTTATCTGGAAAAGATGGACCTCTATTTTTTGGTAAACGTCACGAATCTGAAAAATATAAAAAATTAGGTTTTGTAGGGGATATTACTAACGTAGATAATACTCTTATTCACACACTATCAGCCGATGGGTTTATTCCCGTGATATCATCTATCGGTCAATCCGATTGTTTTGAAGGATTAAATATGAACGCTGATCATGTTGCCGAAGCCATTGCCTCTTCTTTAGACGCCCAAAAATTAGTGTTTTTAACTGATGTGAAAGGATTGGTGATTGAAAAGAAACTACAAGTACAAATAAGTAGCAAACAAGCTAAAACGTTATTAACACATCCAGATGTAAAAGGTGGGATGTTACCTAAATTAACCTGTGCCATGAACGCCATTAAACATGGCGTGCAAGATGTGCATATTATTAACGGAACTATTGAACATGCCGTATTACTAGAACTGTTTACCGATTCTGGTATCGGTACCATGATCAAAGATAACTAAAACGAGTCACCCTATGAAACATTTTATTGATATTAGTGATTATAGCAATGACGTAATTAAGGCCCTAATCATGTCAGCACATCAATTAAAAAAAGATAATTATCGAGGTAAGGAATTAAATAATAAAACAGTAGGCCTTATCTTTGAAAAACCATCCCTAAGAACGCGTGTTTCTTTTGAAATGGCAATTCATCATCTGGGTGGCCATTGTATCACCTTACAACAAGACGAAATACAGTTAGGTAAACGAGAATCAATCGATGATGTTGCTACCGTATTATCACGCTATATCGATATGGTTATGATTCGTACCTTTGAACATAATTATATAACCCAGTTTGCTAAAAGGGCGTCTATTTCAGTTATAAATGGATTAACGGATTTATCTCACCCATGCCAGGCATTAGCGGATGCATTGACGATATACGAGCATTTTAACCGCTTAGAAGATATTAAGGTAACCTATTTAGGTGACGATAATAATGTATCGCGATCATTAGCTGAAGTGTGTCTCGCTACGGGTATGATTTGTACCATTAGTTCGCCCAAACAAAGTAACAAGCCATTAACAGGGGTTCACTATGAAGCTGATCCCAAACAAGCTATCGAACAGGCCGATGTTATTTATACCGATACCTGGGTATCAATGGGTGCAAAAACAGATGAAAGCTTACTCGATCAATTACAACCCTATCAACTTAATGAAACACTCTTACAATCAGCACCCAAAACCGCCATTATCATGCACTGCTTACCAGCCCATAGAGATGAAGAAATTACAGATGCTGTTTTAACAGGACCTCAATCAAAAGTGTTTGACCAAGCAGAAAATCGCTACCACGCACAAAAAGCCTTATTAGTTTTTTTAAGTCATCTATGATAACCTATTTTATATAATTTTTTGTATATAAATATAAAAAATAAGTTTGAACAAATAATATAATAAATTAAAAGATACATAGTTATAAAAAAGTAATAGCTACAAAAATGTATATTTAAAAGGAACTATAAGATAATATGTTCACAATCGGTCCCTCAAACGTAGGAAATTCAAATGCTTTGCGAAAAAAAAGATCAAAAGACGATGAGGTAAATCAAGAAGACACGACAACAGGTACGGAAATTAAAAGGGTTAAATCGGACTCTCGCGTACCAGAAGTAGATGAAACACCAAAAACACCACAAACACCATCACCTACTACATCGCCACCACCAGTGAGAGCTACACTTAAGCAAGATGCTGATGGTATACCCCTAGTAAGAACAAAAGCCTCTAATGACCTACCTATGCTAATAGACCGGCTATCTAAATCATCTATCAATAATTAAAAAAATTAGCTATTTCTCGTTCTGCACTTTCTACAGAATCTGAAGCATGAATAATATTGTTCTGAGTTGTTAATGCATAATCACCTCGTATTGTACCTGGCTCAGCTTCGGCAGAATTAGTCACTCCCACCATCTTACGTACAATAGCAATTACATTATCAGCCGCTAATACCATCACCACAATCGGGCCCGACATAATATACCGTTTTAAATTAGGATAAAAATCACGTTCTAAATGTTCTTGATAATGTGCATCAACTTCCGTTTCAGTTAACTGTTTTAACTCTAAACGCTCAACCTTAATTCCTCGCTGCTCAAACCGATTTAAAACCGTACCAACTAACCCACGTTCAACTCCATCTGGTTTAATAAACACTAATGTTTTTTCCATGTTATCCTCCGATTTATTTTACTAATTTGTTTTTTTACTGACGAAGGCGCTGTACCACCTTCAATAGACTTAGCCGAAACCGCTGCTTGATACGTAATATAATGAAACACGTCCGCATCAATAAGCGGATGTAACGTTTTTAGTTTATCTAATGATAATTCATGTAACTGTTTACCCTCTTCAATCGCAATTAATACTACCGCTCCCGTAATATCATGTGCTTCCCGAAAGGGTACCCCTTTTTCTACCAAATAATCAGCAAAGTCAGTAGCAACACCATATCCTTTCTTTAACGCTGCTTCTATCGCATCTTCATTTAACGTAATTCCCGCTATCATCTTATGAAAACAGGTTAAACAAACAGAAATGTTATCTACTGTATCAAACAAATACACTTTATCTTCTTGTAAATCACGATTATACGCTAACGGTAAGCCCTTTAATGTCGTTTGTAAAGCTACCCAATGACCATGAACTCGACCCGTCTTTCCACGAATCAATTCTGCAACATCAGGATTCTTTTTCTGAGGCATTAACGAGGATCCCGTTGTAAAATCATCCCCAATCTCTAATAATCCTACCAATGGCGACGAAAAAATAATCAACTCCTCACAAAATCGACTCAAATGTGTCATACACACACTCCCTGCATGTAACGTATCCGCAATAAAATCACGATCACTAACAGCATCCATACTATTCGCTGTAATCGCTGAAAATCCAAGCGATTTAGCCATCTCCTGTCGATCTAAATTATAGTTGTTTCCCGCCAATGCACCCGAACCTAAAGCACACACATCAGCCGATTTAAATGCAGCATCAAAACGATCTAAATCACGAAAAAACTTTTCTACATAAGCCAACATATGATGCGAAAATAAAACAGGTTGAGCAGGCTGAAAATGCGTGAAACCCGGAAAAATAACATCTTCATAACGTTTAGCTAACTCAACTAATACATCAATCAGGATCTGTAACTCTTCTCGAATACTCGTAATGGAATCTTTCGTATAAAGTCGTGTATCCGTAATAACCTGATCATTTCGCGATTTTCCCGTATGAAGCTTTTTACCTAAATCACCACATCGATCCGTAACCAAACGTTCGATACACGTATGAATATCTTCATCATCACCATACAAACTATCCGGCTTATCACGAAATTCAATCGCTAACATATCCAAACATTCCGTTAGCTTTTTATACTCATCTCGACTTAAATACTTAGCCTTATACAAGGCTTTTGCATGCGCTTTATTTACATCAAGATCATAAAATACAAGCCGCTTATCAGATTCTAAACTATAACTTAACCGAACAGCACTTTCATCTAAAGGCTTTTTAAAACGGCCACCCCATAATTGGTTAGTTGTCACGATCGTTCATCCCCTTTATTTTTAATGGTAAACCATAAATATTAATAAAACCTTTAGCATCTTGCTGGTTATACAACTCTGTATCACTAAATGATGCTAAATCATCAACATATAAACTATGAGGTGAACTCATGCCCGCTGGAACAATGTTACCTTTATATAATTTAACCGATACAGTTCCCGTTAAATTTTGCTGTGTCTCTGTCACAAATGCATCTAAACTTTGTCGTAAAGAAGAAAACCAACGTCCATCATAAACAAGTTGAGCATAGTCAATCGCTAACGTTTGTTTAACACGTAACGTATCTCGATCTAACACCAATTGTTCTAACAACTGATGCATTTTATATAAAATACTGCCTCCTGGCGTTTCGTACACACCTCGTGATTTCATCCCAACTAATCGATTTTCTACCATATCAATTTGGCCAATACCATGCTTGGCACCATACTCATTTAATTGCGTTAACAAATTAACAGGATCACTAACTCTCCCATTAATACTAACAGGTACCCCCTGTCGAAATTCAAGCGTAATAACGTCCGCTTTTTCAGCCGCTTCTTCTAACGTTTTTGAAATAGTATAAACATCATCTTTAGGCGCATTTGCCGGATCTTCTAAACTGCCACCCTCATGACTAATATGCCAAATGTTACGATCTTCTGAATAAATACGATCTTTTGATTGCTCAATAGGAATATTATGCGCATCTGCATAAGCAATACAATCTTCCCGAGAATGTAAAGTCCATTTAGGATCTTTCCACGGTGCCACAATCGTTAATGTGGGATCTAAAGCCATAAATGTTAGTTCAAATCGTACTTGATCATTACCTTTTCCTGTCGCACCATGTGAAACTGCTGTTGCTCCTTCTTTATGAGCAATTTCTACCATTTTTTTTGCAATTAACGGTCGACCAAAACTAGTACCCAATAAATAATCACGTTCATAAATAGCACCTGCCTGTAAACACGGATAAATATAATCCGTAATAAACTCTTCACGACAATCTTCAATATATACCGCTGACGCTCCTGTAGCTAATGCCTTTTCTTCTAATCCATCCAATTCTTCTGCCTGACCTAAATTAGCGCACATAGCAACCACATCATAACCATAGGTTTCTTTCAACCACGTAATCATAATAGACGTATCAAGTCCACCCGAATAAGCTAAAACAATTTTTTTATTTCCCAACTCAACACCTCTCATTCAAATCGATTATCTATTTGNTCATCTTTATACCATGCTAACCAAAAATAACCAAGTTACAAGCTAAAAATAACTATGAATAATGTGATTAAAGATCACATGGTATNNTAAANAATTANNNTTTTTTTTAGCATGTTAACTCTCCAAAAAGACGATTATGGTTTCCTTGGTCGTGTTGGTTGTTCAAGAGAACGAGTATGCTCTTTTTCTAAAGAAGGTGAAATTATTGAATGAGGTCGTCTTGGTTTAGGAACTTGAGATCGACTCGAGTTATCAGGATCTTTACGACTTTTATTAATTTGTACCAGTTTTGGGCTATGCTGCCTAAAGTTGGGATTTAAAGGTGGACTTTGCATCTATATATCTAGCCTTTGTATTATTAATATGTAGGAATTACACTTCTTTTATTAAGTAAGTCAATAATACGAAAGAATAACCTTACGTATAAGAGGAGTGGGGTGTCTAGATTATTACGTTTATCTTTATTAAAATTTGCTATATTTTTTATAAATAGAAAGTAGTACATTATTTTATCCTTTTTCAGATTGTTTTAAGTTAAAACTATAAACAAATAGTTTAACTATTATAATCAGATATGGATGATGATAATGTATAAAAAAGGGGAAGGGAAAGGTTGAAAATCCTACAAAAANGNTTGGTATAGATAGTCTTGTTTATGCTCTCGAGCCCATCATGTAGACAAATACTATCATTCATAATAAAATATGAAACTTTTTTAGAAAAGAGGTATGTTTATGAGTCTTATAAATTTAAGTTTTTGTTTAATTGCTAGTTTTGCTAAAACTGCCAGTCAAGGTTATAATGCAACACAAGTAGTAGATACGATTAAACGTGGTACTTATTTTGATCAACTAAGATGTGAAAAAATTTTTTTTGGGCGTGATCCAGATGCTCCGGGACTTTTTTCTCTGGGTCAGGTTTCTCGCTCCGAAGAAAAAAGTAGAGTGCAAGCAGTGTGTAATCCAAATTATGATGGGGGATACCAGCCAGTTGAAATCTATATTTTTTTAAGGCATGTTTCAGAAAATGTTTTAGCTGGTTGTAACAAGAAATCAACTTGTTTTGAGCTATGCTCTACATCTATTCCAGTTTTGCGTGAATATCATGTACCACTTCATAATACAACAGAATGGATGTGTGGAACTATAAAGGGTATTACGGGTTATTTTTATGATCAATTTGCAGAGAAAATAGGTTCAGTAAAAAATTCACAAAATCAGCCATATGTAGACCCATTAGAAAAGTTACTTTTTAAAGAAGAGCTCTAATAACTACCTGATGCTCCCCCTATTCTATATTTTGATAGAAATATGAGTTTAAACTATACCTATATCCTTTAACTATTATAATCAGATAGGGATGATGAGAATGTATAAAAAAGGGGAAGGGAAAGGTTGAAAATCCTACAAAAAAGATTGGCAAGGACAAATAATTACGGAGTAGGTACAGAAAAATATAGTGACGTAAACATAGCATATCACCTTTACGTCCCCACAAATAATGCTTACCATACTCATTATGTTAAAAAAACCAGAACTATTAGCTCCTGCCGGAAATTACGAAAAGGCCATGATTGCGTTTCATTATGGCGCTGATGCCGTTTACGTTGGTGGTACCGTATTTGGTTTACGAAAATATGCTGATAATCTGTCAGATTCTGAACTCAAAAATCTTATCACTTACGCCAATAAACATAACAAATTAGTCTATGTTGTCCTAAATGCTTTCGCTCATAATAGCGATATCGAACCNATTAAAGCTTATCTCAAAATACTCGAAACCTTACAGCCTCACGCCCTAATTGTTTCCGATATTGGTGTCATGAAACTCGTAAAAACCTATACCTCAATCCCTCTTCATGTATCAACTCAAGCCAGTGCTACCAATACCTTTGCCTGTCAATATTACAAAGATTTAGGAGCATCTCGCGTTATTCTAGCCAGAGAAGTGTCTATCAATGATTGTATTGAAATTAAAAAAACCTGTAATACCGAACTCGAAATCTTTGTTCACGGTGCCATGTGTGCCAGCTATTCCGGAAAATGTGTTATCTCTAATTACTCTGCAGGAAGAGATTCGAATCGTGGCGGTTGTGTCCAAAGTTGTCGTCATACTTATCAGCTCATTGATCCTGATTCAGGTTCAAAACAACAACGTACTCATATCATGAACGCCAAAGATCTCATGGGAATCGATACACTACCTAATATCATTAAAGCCAATATCGAATCCGTTAAAATTGAAGGCCGTATGAAATCAAACCTCTACGTTGCAAACGCAGTATCCGCATACCGAAACGCAATCGATTACTGTCACCTAAAACTCACACAAAATCAACCCCTCGATACCACATACCTAACAACTCTAAAAACTCAATTATCAGCCGTATCTAACCGAACATTCAGTACCGGTGGCTTAGAACATAGACCTCACGGTTCATCCCTTAACACTCAATTCTCTCATTACCAAAAAAATGTTCAATATATCGGTCTCGTTCATACCACCGATCAAAATGGGAATTGGATCTGTTCCATTAAATCCGATTTTACTAACTCAGACAAACTCCTACTATTAACACCCAATAAACCCTTTCAACCCATCTCTTTTTCCAATTATACCGATATCCAAAATAACCCACTACAAAAAGCAAAACCTAATTCCATTATTAAACTAACAACCCAAAACCCAATCGAACCCTTATCGTTACTTGTTAAACAAGTTTCAACGCATTAATTGGATTACTTGAAATAAACAGTGTAAGGCATACTGACTAGCCTTTTTTTGTACAAATTCTCGCGAACCTAACAATAACCGATGATGCGTTGTTGTCTCTGCTTTTGTAGCAACGCCAAAATAAACCGTTCCCACCGGTTTATCTTCCGTACCACCACTAGGGCCCGCAATACCAGAAACACTGATCGCTATATCAACATCTGTTTTTGCCCGTAAACAACGTGCCATCTCTTCCACCGTTTCACTACTCACTGCTCCATAATCCTCAATAATAGCTTTATCAACGCCCAACCAATCACATTTAGCATCATCCGAATACGTCACTACATTTACATGACATACATCCGATGCACCCGCAATAGAAATTAATCGACTGCTTAACAAACCCCCTGTACATGATTCCGCACACGCGATTGTTAGCCCTTTTTCCTGACATTGCTTAATCACAACATCTTCTAAACTATCAAAATCATCATGAGAAAAACAAATATCCTTTAACCGACTATCAACCATCTTACATATCTCGTCAAATACAGTATCTGATTTACCTAACATTGACTGAACCCTAATTTGTATTAAATTGGGTTTTGCCTGAAACCCAATCGATATCCCTTCAGGTAACGGGTAACAATCCTTTAACCGTTGCGCACAATGAGATTCTCCAACTCCCGTACAATTATATAGTTTGCTTACATATCCTTCCCGTAAATCTGCTACCTTTGCTAACAATGTCGGAATAATCATCTCTTCTAACATGGGTTCCATCTCATCTGGTACTCCCGGACAGGCAAAAATATGTACCCCCTCATAATCTAAATAAAAACCAGGTGCAGTTCCTCTAGGGTTACGTATTGCTGTCGCTCCAACCGGAAAATCAGCTTGCTTAGCATTTTCCTCCGGCATCACCCGATGTGTTTGCTCAAAATACGCTCGAATCCCCTCCAATACCCTTTCGTCTCTTACTAAATCTAAATTACAGGCTTTGGCAATGGCAACCGTTGTCCGGTCATCTTCTGTCGGACCTAACCCTCCCGTCGTAATAATAATTTTTGATTTTTGAAGCGTCTCTCGAACTGTGTCAACTAACCGATCAAGCTTATCACCCACAATTAACGATTGATCTAAATAAAAGCCATGATCATACAATACTTTCGCAATCGTTTGCTGATTCGTATTAACAACACGTCCATCACATAATTCATTACCTATAAAGATACCTGTTATCATAGTGGTTGCCTCCTACTTGTTATGATACCATCATGATCATGCTAAAAAAACCAGACATCATAACCTACTGCGCATCTCAAACCGAGGCTGATCTTGCTATCAATGCCGGTGCGGATCATCTAATCCTCGATCACCCTTCAATTTCGCTCTGTTCTTTTATACCACCCAAACCGTCTGATACCATTGACTCTCTCAATACCCTTATCACTTACTGTAAAAATACATACCCTCACATCACCTTATCTATTAACTGTGATATCCTCACTCACCAAAATCATCTACCTCTCATTAACCAACTCTCAGCTCTCATCCAATCAAATCCCGTTAACTTTGTCCGCGTCCAAGATGTCGGTCTGCTCTACCATTTCTCCAAACAATGCCCAACCATCTATCACGCTCAAATGGGAAACTCAAGTTATCTCAGTGTAGCCGAAATTAGTAATCACGCTNCCCGCCAAACCCTTAGTATGGATCTNCCTCATACCGATATATCTCTCATCCAAACTAAAACAAACACACCGCTAGAAATTGTCGTGCACGGTCATTGCCTCATTCAATACTCTCAACGGCGGTTCCTATCAAGTCTAACCAACGATTCTCCCAATCACTCAAAACAAATCCATCTTCTAGCCGAAGATGAAGATTATCCCGGTAGACGTTTTACTTTTCTAGATAACCCTCACGGCCATTTTATGTTCGCTTACTTTGATCGATCTCTACTAAATGATACCGATGAACTTAAAGATTGTAACCTGTCAGGCTGGATTATCGATACTCGCGGTCAAGATAAACAATATTGGCAATCTTGTATTACCGCTTACCAAAATCTTTGTGACCCTAATCCCAATCTTGAATTAGCCGAAAAGCTGTTTGCAACTATTAAAGATAGTGCCCCAAGACCCTTAAAACCCGGTTTCTTTCGTATGAATCAAACCGATAAACGTCGCTTTAAAAAAGTCGCTCATCAAGCTCAGGATTCTCAACATGTTATCGGCCAAGTGCTCGATGTAGTCGCCAAAAAACGGATTACTATTTTATTAAAACAAGCTATTAAATTAGGCGAACGGTTTGAGGTGTTACACCCAAAGGTGGAATCTCTGACGGTTGAAGCGTCCATGCTTTGGGATGTGGATAATAAGCTGGTTAAGAGTGCTGGGGTGGGGGAGTTGGTTCAGCTTCCATGGGTAAAGGGCATCCAACAACACTCCCTATTACTACGGACCAGCGAAAAATAGCGCTATGCGGCCATATTTTGGAACTCGACTCCACACCCTTNGCTGATGCTTCGGGCTCACGGGAGTCCACGCTCCAAAATATGACCACCTATCACTATTTTTCGCTGGTCCTTGCTGAAGGGGTTTTACTGCTATACCATCGCTTTGCTTGGTAGGCGCAAGCTTGTTTTTTGCTGTACCATCGCTTTGCTTGGTAGGNGCAAGCTTGTTTTTTGCTGTA